>JAFSYK010000084.1 GCA_017449975.1 Bacteroidales bacterium
CAGGCGGCAGCACGATGAGAGCGAGTCGGCGTTGTCGCTCAGGTAGGTGAAGAAGGAGTGGCCCTCGGCGTACATCTGGGCGGTGAAGTCGGCCCACTCGGCATCGCGGCATTCGCCGTTCTCGGACAGCAGCGCCATCGTCTCGACGGGGAAGGTGAGCACCGACTTGGTGCGCTCGGTGTTGAACCAGGTCATGAAACGTTTCTGCAGCCAGGAGAGGCCGTTCCAGTCGGGTGCGCTGCCGTCGGGGAAGCGGAACTCGCCAAAGAGGCTCTCGAAATAGAAACGGTCATAATAGGCGATGTTCCAGAACACAGCTTGGTAGTTGCGGGCACCAGTAGGCTGGTTGAGCGTGTAGACGATCTGCTCGAAGCAGTCGGTGATGACCTTGTCGATGCTGCGCTGCTTGACCGACAGATCCACCACCTTCTCGGGGTGCTGCCAATAGTCGCTGCCGTACTCCTGACCGATGAAATAGTTGAGGTACATCAGGAACTCGGGCGTGGCGCAGGCACCGCTCAGCATGCTGGAGACCATGAAGACCATGTTGACAAAGCCGCCGCAGAAGCTCTTCAGGTTCGTCGGTGCCTTGCTGTTGCCGCCGATGGAGGCTGTGCCACCCAGCAGCCAGGGGTACATGGTGATGCTGGCGCAATAGTTGGCCAGCGAAGTCTCGTCGTTCTTATATATATAATGATGTGTGAGCAGGTAGATATAACGTTCCGACAGCTCCTTGCCGTACATCTTCTTGATGCGGTCGGTCAGCAGTCGACGGTTCAGGCGGATGAAGCTCGACTTGGGCAGCTCGCCAATCAGCGTGGCAATGTTCTTGTGCTCCACATTGGCGTTGGCGTCGTACTTGCTGCCGGTGGCGGCGTTGGAAGCCTTGCAGTAGTCCACCAAGAAGTTGAGTTTCTCCAATGTCTCACGATCCTCGAAATGTTTCTGGCGATACAGCATGAACGATTTGGCCACGCGGTAGTAGCCCTCGCGCATCAGCGCCTCCTCCACCTGGTTCTGGATGTCCTCGACGGTGATACCCTCGTGGATGTCCAGATGTGCAATGATACGGCTGATGTTCGACAGGTCCAGCGGCTCGTCCACCGACTGGAATGCCTTCACGATGGCATTCATGATTTTGTCCAGAGAGAACGGCACCTGCTGTCCGTCACGCTTCGTAATGCTGAAAGGAACGTGATCCATGATTTTATTGCTTGAGTGCTTGAATGTTTGAATGCTTGAGTGTTTGTGTTTTATTGGTTCGATTGGTCTAATTAGACTAATTAGCCTAATTAGAATTTATTGACACAGAGGGAAGGCGTAGTGTGGGCCGTAAGCCCAAGCCTGTCTATCCGCCTTTTCCTCGAAAGCGTCAACAGTTGATTTGGCAGGTCTTCTGACTATGCTTGTCGCCAGCTTCACCTTCCCATGCCGCTATAGCGCGACACAGTGGTCTGTCTGAAACTGCGATGTTCTCCAAGCTCACAGCAGCGGGACTGTCCAGGAATTGCACCTGATTCCCTTTTGACTCCCTCAATGTCAATCAAATAATCGACATATTGGTCGACCAAATCGGATGCTAAATTAGTACAAATAAACGATGTTGAAAAATGAAGATATTAGACTTTTTCAACAAGGAAATGGTGATTAGTTCTTCTTCTCATACGGGTCGGCGAAGGGGTCTTCTTTCGAGTGGTCTTCGATGCGGTGTTCCACCCATTTCAAAATCCAGTTGATAAACAGGATAAAACAGACGGCAATGGCCGCTTCTTTCCAATAGCCGTAACCACACATGCACCCCATCGCCGCCGAACACCAGAGCGTGGCCGCCGAATTAAGACCGTGAATCGTGAATCCATCGCGCATGATGACACCGGCGCCCAAGAAACCAATACCTGTGACCACCTGTGCCAAAACACGCAGATTGTCGTTGTTGACTGGGCCGCCGGCTGCAATGGCATTGGCTATGACCGTCTCGGAAATAAGGATAAAGATGCAGGCTCCCACCGCCACCAGACTGTTGGTGGTTAGACCGGCACTGCGTTGCCTCAACTGACGTTCCAATCCAATGAGAATGCCGCACAACAGTGCCAGCGTCAAACGGAAAGCAAAAATGGTAAGGGACATGGGAAATTGAAATTGAAAATTGAAAATTGAAACTATTGCTAATAGCTTCTTAGTTCTTAACTTTTAGCTTTTACTTCAGTTAACTGCTAACTGCCCAGAAGTTTTCCAATATAATGTTCCAGGTGGTTTTTGCGGAGTGTCTGTCTGATTTGCGGCTGCATCTCCCGCTTGTAATAGAAGAAGAGCATGCGCTGCTGCTGTTTGTCATCGGGACGCGTGGCCACATAGACCGGTTCCATCGTGTCGGGGTCGATGCCGGTGTAGTACATCTCCGTCGACCGCGTCATGGGTGTCGGCGTGAAATCCTGCACCTGTTCCAGTCTGTAGCCCATCCGCTTCATCGTCACCGCCAGCTGTGCCATATCCTTCAGCCGACAGCCCGGATGCGACGAGATAAAGTAGGGTATCAGCTGATAGCGCAGCCCCGCCCGTCGGCATATCTCGTCGAAACGCCGCTTGGATTCCACAAAGTTTTCAAAACCAGGCTTGCGCATCTGCTTCAGCACCTCCCCTTCCGTATGCTCCGGCGCCACCTTCAGTCGACCGCTCACATGTTTCAGCACCACCTCCTCAAAGTAGTCCCATCCGTGGTTGCATTCCGTGAAGAGGTCGGGACGGATGCCGCTGCCGATATAGAGATGTCGCACCCCCTTCATCTGTCGCACCTGCCGATATAGCTCTATTATGGGCTGGTGGTCCGACAGCAGGTTGTCGCAGTGCGACGGCTGTATGCAGCTGTAGCGACTGCATTTGGCACACCGTTTCAGGTCGCGGCCGTGCATGCCGTACATGTTGGCCGACGGTCCGCCCAAGTCGGTGAGCGTGCCGTGGAAGTCCTCCATCGCCGTCACAAGCTCCACCTCGCGAAGAATCGACTGTCGACTGCGCGACACCACGAATTTGCCTTGGTGTGCCGAGATGGTGCAGAACGAGCAGCCGCCAAAGCAGCCACGATGGCTGTTTACCGAGTGCTTGATCATCTCGTAGGCAGGCACGGTGCCACGCTTGCGGTATTTCGGGTGTGGCACCCGCATATAGGGCAGGTCGAATGAAGCGTCCAGTTCGTCGGCGGTCATCGGCGGCTCGGGCGGATTGACCACCACAGCCATACCCGTTGCATCGTACTCCTGCACCAAGGCGGCGGGACGCATTTTGTTGCTCTCGCGCTCTATGATATGAAAGTTCGAGGCCTGCGCCCGTTTCGACCGCAGACACTCTTCATAGCTTTTCAGCTTTATCACCGGTATGTGCAGCGATGGATTCTTGCAGCGGTAGGCTACCTGCGGCAAGTCCCACAGCTCCTCCATTCCCGCGCCGCTGGCCAGCAGCTCGGCAATCTTGACCATGGTCTTCTCCGCCATGCCGTAGGCCAGCAGGTCGGCGGGACATTCGGCCAGGATGGAGGGCTTCAAGGAGTCGCTCCAGTAGTCGTAGTGCGCCAACCGACGCATCGACGCCTCCACCCCACCGATGACAACGGGCACCTCGGGGTACTGCTCTTTAAGGATACGCGCGTAGACATAGGTGGCGTAGTCGGGACGGAACCCTGCCCCACCCCCCGGCGTATAGGCGTCGTCGTGGCGCAGCCGGCGCGCAGCAGTATAGTGGTTGACCATCGAGTCCATCACGCCGCTGGTGACTCCGAAGAATAGGCGCGGCGCGCCGAACTTGCGGAAGTCGCGCAGGTCGTCGCGCCAGTTGGGCTGCGGGATGATGGCCACCTTGAAACCAACGGCCTCCAGCACACGCCCGATGACGGCGGTACCAAACGACGGATGGTCGACGTAGGCGTCGCCGCTGACAACAACGACATCCACCTGCGACCATCCCAGTCGCTTCACCTCGTCCAATGTTATGGGAAGGAAATGACTCATTAATCACAAGTAAAGGCCCTTAAAGTCCCTAAAGACCTTAAGGACCTTTACGGTCTAATCGGAACAGATTATTCCTGAACGGCTTTGATGCCGGGGAGCACCTTGCCTTCGAGGTACTCGAGCATGGCACCACCGCCAGTGGAGACGTAGCTCATCTGGTCGGCGAGACCCATCTGCTTGACGGCAGCCACGCTGTCGCCACCGCCCACGGCGGCAAAGCAACCCTGCTTGCAGCTCTCTGCCACGCTCTGCGCAATGGCCTTGGTGCCCTTGGCAAAGGTCTCCAGCTCGAAGACACCGGCGGGACCGTTCCAGAGGATGGTCTTGCTCTGCATGATGATGTCGTGGATGGCTTTGCAGCTCTCGGGACCGCAGTCCATGCTCTCCCAGCCGTCGGGCACCTCGCCCGAGGCCACGATCTGCGTGTTGGCGTCGTTGCCGAATTTGTCACCAATGACGCTGTCGACCGGCAGGTAGTATTTCACACCTTTCTCTTTCATGCGGCGCATCAGGTCGAGGGCCAGATCCATCTTGTCGTCCTCGCAGATGCTGTTGCCAATCTTGCCACCCATGGCTTTGGTGAAGGTGTAACGCATGCCGCCGATGATGATCATGTTGTCCACCTTGTCGATGAGGTTCTCCAAGATGCCGATCTTGCTACTCACCTTCGAGCCGCCGATGATGGCGGTGAAGGGACGCGGTGCGTCGTGCATCAGCTTCTCCAGGTTGCGCACCTCGTTCTCCATCAGGAAACCGAAATACTTGTCATTGGGGAAGAAGCGGGCCACCACCGCCGTCGAGCAATGCTCGCGGTGTGCGGCACCGAAGGCGTCGTTGACGTAGCAGTCGCCCAGCTTCGACAGCCGTTCGGCAAACTGCACATCACCCTTGGTCTCCTCGGGATAGAAGCGGATGTTCTCCATCAGCATCACCTCGCCACCTTTCAGGTTCTGTGCCATCTGCTCCACCTCGCCGCTGCCCAGCAGCGCCTGGGTGAAGTGGACGGGACGACCCACGATGGTCTCCAAATATTTGGCCACAGGCTGCAAGGTGAACTCAGCTTCGAAGCCGCCTTTCTTCGGACGGCCGAAGTGGGCCATGATGATGACGGCGGCACCGTCGGCCAGCAGTTTCTCGATGGTGGGCATCGACTCACGGATACGCGTGTCGTCGGTGATCTGCTTCTGGTCGTTCATCGGGACATTGAAGTCCACACGCAACAAGACCTTGCGTCCTGCAAAATTGATGTCTTTGATACTTTTCATGGGGTATGTGGGGTTTAAGGGTTGGAGGTTTGTTTATTTGTTTAGTTGTTGATTTGTTTAGTTGTTGAATTGTTGAATTGATCTAATCACCATTCACTATTTCACATCTTCACAAATTCATATCTTCACTATTTCACAACTTCGCAATTATACTTCTTAGTTCTTACTTCCGTCACGCTTCCGCATGATGGGGTTGTTCGCACATTTATTTTTTTTCAGCGGTGTTCACGACCTCATGATTCGGTTCGGCAACGGCCATACCGATATACAGGGCCGTCAGCATGGTGAACACGAAAGCTTGGATGTAGGCCACCAGGCATTCCAGCACACTGATGAAGACACTGAACAGTACGGACAGCACACTCACCGCGCCGCCGACATAGTTGCCAAACAGGTTGCTGAGGATGAAGATGATGACTACAAAGCCCAAGATGACGATGTGGCCCGCCGTCATGTTGGCGAAGAGTCGCACCATCAGCACGATGGGTTTGGTGAAGACACCCACCAGCTCCACCACCGGCATCAACGGGAAAATCTTGAGCCACGCCGGCACGCCGGGTGTGTTAAAAATGTCCACCCAATAGTGCTTGTTGCCACTGATATTGGTGATGAAGAAGGTGATTACCGCCAGTATGCCCGTCACGGCGATGTTGCCCGTGATGTTGGCACCGGCCGGGAAGAAGGGTATCAGACCCAAGATGTTGCACAAGAAGATGAAGAAGAACAGCGTGAGCAGATACGGCAGGTAGCGCTCATATTTCTTCTCCCCTATCATCGGTCGCGCGATGCTGTCGCGCACAAACACCACCAGCATCTCCACCAGCGACTGCAGTCCGTGTGGCGCGGCAGTGCCACGTTTCTTGTAGCCCGCTCGGGCCACAAAGACGATGATCGTCAGCAGCAACGCCGCTATCACGATAGCCGTCGCCGTCTTGGTCATCGAGAAATCCAGCGGCTTCACCACGGCACCCGTCTCATCCGTCAGCACCGCGCCCTGCTCGTCGACACAGACCACCTCCTCTTTCTCCAGACCGCCGCCCACCAGGCGGAAGCCTTTGTAGTCTTTGTGTCCGTGCTCGAAACGCGACGAGGAGAAACAGACCAGGTGACCGTCATGCCACAGGATGATGGGCAGCGGGATGGCCACAGCATGTTCATGGCCCTGCTTGTCGCAGTAGTCGAACAGATGCCACGAATGTGCATCGGTGACGTGACCGATGATCACGTCGCCCGCATTGAATTCCTCCGCTGTCGCCGCCGTGTCCGAAGGCGCTGCACTCACCGTGTCAGCGGCACGGGCGCCCCAGGTGGTGGCAACCAGCAAGAAGGTCAGTATTGTATGAAAAAGTGATTTCATAACGTTTTGGAGGTGTTGTTGAAGATGTCTATCTGCACCGAGTCAAAGATGTCCAGCTGGTTGGCGGGTGTCGCCGGTGCGGTGGCGTGGTTGCACAGAAAGGCTTTCAGCTCCTGCTTCACGATGCGGCGCAGCGCCACTCCGCGGGTCACACCCTGCTCTGACGCATACAAGGCGAGCACCTCTTTCTCCTTCGCGGAGAGAGAGATGCTCATCTTGTATCGTTTCGGAGTTTTCATGAATTATTCTCAATGTTCGGGGCGTACACGTGGGTACGCCCCTACGAATTCAACTTTTAATTCATCGCAATACCATACTGGGTCATGAACGACGCCACCTTGTCGGTAGTCTCGCCGCCGCCGAGGTTGTAGTGCGGGTCATAGCCCATGGCGCGGATGATGTTCAACGCCTCGTCCAGACGACCACGCACACCCTGTGCCTTGTCGCCGTGGAACTGCAGAAGGTAGATGGCATCCTGCATGTAGTACTCATAGATGTCGTTCCACAGCTCCAGGGCTTTCTCTCTGCCATAGGCACCCATGTAGGTCTCCAGCGACGACAGGCAGTATTTGTCGCGGGCAAAGTTCTTCTTCGGGAAGGCCTCTTCCGCAAGGTCTATCATCTTTCTGGCACGCACCGTGTCGCCCTGATCCAGCAGACAGGAGGCAGCGATGGTGAAGTTCTGACGCTGCACGTTGCCCATGTTCAGACTGACGGGGTCGACATAGATGTCGGCGTTCAGATTGCCCCACTGCAGCGGCTCGCCGTCGACACCCTCGAGGAAGTAGTCGTAGGTGCGATCCGTGTACTGCTTCATGGAGATGGTACGGGTCTCGTGGTTGACCTCGGTAGGCATATAGGGCAGCAGCTTGTAGTTCATACCGTCCTGGATGCAGTAGCGGTCCACAATGGGGTACACATCCTTGATGTAGTTGGGGTTCATGATGTTGATGTCGCGCTCAAAGCGGTTCGTACCCAGAATATCGAGCATCATCAACTGGTGACGCAAGAGCGAACCACGGCTGATTTCGAAACGGATGACCGAGTCGACTTCGGCGGCCTTGTCGGCGGGAATGACACCCAGACTTACCAGCTTGGGAATATCCAGCGTAATCTTGAACCGCTTGGTCGGCAGTATCAGCACCGATCCCTCGCGGGTGGGCTGGGTGAAACGCTCCGGATGGTCGCGCAAGAGCGACAGCACCTCGGTGACTTCCAGGTATTCGCTACTGCGACCGTCCACAAAGACCATGTCTTTGCCCAGTCCGTAGTATTCCTTCGGCAGCGTGAACGGCAGCGCTTCCGACTCATAGAGCTTGTTGTAGAGCTGCTCCACATACCAGTGCATACCCGACAGCGTGTAGTTCAGTATGCGCACATCGGTACGCACACCCTCCACCTCCTGCACGTACCACAGGGGGAATGTGTCGTTGTCGCCAAAGGTGATGAGCACACCGTTCTCTTTGACCGATTTGATGTAATTCTCAGCAAAGTCGCGGGCGGCATATTTCTCACTGCGGTCGTGGTCGTCCCAGTTCTGTGCCGCCATCAGCAGGGGCACACCCATGCAGACGACAAACACCACCGGCACCAGCACCTTGCGCAGCGACTCGTTCTTCAGCAGCTTCGTGAACCAGTCCACCAGCGCCATCACGCCGAGTCCGACCCAGATGGCGAAGAAGCAGAACGAACCGACAAAAGCGTAGTCACGTTCACGCGGCTGACGCGGCGGCATGTTCAGGTAGACTGCAATAGCGATACCCGTCATGAGGAACATGATGAGCACGATGAAGGCGTCTTTGCGGTGACGGGTCACATGATAGACCAGTCCGAGGACACCCAGCAGCAACGGCAGCAGGTAGTAGACATTGCGGGCCTTGTTGTTGCGCATCTCGTCGGGCAGATTGTCCTGCGGTCCCAGACGGGCTTCGTCGATGGCCTTGATGCCGCAGATCCAGTTGCCGTTCAGGTAGTCGCGCGTACCATTGTCGTTGAAATAGTGACCCTGCACATCGTTCTGCCGTCCGGCAAAGTTCCACATGAAATAGCGCCAGTACATCCAGCCCATCTGATAGCCGTGGAAATACTTGAGGTTCTGTGCCGACGACGGTTTGCGGTCGCCCTTCACCTTACCGGCCCAGTACTCGTAGAATTTCGGATGCTGACGGGAGTTGTCGTTGCTATACATTCTCGGGAACAGTCCTGTGTGGTTCTGACGATAGATATATTTCTGTGCGTGTGCGGCGGCGATGTAGCAGTCGCGACCCTTCTCGTCTTTTCCTCTCACATATTTCGTGTAGCCGGGTTCGGCGGCAATGGGGTCGCCCGCCGTGTAGTACTGACCTTTGAACAGCGGTGTGTCGCCATACTGCTCACGACCCAGATAGGCGCGCAGCGCCACAGCGTCCTTCGGAGCGTTCTCGTTCAGCGGCGTGTTGGTGTTGGCGCGGATGATGAGCATGAAGAAAGTCGAGTAGCCCACCAGCAGCATCAAGAACGACAGGATGCTGGCATTCACGATAGGTTTGTTGTGCTTCTTGGAAGAGGTGTACCACAGACCCCACACGATGGCGGCTGCCAGTACGGCAAAGAAGAAGATGGTGCCGCTGTTGAAAGGCAGATGCAGCGTGTTGACGAAGAAGACGTCAAAGGCCGAGTCCACATTGACGATGCCCGGAATGACACCCCAGAGGATGATGGCCAGCAGCACCAGCGAAATCAGACCGCTGTAGATGAAACCCTTGGCGGTGGTCTTCGGCCACTTCTTGAAGTAGACCACATAGACGATGGCCGGCAGGGTCAGCAAGTTCAACAGGTGGACGCCGATGGCGATACCCACCAACAGCGAGATCAGCACCAACCAACGCATGGAGTGCGGGTCGTCGGCCTGCTCCTCCCATTTCAGGATGGCCCAGAACACCAGCGAGGTGAAGAACGACGACATGGCGTAGACCTCACCCTCGACAGCCGAGAACCAGAAGGTGTCGCTGAAGGTATAGACCAGCGCACCCACGATACCGGCGGCAAAGACCGCCCATGTGCGAGGATCCTTGATGTCCGGGTTCTTCGGGTCGGGCAGCAGATGCTTGCCCAGCAGGGTGATACCCCAATAGAGGAAGAGAATGGTGAAACCACTGCACAGCGCCGACATGACGTTCACGGCATGAGCGGCAGTGGCAGGGTCGGAAAACATCGTAAACAGGCGGCCAAACAGCTGGAACGACGGTGCTCCCGGAGGGTGACCCACTTGCAGTTTAAAGGCGGTAGCGATGTACTCGCCACAATCCCACCACGAGGCCGTAGCCTCAGCGGTCAAAACGTACACTGCACAGGCGACGATGCAAACCAGCCAGCCAATGACGTTGTTTAGTCGATGGTATTGTTTCATTTTTTTCGTTTAACGTTTAAAGTTTAACGTTTAATGATTTGTTTTATTTTCGTTTAACGTTTAACGTTGTATAATTCGTTTAATTATAATTATTCCTTGCATGATTTTCGCAATCCCGATAGAACAGACGCCAACCTCGTAAACTGCGGTCTAATAGAATCAAGTTCCTGTTCTGAAATATAACCCAAGTCCAATGCTGTCAATAATTCGCTATATACTTCAGTTAAAGAACCGAAAGCTATTTCGAAGAAATGTCCTTTTTCCTTTATTGAATTTCTACCACATCCCTCTGCAATATTCGCAGTGATAGACACAGCGGCACGTCGAATTTGGTTTCCCAATCCAAACATCTCCTCTTTTGGAAAATTTTGCTGCAATTCATATACACTTTTCACCAGTGTGCGAGCGTGAATGTAAGCATCCAAATTTTCAAATGAAAAAGTAGCCATATCACCAGTCTCATTAAACGTTAAACATTAAACGTTAAACGTATCTCGCATGATGGGCATTGTCATGCAGCGGGCGCCGCCACCGGCACGGGGCAGTTCGCCTGCTTGGAAGGCCGCCACGAAACGCTCATACTGGTGCATGTCCACCTTGCCGCTGCAGATATCTTCGGCCGGCAGGATGGCGTAGCCCGCTTTGTCCAGCGCCTCGATGGTTCTGGTGTTCCGGCGGTAACCCACCACCTTGTCCGGTCCCAGCGCGAAGAAGTTGGCACCGCTGTGCCACTGCTCACGCAGCTGTTCCCACTCGTCGTTGCCGCCACACAGCAGGGGTTCCAGCTCCATACCCACCGCCGCAAGGGCCTGCAGTATGTTGCCATATTCCTGCTGTCGCACGCGTCCACCCTCCACGGTGAACAGCGTGGTGCGACAGTCTGAGAAGAGTCCCGTCTTCTTCAGCATCGGCTCGAAAGCCATGCAGCGGTGCGGTCCCAGGAAGGTGAACACCATGTCGAGGTGGATGAACGATTCGGGGCTGTGGGGCAGCTCCTGTGCAATGACGTGGAAGCGCTCGTGATCCCGACCCATTGTCTCCACCAGGTAGTCGATGCCGCGTGCATTGGTGCGGATGCCGCAACCGACACAGAGCACATCGCCTCGCGCCACCTGGACGTCGCCGCCCTCGGTGCGTGCCGATGCATCCCACTCCATGGCGTTCAAGGTCTGCGCGCCAAAGTAGTGCTCGAAGATAGCTTTGTAAATCAGCGTCTCACGCTGACGCACATCGAACGACATCGAGTTGATCAGCACACGGTTGTAGACCGACGACGAAGCGTCGCGCGTGAAGAACAGGTTGTAGAGCGGTCGCAGAATGTAGCGCTGCGCTGCGTAACGGTCGGGATCCACCCCCTTGCGGTAGGCAAAGCCCTCAATCAACTCACGTGCCAGCGTCTTGCTGTCGTGAGCCATCAGCTCGTCCATCAGGAACGGGCAGCCGTCCTGACGGCAGCTCTCTTCCACCAAATGGCGACGCACAGCGGCGTCGTCCAGCAGTGTCTCCAGCAGATCGGAAACATAGAACACCTTGGTCCAGCGTTCGAAAACACCGCAGAAGTTGGCATACTCCGCATCCACAAGTGGCTTGCTCAAAATGTCGCTGTACAGTGCCTCGTGGGCGTTCAGCGGCGTCATACGCTCGATTTCCGGACCGGGACGATGCAGCAGCACCGCCTTCAGCAGTCCATACTCCGAGCCTACATTTACCTGTATATCTGTCTTTTTATCAGTAGATAACATATATCATGCTTTGGTCATACCTATACAAAAGTGCAAATTTACGATTTTTTTGGAGATTTGTGAAATTGTGAAGATGTGAAATTGTGAAGATGTGAAATTGTGAAGATATTAACATCTAAACATCTTAACACCTCAACACCTCAACACCTCAACACCTCAATTCTCAACTCTCAACTCCCTCACAGCTCTCTGGTACCCTTCGTCAATGGCACACATGATGCGGTAGTAGTACTCCGTGCCGAACAGGTTGCGTGCCACCTGAGCCTTCAGCACCAGGTGCAGGTAGTCGTCGCTGTGACGTGTGCGCTCCGGCTGTTTGGCCTCCAGCGCCGTGTCGCGTACAATATTCTTCTCTGCAGCATACTTGGCGAAAGCGGCGTCCACGTCAAACTCGTCGTAGTGCTGGAGGAAGCTGTCGAAATCCCTCAGCCGTGGGTCGTCGCGGTGACTGTCGGCCCACGTCAGCGGGAAGCCGTTGACGAGCCCCTTGGAGCGCAGCGCGATGTAGTAGTCGGAGAGCCGCATCGTGTCCATCGGGACGAAGATGTCCGGCATGATACCGCCACCGCCATAGACCGTTCTGCCGCCCACCGTGCTGAATTTCAGCGAATCGGGCAAATGTACCGAATCCAGGTTCACCAGCTCGCCCGACGAATAGCGTCGCGCGATGTCACCGTTGTAATCCTCCGACCCCTTGTCGTAAGGCTTCTGTATGCAGCGTCCCGACGGCGTATAGTAGCGCGCCGTCGTCAGTCGTACCTGCGACCCGTCGCTCAGCGTGAACATACGCTGTACCAAGCCCTTGCCAAAGGTGCGACGGCCAATCAGTGTGCCGCGGTCCCAGTCCTGCACCGCGCCCGACACAATCTCCGACGCCGATGCCGAATTTTCATCGATGAGCACCACCAGCGCACCCTCACGGAACGAGCCCGAGCCGCGTGTGTGGAAATCCTGTCGCGCCGCCAGGCGTCCCTCGGTGTAGACGATGAGACGACCCTTGGGCAGCAGCTCGTTCACCAGACCGCAGGCGATGTCCAGATAGCCGCCCGAATTGCCACGCAGGTCCAGTATCAAGTTCTGCATACCCTGCTTCTGCAGCTGCTTCTGGGCCTTGCGGAACTCGTCGACACTGGTGCGTGCAAAGCGTGCCAGACGGATATAGCCCGTCTTGTCGTCGGCCATAAACCAGGTGTCGACCGAATAGAGGGGTATCTTGTCGCGTGTGATGTGGAAACTCAACTCTTGTCCTTCGCGGAGGATGTCGACCACCACCACGGTGCCCTTCTTGCCACGCAGGTGGGAGGTCACATAGCTGTTGGTGATGCTGTCGCCCGTTGCGGGCTGACCGTCGATGCGAATGATGCGGTCGCCCCGCTGCAGACCCACCTTCTCCGACGGGCCGCCGTCGATGACATCGCCCACGAAGATGGTGTCGTTGTTGATTTGGAACGTGATGCCCACGCCCTCGAAATTGCCCACCAGACCTTCGTTGGCGCGTTGCACATCCTTTGCTGCGATGAACACGCTATGCGGGTCCAGTGCCTTCAACATGGCCCGCACCGCCTCGTCGCTCATCCGGCTCATGTCGGGGGTGGTCACATAATTCTTGTCAATCAGCCCGAACACCTCGTTCAGACGTTGCCGGGCCACCGCCGTGCTGTCGTCCTCGGCACGCACCACGCCGCCACACATCAGCTGCATCGACAATGGCAAAGAAATACAAAGCATTGCGGTTTTCAACCGCACTCGATTAATTACACTCATAAATGCAAAAATACATTTTTTTTGTAATTTTGCACATCATCCTGTCAAATATGGGATGTTGAAACAAACTAACGAAATAACAAAATTCCAATAACGCACCCTCATTATGGAAAACAACGAAAAGAAGCCGATGGGCTTTGGCAAAACCATGCTGGCATCCGCCACAGGATTTCTTATTGCATTTGTGGTCATACGTATCATTGGATTCTTTATAGTAGTCGGTCTCATCGTCGCGCTGGCGGCGAGTGCGAGCACGGAGACTCCGACGGTGGTCACGGGCGACCATCTGTTTTTGAAAGTCGACCTCTCGCAAAGCATCGTGGAACGCACACCCGACAAAATGACGTCGCTGATTAGCGAGAACAAGTCGCAGGGACTCTGCGACCTGCTGCAAGCCATCGAGCGTGCCAAGAGCGACGAGCGTGTCAAAGGCATCTACCTCTATTGCAACAACGGCGCTGTGGCCTGGGCGCAGTGCGACGAGCTGCGTGACGCGCTGGCCGACTATCGCGAAGCCACGGGCAACCCCATCGTGGCCTATGCCGACAACTATTCGCAGACGGGCTACTATCTGGCCTCCATGAGTGACTGTGTGGGACTGCATCCCGCCGGCATCGTGGACCTGCGCGGCATCGGTGCCGAAGTCATCTTCTACAAAGACCTGCTCGACAAGTTAGGTGTGCGGATGGAATTGATTAGACCCAAGAGCAACGCCTATAAGAGTGCCGGCGAGACCTACACCCGCAGCAGCATGAGTGACGCCAACCGCGAGCAGGTGCGCTCCTATGTGCGCAGCATCTGGCAGCATGTGGCCGACAACCTAGCGCAAAGCCGTCACACCTCGGCCGACAGCATCAACCTGATGGCCGACCAGCTGACGGGCTATGTGGCACAGCGTGCCCACGACAGCCGACTGGTCGACACGCTGCTGTTTGAGCGCGACATGCGCGACCTGCTGAAAGAGACTTATGGCTGCAGCCGATTGGTCGACGCGAACAAATATGTACACAGCTTTTCCAATAAGACGGCGGAAGACAAGATCGCCCTCATCTATGCCGAAGGCAACGTCGTTGACGGAACTAGCGAAGGGTATGCCACGGCCGTCTATGGCGACGACATCGTCGAGGCGCTGCGCGCCGCCAGCAAGGACGACGACGTGAAAGCCATCGTGCTGCGTATCAACTCGCCCGGTGGCTCGGCCACCGCTTCCGAGGCGATGACCCACGCCGTCATCGAGGCCAAGAATCAGAAGCCCGTCATCGTCTCGATGAGTGCGTTGGCCGCCAGCGCGGGCTATGAGATGGCTTGCAACGCCACCACTATCGTGGCACAGCCCACCACGCTGACTGGTAGCATCGGTGTTTTTGCCGCCATACCTGAAGTGGGCACCCTGTTGAAGAAGAAGCTGGGCATCGGTGTCGACACTGTCAACACCAACAAGAACTCGACGGGGCTGAGCCTGATGCGTCCCCTCTCCCCCACCGCCCGCGCCACCATGCAGTATCATGTTGAAGAATTCTACAAGACCTTCTGCCAGCGTGTGGCCGACGGTCGCGGCATGAGCACCGAGGCCGTCAACGAGATCGGTCGCGGCCGTGTGTGGACAGGTCAGCAGGCTGTGGCCAACGGGCTGGTGGACACGCTGGGCGGCCTCTCGCTGGCGCTGAAAATCGCTGCTGCCGAAGCGGGCATTGAAGATTACAGCACCGTTGACTATCCCAAAGAGAAAGACCTCTTCACGCGACTGATGGCGGCAGCCAACGACAAAGAGGACATCGTGCTGAGACAGCGGATTCAGACGGTGGTCCCCTTCTATCAGGACTTGGTGGACTGGAGCAGCATGGCACCCGTACAGGCGCGGTTGCCGTATATTCTGAGAATGGAATAAAAAATGTTGAACTGTTGAACTGTTAAATTCTTGAACTGTTGAACTGAGCATGAAGAAGATTGCGGCTTACTTTTTAGTTTTTAGTTTTTACTATTTACTTTTTCCTGCAAATGGGCTGGCGCAGACGATGACCTCCCACCGGCAGGTGGTGGCCGACGGCTATGACTTCTGGACCTATACCGCTGTCGACACCGCCAGCGAGCCGCAGCCGCTGATACTCTTTCTGCATGGCGCCAGCCTTTGTGGGAAGAATCTGGAGAGGGTACGTCGCTACGGTCCTTTGCACGCCTTGCAGATGGGCTTGGAGATACCTGCCACCATTGTGGCGCCCCAGAATCCGGGTGGCGCCTGGAAACCGGAACGGCTGATGCATGTGCTGGAGTGGGTGAAAGCGCATTATCCGGTCGACACCAACCGCATCTATGTCTTTGGCATGAGTCTGGGCGGCTACGGCACCTTCGACTTTGTTGGCACCTATCCCGACAAGGTGGCTGCCGCCATCGCCATGTGCGGCGGCAGTCAGCTGCGTGACTTCTGCGGGCTGAACGAGGTGCCGCTGTGGATTATCCACGGCACCGCCGACCGACAGGTGCCCATCAGCCAGTCGCAACGCATTATCAACGCCATGGAACGTTGTGGCAGCACCAATCGCATGCAATTCACCAAATTGCAGGGTTCCAACCACGGGGCGCCGGCACGCGCATTCTATCTGTCGTCACCCTACGAATGGCTGCTGTCGCACCGGCTCGACACGCCCTTGCGCCCCATCACGCCAGGCTACAGCATCACCCCCACCGACCTGAAGAAAGCCTATAATCATCTTCGACATGGAAGTGGAAACATCAAAATTGAAAAAGGCGACAACAGCCCGATGATGGAACAGGAAGCCTCGGAGGAGAACACCACGGAGACCACCTATTATACTGTACGCAAAGGTGACACGTTAGAGAAGATTGCCAAACGGCATCACACCACGGTGAGCAAACTCTGCGAATTGAACAAAATGCAAAGAACAAGCATCATCCGTCCCGGCCAGAAATTGCAGGTTCGGTAAATTTTTTTTCTTCATTTTGACAGATGTATGATAATTATTCGTACATTTGCAGTGTATTAGTTGACTAATACAGACAAACGACACCAATTTAAATCCTATAAATCAATCATCTATATGAAAAAACTTGGTTTTTTAATGCTGACATTGGTCGCATTGATGACGGTTGCCCAAGCACAAGGGACCTCGAACAGTAGCTCCAAGAAAGTATCGATCAGTGGAACGGTACGAGATGCAAAAACAAAAGAGGCATTGCCGTTTGTGAACGTAGGTTTGATGCGAGAGACGGACACGGTGTTCATGCGTGGCGGCGCCTCGGATTTCGAGGGTCGTTTTTCGATTGGCGACATCAAGCCTGGCAAATACCTGTTGCAGGCAAGCTGTGTAGGTTATGAGAATTATACTGAGACGATAGAAATCAATAAATCATTAGATAAATTAGAAATCAATTTAACAGGCGGCACGATGTTGCAAGAGGTGCAGGTTACGGCGAAGCGTCCGCTCTATTTGATGGATGGCGAAAAGAACATGTATAACACCAAAGAGGACCCCTCCATCCAGACCGGTACGGCCAGCGACGCCCTGCAGAATGCCCCGGGCGTGGAGGTGGATGCCGAAGGCAACATCACGCTGCGCGGTGTGTCGAGTGTGGAAATTTGGGTGAACGACCGTCCCTCGCACATGAACGAGGAAGCCTTGAAGCAGTACATCAAGCAGTTGCCCGCCAACGCCATCGAACGCATCGAGGTCATCACCAACCCGTCGGCACGCTATTCTACAAGTGGCGGCGTCATCAACATCGTAACCAACCAGACCATCACCCGCAACGAGCTGCTTTGTGTCGGACTGCAGGCCACCACCACACCGATGCTGTCCCCGTGGATCAGCTATGTGTGGGCGAATGAGAAGGTGGACTTCAACCTCTATCTGAATGGTCGATACGGCACCCATGAGTATGGTTCCGACGGCACAAACACCCTCCTCGATGCCAACGGCGACACGAGTCGATACCAGTCTTTCAACACCGAGAGCAACAATCCGAATATCGGCGGCTATGTGGGTTTCAACATCAACTGGAATATCGACAGCATGACCCACCTGTCGGCCTGGATGGGTGCCTATCCGGGATGGAGCCACGGAGAGGGCTACAGCGACTATACCTACCGCGAATTCCAGCCCACTTTGTCCGACCTGAGCTACACCGATTCGGCGAAAAGCCATAACTTCTGGGGTGGCGGCTATGCCGGCGTATGGTACGAGCACCGCTACGATACCACAGGACGCAAACTGAGCCTGAACTTCAACGGCAGCCTGTGGAGCAACAACAGCAGCGAAGACCAGTGGCGACGCTACAGCGCGGCCACAGCACGAGACTTCGACCGGCAATGTACGTCCGACCAGTTCTCTCCCAGTGCCAGAATTAGCGCGGACTACACGCTGCCGTTGAAACACGACATCACCATTGAGTTTGGAGGCGAGCTGAATGTTGACTATTCCAGTCGCAGCGAAACGATAGACAGCCTGCTGCCTACCGGCGAATGGAACAATATGCAATACCGCTCGTATATGTCGAAGGGTCGGAGCATCGCACCCAACCTCTATGCAACCGCACAAAAACGCTGGGGCGGCTTCACCGCCAAGCTGGGCCTGCGTTATTACAACAACTTCAAGAGCGGAACGATAGAGCATACCGCAGTCGGCGACAAGATGCGTATCGACACCCTCTTCTCCGGACTGATACCCACCATCCACTTCAGCTACCAAACCAAGACCTTCGAGAGCTACAGCATCAGCTACACCCGCCGCTTCGCACATAGCGGGGATTTGTCCAACTACATGCCTTTCCGCATCTACAGCGACTACAGCTTCCGAACCGGCAACCCCAACCTGCTGATGTGCTACACGCACAATCTCGAAGCTGCATTCAACAAGTACGTCATGGGCTTCGGAAACGTCGGCCTCAACGCCTACTGGCGAGTCAACACCGACGAGCAAGGAAGCATGGTGGGAAGCACCACCGATGCTGTCATAAGCCCCTATCTGGTGAACTACACCTATCCCGTCAACATCGGTTCCAGCCACACCGAGGGAGTGGAGGCCAGCATTACCTACCGTCCTACAGGTTTCCTCAACGTGCGACTGAACGCCTCGCTGTTCAACTATGGCTTCGACTACGACGGCTACAAGGAGAGCAAGGTAAGCTACAGCTTCCGTCTGAACATCTGGACGAAGTTGTGGCAGAAACTGGAGCTGTTTGCCAACGCGCACTACACCTCACCGAGGCTGAGTCTCTACCGCATGAGCGTGGCCAACAAAGGTGTGGACTTCGGCGTAAGCAGCGACTTCTTCAACCGCAAGCTGAGTGTCTACCTCAACGTCAACGACATCTTCGGCATGGCGGAATGGGGCGAGAACACCACTGCACCCAACTACCAGACCACCGGCAGCCAGCACTTCAACTCGCGCTTCGTGAGCGTGGGTCTCACCTGGCGCATCGGCAAAATGGAGCTCGAAAACAAAGCCCGACAGGGAGCCACCGACAACACTCCCCGGGGGAATTAAATTGAAGAAATGGGGCTGATTAGTCCAATTGGTCTAATTAGTTTAATTAGTCCAATAATAACTTAGTAATCAAAGAAAAAAAACTATGATAGAAATCAAGAATCTTAGCTTCAGCTATAAGAAGATGCCGGTGTTCACGAACATCGACCTCACATTTGACGGCAAAGTCGACAGCAACGACGAGCAACGCGGCCATATCTACGGCCTGCTGGGCGAAAACGGCGTGGGCAAGACCACCCTGTTGAAACTTATCTGCGGACTGCTGCGTCCGAAAGAAGGCTGTTGCAGCGTAGACGGGTTCACCAGCCAGGAGCGGCTGCCCGAGATGTTGCAACACATCGTGTTCCTGCCCGACGAGGTGAAGATACCGGACGGCGCCACCCCGCAGCAATTTGTCGACGAGCTGCTCCCGTTCTATCCCGAATTTGCACAGGGAACGTTCCTGCACCTGATGCAGGAGCTGGAGGTGGAGCCCGACCGTAAATTCAAGGAGATGAGTTTCGGTCAGCAGAAAAAAAGTCTCATCGCCGCCAGTCTGTCGCTGGGAACCGATTATGTGCTCTTTGACGAACCCACCAACGGACTGGACATCCCCAGCAAGGCACAGTTCCGCTCGATCTTGAGCAAAAGAGCCGACGAGCGCAGCACCATCATCATCTCGACCCATCAGGTGAAAGATGTGGAAAACCTCATCGACCCCATTGTCATACTGAGCAACAATGCCGTGATGCTTGACGCCAGCGTGCAACGCATCACGGAAAAGCTCTACTTTGAATATGGCGGAGAGAAGCGCGACGACGCACTGTACAGCGAGATGCAACCCGGAGGCTATCTGAATGTCCTGTCCAACGCCACCGGCGAGGAGAGTCAGATCAATATCGAGGCCCTGTTCAACGCCGTGCTGAAAAACAAGAGTGTTTTTAAAGAAATGTTTAAATAAGGAGGAAAGGATATGAACAACAAGTTTGAATGGAACCGTTTTTGCAACGTCGTTAAGAAAGACTTCCGCAATATGTGGCCGACCTTCGGCACCACCGCCATCGTGCTGGCATCGCTGCCTTTCACCGTATGGCTGCTGGGACTGGTCATCGACCGTACGGCAGTGATTGACCCTTATTGGCGCGTGGTGATGATTATGCTCGTCTCTTCGCTTGCGGCGATTATGCTGCCGTCGCGTCTCTACCGCACCATGAACCTCCGCAACGAGGGCATATACTACGCCATGCTGCCGGCCTCCAAGCTGGAGAAATACCTGAGCATGCTATTCTTCACCTTCATCGTGGCTCCTGCGGTTGTTTACCTGGGTAGCATGGTGCTTGACATCATCCTGCGTCTCCTGCCTGCGGGCCCGTACCATCATTGGCTCTGGCAGAGCAAGGGAGGCTTCCCCCTGATCACCTCTTTCTCGGCTGACGACAACTTCATGTCAGGCTTCCACAGCTGGCTCCTGACCGCCGCCACATGGACGAGCCTCTTCGCCACACCGGCCATATTCCTCTATGCTGCCACGCTGTTCAAGAAACACAAAGTGCTCTACACCTTTCTCATCCTCTACCTGTTGGAGTTCGTGCTCACCGTCGTTGCCATTCCCATCGTTGTGGCGCTCATCAAAAACGCCGATTTCTTGGAGTGGTTCTATGACACAATATTTCAATATGGACCTGAGAATCTGATGAACTGGGTGATGGGCATTATCGCTGTGTTTAATTTCATGATTTTCGTCCTCTTCACCTGGTTGACTTGGCGTCGCTTGAAAAAGATGCCATACTGATAGAGTAGTTAAGTAGTTAAGAAGTTAAGAAGTTAAGGCAAATGTACTGGCTGCTGTGCTTTCTTTAGAAGTTAAGTAGTTAAGAAGTTAAGTAGTTAAGGCAAATGTACTGGCTGCTGGTGCTTTCTTTAGTTGTTAAGTAATTAAGTAGTTATGAAAAAGACTTTTTTTATTGCCCTTGCGGTATGTATAACGCTCACGGGTTGCTATTTCAACCGTAACGTCGACGAGACCATTGAGACCGAGCGCTTCACGATGCGTATGGTGTCGTGGGATATGGACGTGGACAATGTGATAAAACACGGGAAGGCTGTCCGGGATTTTAAGGGACCTGACACTGTGGTGCAGAGTGGCACAGTGCCTGAGCTCGCTTACCTCTTGGCCTATTCATCGGATTCGATCAATTCAACTACCCTGTATTGGTATGACAATAAAAAGCAAAATTTCCTCCCGGGATATACCTACCTAATTGTCGACCGCGACACCGCGCAGCCCTTGGACTACACACCCCTGCTGCATGCCATGATGAAGAAAGGCTTACTGCGTGCCGACACCACCTATGAGCCTATGCGTATCCTCGAAATCTTCGATAGGGCACGCTATGAGGCTCCGGTGGATACTATTGAAACATTTGTAATTAGTGATGATGGCGATACCCATTACGGTATTGAGATCAATACCATTAGTGCTTTCTCCATCGTCATGCGTATGAGGGAGCGGTACCGCATGCCTGTCAACCTTGCCCCCGGGGTGGACCCCTACTCGCAGACCGAGGAACGTTGGAGTAACGGCGACTGGAAAGCCGACAGCCTGTGGCTCGACAGCAGAGGCATGCGTATCGTCCCCGACCCACAGGGCCGCCAGATGCGCGTCATCGAGTTCAACCGGTGTAAGGGAAAGATATAGAATGCTTGAATGCCTGATTGAATGATTGTGAGAGTAATACGACATCGTATATTATGTCTACCACTCAAACAGTCAAACATTTAAACAATCATTAAAATGGAATTTCAAAAGCAAAAACCGATATATCTGCAGATAGCCGACCGACTGATGGAGCAGATACTCAACGGCGAGCCCGCCGCTGAGGAACGCATGCCGTCGGTGCGCGACGTGGCGGCCTCGATGGGCGTGAATCCCAATACCGTGATGCGTACCTTCGACTTTCTGCAAGGTGAGGAGATTATCTACAACCGACGAGGTGTGGGCTACTATGTGACTACCGACGCCAAAAAGAAAATTCTCGCCGAACAACGACGAGAATTTATTGAGGTGGAGTTGCCACTCATCCGAAAAAAGATGCAACTCCTCGGAATAGACTGTGAGGATATAATAGGTAAAAATCAGAAACCCAATCCGAACATCTGCCAATAGCGGGCCTCGAGTGTCGACCAAGCCTCGCGGCTGTTGTCGTACACCCGACGCGTATAGTCGTTGAGCAGACGCGAAGTTTTCTTCGTTTTTCCTTTCTCTGCATATTGTCGCACCTCGGCTTCCAGCTCAGGCAGACCATCAAAGGCCTGTTGCTGCTGCGACATAATCGAGTCGTTCATCTCTTTCTTGGTGCGCTGCCACGCCAAGGTGGCCAGTTTGTTGGCCCTGCGGTACTGCCAGACCAAGGCCGTCGGGTCGTAGCCTTTCTGACCACAGAGACCGAAGCTTGCGGGCAGCTCCGTGTTACCGGAAAAGATGGGGATGCGCGGCGACTGACCCGGGTTGTCGACCGAGAACCAGCAGACGCCACCCACGGCGTCGGGCAGCCAGCCACGCAGCTGCGCCACCCAGCTGTAGGAACACCAGGCCACACTGACCGTGCGGCGGAACTCGACGGCACCGGGATGCAGGTGGTTCAGCGTGTTCTGCATGGCCGTGGTCATCCACGGGTTGGCCAACGGGCTCACCGCCGTGTCCATATAGTAGTTGCCGTCAGCCGCTTTGCGACGCACAGGCATCTTTATGTTCTGGCACATATCCATATCGGTACCCTCGTAGGTGCTGCGAAACAGGGCAATGACCTGCTCCACCGAGACCGCCGAGTCGGGCTGCACGCTGAAGGGCAGCTCCGCCATGTCGAAGGTGAAGTGCTGCGACGGAGCCAAGGAATTGAAGATAAAGTATTCCCGCTCGCGGAAGTTACGACCGTTGGCGTACTCGGGAGCGTAGGCTTTCCAAAACAGGAATTCCCCTTCGCCGTCCCACAAGCCATGCGCACGGGCCACCGACTCCACATTATCCGAGCAGAGGAATTCGGCGGGACGGTCACGGTACAGACGGCCGATGCGCGGGATGTTGGCACTGACAGCCACATGATGGTCGGGCACACGCTGCGCTACCCACACGCCGCCAATCGTATGCCGGCCGGCACCGATGATCTCCATCTGCCACACTTCGTGCGGGTCGGCGATGGTGATACACTCGCCCCCGTCGCCATAGCCGTATTTGTCGACCAGCGAGCCGATAAGCAGCACCGCCTCGCGTGCCGTGGTGCAGCGCTGCAGCGCCACACGTTGCAGCTCCTCGATGAGGAACAGCCCCTCGGGGTTGCGCAGCGTGTCGGGTCCGCCAAAGGTGGTCTCCCCTATCGCCAGCTGCTTCTCGTTCATACTGGGATAGGCGGTGTTCAGATAGGCATAGGTGTGGCGCACTTGCGGGATGTAGCCGGCGATACGCACACCCGTGGTGTCGTCGCGCGACACGGTGTGGGCCGTGCCCTTGCGGATGGCCATCGTAGCACCCGCCCTGTGGTCGGCCGCCGGCTCCACAGAGAGCCATGTGCGGTAGCGACCGTCGCAGGTGTGCGAGGTGATGACGCTGCCGTCCGTCGAGGCACGTTGTCCTACCATGATGGAGGTGCAGGACTGGCCGTCAAAAACCTCCTCCTGGGCAAAGGAAAGCGAGAAGAAAGGTAAAAGGTAAAAACTAAAAACGAGAAGGCGATGGAACATAGGATGGATGGTTTAAGGGTTTAAGGGTTGGAGGGGTTTAAGAGGTTTAAGAGGTTTAAGGGGTTTGATGGGGTTATGGGGCTAATTGGACTAATGGGACTAATTGGGCTAATAAGACTAATTGGACTAATTGGACTAATTAGGCTAATTGGATTTCTTTGGCGAAGTTGTAGAGGAGGTTGGCGGTGGGTTCGATGATTTCGTCGGGAAAGTCGTAGTCGGGGTGGTGCAGCTCGACATGGTTTTCGCCGGCGCCGATGCCCAGCAGCGCGCCAGGGTAATGGACAAGGTAGTTGGAAAAGTCTTCGGACCAGCGGAAGGGCTGCGGCAGATGGGTGACGTGTCGCTGCTCGCGTTCGGCTATGGCCTGCAGCTGGGCGACGACGTGGGGTGTGTTCTCTGTGGCACGGAAGGGCTCCACCAGTTCGTGACACTCCTGTAGGCCATAGCGCTGCGCCACCTCAGCCACCAAGCCGTGGGCATCGTCGAGCAGCCGCTGCATGGTGTCGTTGGTGAAAGCACGCAGGGTAAACATCACTTCAGCGTCGCCCGCCGAGGTGCCGAAGGCAGGCTGTCCCAGCCGGATGGCGATGAGAGTGGACTGCTTGAATGCTTGATTGCCGGATTGCTTGAATGCTTGATTACTTGGATTGTTGAACTGATGCATCCGCTGGACGATTTCCGCAACAGCCAGTCCCGGGTTGAGTCCGAGCTCGGGGGTCGAGGCGTGGGTGGGACGACCCGTCAAGCGATACACCACTCCGGACGAGGCGGCAGCGAAGGTGCTATTGCTGAGCAGCACCTGGTTCAGCGGATAGTCCGGTATGTTGTGTACCGCCAGGATGCAACGGATGTCGTAGTGCTGCAGCACCCCGCTGTCGATGATTTTCTGCGCGCCGAGTCCCGTTTCCTCCTCGGGCTGGAAAATCAAGACAACGCCGCGGTGGGACAGCCGCTGTTGTGAGAGCAGCTGCGCGAGGCGCAGCAGTGTGGCGGTGTGGCCGTCGTGGCCGCAGCGGTGGCCGATGGGCAGCGCGTCGATGTCGGCGCGGAGGGCGATTGCTTGATTGCTTGAATGCTTGATTGCTTGATTGCTTGAATGCTTGATTGCTTGATTGCTTGATTGCTTGATTGCTTGAATGCTTGATTGCTTGAATGCTTGATTGCTTGATTGCTTGAATTGTTGAGTGGCGAAGTAGGCCACGACGCCGTAGCCGCCGACGTGGGTGTGCAGCGCGTCGGGCGAGAGGGACTGCAGCTGTTCGACGATGCGGTCGTGGGCATAGTGCTCATCGCCCGAGACGCCGGGATGGTTGTGGAGATCTTTTCGAAGAGAGGACACGGGAGTGCGTTATTGAGTTAGTGGGGAACTATGGGGCTAATTGGACCAATTGGACTAATTGGACCGATGGGGCAAATATGTTTTCACCAACTGGCAGAAGGTTTCGCCGCGGTGTTCGAAGTTTTTGAAGGCGTCGTAGGAGGCGGCAGCGGGCGAAAGGAGACAGACACCGCCGGCGGGGGTGTGACGAAAGCACCAGTCGACCAGCGTCGGGTAGTCGTCGCAGAGAAAAGTGTTGAATTGTTGAGTTGTTGAATTGTTGAATTGTTGTTTTTGTTTGGTGTTGAGGAGCTTGGAGATCCGGTGGCCAGCGGCGCCGACAAAGACGATGTTGCGCAAGGCGGTGTCGGCAGCCAGGAAGGAGACCAGCGGGCTGTAGTCGATGCCGCGGTCGAAGCCGCCGAGGATGAGGGTGTCGACACGTGGTAGCGCCTTCAGCGCGGCGACGGTGGCTTCGGGGATGGTGGAGATACTGTCGTTGTAGAAGGTGACGCCGCCATAGGTACCCACGCGTTGCAGGCGGTGCGGCAAAGCCTCGAAGGTGGCGACGGCGGCGGCACAGTCGGCATCGCTGACGCCGAGACGGCGGGCCACCTGACGGGCGACATAGATATTGCTCCGGTTGTGGGCGCCCACGAGGTTCGACGGCCAGCGCGCGGAGTCGTCGGCCGAGACATCGTCGGCGGAGTAGGCACAGACCTCGGCGGGGAGGACGGGTCGCAGCTCGGCGACCCGCGCCGCGAGATCGGGCGAGTCGGCACAATAGAAGCAGAGGTCGCCCGGCTGCTGGCGCAACATGAGCTGCATCTTGGCCATCTGGTAGTCGAGATAGGAGTCGTAGTGGTCGAGGTGTTCCTGGTAGAGGTTGAGTAGCACGCCGATATGGGGTGCGCGACGGATGCCCTGCAGCTGGTGACAGGAGAGTTCAGCCACGATGAGGGTATCGGCGTCGATTTGCGGAATGATGTCGAACAGGGGGATGCCCATGTTGCCCGCAAGGAGGACCGAGAATTGCTTGATTGCTTGATTGCTTGATTGCTTGAGTTGAAAGTTATTCTGTAGGGGCAAATCACCATTTGAGAATTGCTTGATTGCTTGATTGCTTGATTGCTTGAGGATGTGGGCGATGAGGGCGGCGGTGGTGCTTTTGCCTTTGGTGCCGGTGACACCGATGGTCTGGGGGGCGTAGCGCTGGAGGAAGAGGTCGGTCTGCGAGGTGATATGCTCTTCGTCGACATAGGGACGCAGGCGCGACAGCGGGATGCCGGGCGACTTGACGACCCAGTCGAAGGCCGGCCCTTGCTGCAAGAGAGCGACCATCTCGTTGTCGTCGTGGGCGACGGTCACCTCGCAATGGGGACAATGGCGGTCGAGAAAACGATGGGTGCTCTGCCCTTCCCGACCGTAGCCGGCGATGAGGATTCGGGAATTGGATAGGTCTTTCATTGGGGGGGGACTAGATTTTCTAGATTGGCTAGATTTTCTAGATTAACTAGATTTTCTAGATTGGCTAGATTATTCTAGATTTTTTAGGAAATTTTGGGTGGCGGTGGTGAGGGCGGCGGTGAGGGTGTTGGTCAGCTTGTCGCTGAGGAAATGGTCGGGGGCGAAGGTGGCGAGCAGCGCAGCGGCCTCGGACGGAGCAGGCAGCGGAATGTCGGTGTCGAGCAACGGCGGCAGCGGTGCCGACCGATACCAGCGGTGACGGGTGAGCGACAAGGCGGCACGCACCTCCTGGACGGTGCCCACACACTCGAAGGGTTTGGCGTCGGTGCAGCCCGCCAGCTCCTGCAGCAGCGGCAGCATAGAACTGTCGGACAGCAGATTGCGCCCAAAGATGGCGGCCAGTCTTTGCGGCTCGATGAAGGGCGACAGGATGATGAAGGCGAAGAGACACTTGGCACAGTGGCCACACCAGATGTCCTGCTTGCTGCCCACATTGCAGCTGCGGAAGATGTCGAAATAGCGCTCCGTGCGGGCGAAGAGCAGCGCTATCTGCAGCTCGCAGAGCGGACGCAGGAGGCTGAAATAGTTGTAGCCGCCCAGATAGGCGTCCACGTAGTTGCGGAAGTCGCGCTCGAACTCCACAGATTTGGAATACTGGTGGTTGACGGCGGTGCCGGCAACGGTGCTCTCGTTGGCGCTGTTCTCGTTGGAGAGGGCGATGGAGGGGATGCCCGAGAGCTGTGCCGCCAAGAGGGAGTAGAAGGCCAGCAGGGCGCTGAAGGGGGTGTGACCGTTGAGGGCACCTTGACTGTTGAGCTGCAGCATGGTAGGGTCGAGGGTACGCTGGATGACCAGTGTGTCGTCGACGCCGAAGCCGGCAGCCGCTGCACAGTTGGTGGTGGCACCCCGCGGATTGAGAATCAACGGTCGGATGTCGGCGCCCGAAGAGCGCAACAGCTCGAGCGACACCACCGAATCCTTGCCGCCACCGATGGGGAGGAGAAAGGAATTTGTTAAATTGAGACTTGAGAATTGAGAATTGAGAATTGAGCTTGTAGGGGCATAATCCCGTGTACTCCCACTGACTATTGTCATGAAATCGGATTCGGAGACGCTTAAACCGTTGGTGTAGAAGAATTCGCCTAATCCGTAGTAATACAGTTTTTTCCAGAACGCTATCTGCTGTGCGTCCAGCGCACCGCAACGGACAGACACCGTGGGCGGACAGAAGCATTTCCAGTAGCTGACCAGCTCGGCCATGCCGATATGGAAGACCAGCGCGTCGAGGGTGGCGGCCTCCTGATTGAACGAGAGGAACGAGCGCGTGGGGACAAATGCCGTGGGGGCAAAGGTGACGGGATGCCTGCCACTGCGGTCCTCGACACGGAAAGAAAAAGCGATGTGCAACCCATCGGGTCGCACATCATATTGATAACTATCGTAGACAAAGGTCGGGTAGGTCTGGCGATAGGTGTTATACGTTTTCTGTCGGTTCATCGCTGGAAATGGAACGGAGGGACATGGGGAGTGGGGTTCGGCCTTTAGGGTTGAGGGCGTACACGGGGGTACGCCCGTACGGGGAAGGGGGGTGTTAATTGCTGAAAAAGGAACGGTGGGACATGGGTTAGGGCATTAGACCATTAGGGCTGAGGTTGAGGGCGTACACGGGGGTACGCCCGTACGGGGAAGAGGTTGAGGGTTGGGCGTACAGGAGTACGCCCATACCTTTATTTCAAGAGGAAGCTGGTTTTGCCGATTTCGTTGCCGTTGGCGTAGAGCGTGACCCAGTAGAGACCGGCGGCCATCTCGGTGGCGGGCAGTTTGCGCCACATCATGAGCACTTTGCGGCCGGCGCCGGTGAACTCGATATCCTGGCTCATGGTGTACTGCATGGGGACGCCCTGCATGTCGAACGAATCGGGGGTGCCGTTGGCGACGATGCGGTTGTTGGCGCTGGCGATGCGGGCATAGAGGGTGATGGTGCCCGGGTCGATGACATTGTTGTCGAGCAGACGCCCCTCGATGCGGACGCCCACCACCTGGGAAGCCTTCTCGGTGGACTTGACGGTGTTGCCGCTGATGCTCTTGGCCGGCGTGGCGGTGAGGTCGTCGGTGACCAGGATGCTGGCCATAGCCACCTTCTGGACCAGCTCGCTGTTGTCGGACAACGCCTTCTCAGCGTCGCGCTGCACCTGCGCCATATCGGTGCGCAGCTGCTCGTTCTCGCTGTGGAGGCGTGCGTTCTCGGCCCGCAGCTGTTCAATCTCCTGCGCATAGCTCTCGCACAAGGCCTGCAGCTCGCCCAGCTTCATATTGGCCGTTGCCACCGTGGCGGCGGGCTTGACCTGGGCGGAAGTGTTCTGTGCCTGCTGCAAAGCGGAAGCCTGGGCATTGAGCTCACCGTTGAGACGGTCGATTTCGGCCTGCTGCTGCGCCACCTGCTGCTGCAAGGAGAGGATTTGCTTGGAGGCGTCGACGCCGCTCTGGCTGGCGGTCAGCTGCTGCTGTTCGAGCGTGGACAGCTGGGCGTCCTTCTGGCTCAACTGCTGCTGCAGTTGCGACACCTGCAAGCGCAGGTCGGTCACCTGACGGTTGAGCTCGGCCGTCTGCTGCGCGTCGTTGCCGCTCTGACGGACTTGCTGCTGCAGTTGGTCGATTTGTGCACGCAGTCCGTCGGACTCGCCCTGCAGCTGCGACACACGCTGCTGGCAGTCGTTGAGCTGCTGGATGTCGGCATTCCCTTTCGAGAGCGATGCCACCTGACCGTTGAGCTGCTCGGTCTGCTGACGCAGGTCGGCCACCTGCTGGGAGAGGGTGTTCTTCTCGTTCTGCAGCGACGAGATGGTGTTGTCGCGGGAGGCGATATTGCCATTGAGGCCGGAAATTTGGCGGTTGAGGTCGGCAATCTGACGTTCCTGCTGCGCCACCTGGTCTTTGTAGCGGTCTATCATCGCCTGCATCTCGGCCGACACCTTTCCATCCGCATTCTTGGCGGCAGCCTCCATCTTCTTCAATTGTTTGTCCTGCACCTCCAACTGTTTGCGCATCTGAGCGATCTGTGCGTTCTTCTCGCGCAGCAGGTCGTCGTTGGCGGGAGCTGAGGCGGCGGCACGGGCGCGACGGAGCTGGAGAATGAGCGACTGGATTTCGTCGGACTGGGCCCGAATCATGCTGTCCTTCTCGGAGAGCTGTCCGGCATAGGCGTCGCCCGAAGCGCGGAGCTGCTCATAAGCGTTGTTGATACTGTCGAGACGTTGCTGCAGAGCGGCAATCTCGGACTCGGAGACCGTTTCGTTGTGACAAGCGGAGAAGGCGAAGAGGGCCAGACCCGCAGCGAGTGTACACACAAAACGATAGCGCAACTTTTTCATAGCGTAACTAAGTAATAGATAAGGGTGAATAATTGAATTCTGACTGCAAAAATAGAAATAATATATAATAGGAGCGTCGGCAAGCCAACAAACTTATCAAACATATAATGTGAATAGGGAGATTATTTCGTAATTTTGCAAGTGATTGGCGATTCGTGATTAGACCGATGAATAGGCGCATACTACTGGGAACGATGCTGATGGTGCTTGTCTGGACAGGACGGGCACAGGAGCCTGTTGCCGTATGCGACACCAACGACTGCCGTGCTTTTCTCACCCTGGGTGGAGGACCGAGCTACGGTGTGTCGCGCGACCAGGGGGTCTCCCCTATCGCCTACCAACTCATTGCCCTGGCGCCCTACACTGAGCTCTCGCTCGACTACGGACAATGGGGATTCAGGACAGAGCTGTCGCTGTCGCCCTATCTGCTGACCAAAAACTTCCAGCTGACGGAAGAGCTGTCGGCCCACGGCTATGGGGTCGACTTGATGCTGCTTTCAGGCTTTGAGCATCGGGTGCTGCACCGCGAGAAAATGCGCGTCAAGGTGGGTCTGGCCGGTGCGGGATGGCTGATTATGTCCTACAACAGCAGCTATATGAATGCCTGTGTCAGTCTGAGCAGCCTCGTCGCCCCGGTGATAAGCTGTCAGGGGGAATGGGATTTGTGGCGGTTCACCCTCTACGGCAGCGCAGGCGCCGCACCCGTAGGTGGCTGGTATCGTCCCGGATTTGCCTATATCAGCAACTATTCGTCGGGCGAAAGCGAGGTGGCGACCTTCAACGACGACTATAGCTGGAACACCACCCTGTTTCCGCTGCTGAAAACGGAGTTGGGCATTGACTATCGATTTAAAAAAGGTCACTCGCTGGGAGCCAGCTACCGCTGGTATTTCCTCACCACGCGGGAGAGCGGCAACTGGCCCTTCGAGGCGGCGCGCCACCACCTGCGGTTGGTGCTGCGGATAGCATTGTAAATTGAGAATTGAGAATTGAGAATTGAAAATTGCTAACTGCTAACCAATGTTTAAATTCAGGCTGACATATCTATTTATTGTTCTGGTGGCGCTGGCGGCATGCTGTCTCTCCTCGTGCGAGAAAATGCTGATGGAGGACCTGCAGGGTTACAGTGCCGAGAAGAATTTCGATTACCTCTGGCAGCGGGTGGACCAGCAATATGCGCTCTTCGACGTGAAGGAGGTGGACTGGCAGCGGGTGTATGACACCCTTCGAAACAAGGTGTACGACGACATGGAGGACGAGGAGCTGTTCCGCGTGATGGCCACGATGCTGAACACCTTGCAGGACGGACACGTGAACCTCATCACCCCTTTCGACATGGCGCGCAGCGACAGCGTCTGGTACCGGCGGGTCTATCGCAACAATATCGACGAGCGGGTGGTGGACCTCTATTATCTGGGCATCGACCAGCACACCACCGGAAGCCTGCGCCACAACATCATAGCCGACAGCAGCGTCATCTACGTCCGCTACCGCTCCTTTGAAAGCTCCGTCGACGAGTCGCAGATGCACTACATTGCCGACCTCTACCCCAAGGCCAAGGGCATGATTCTCGACCTGCGGCAGAACGGCGGCGGCGCCATCCGCTATATCTGGGAACTGCTGAAGGCGATGCCCGGTCACAATCAGACGCTGTACACGACGCAGCTGAAGAGCGGCCCCGGACACAACGATTTCGGTGCCGCCACACCGGTCACCGCACCCACAGGGAAATACGAATCCTTCAAGAAGCCTGTTGTTGTCCTCACCGACCGTGGCTCCTACAGCGCCACCTCCATCTTTGCCATCAGCACCATGGCCTACGACAACATGTACCGCATGGGTGACACCACGGGTGGCGGACTGGGACTGCCCAACGGCGGCGAACTGCCCAACGGATGGATATACCGGTTCAGTGTCACCCGCACACTGGCCCTCGATGGCAAAAATTACGAAAACGGGGTTCCACCCGACCATACCGTCATACTTGACCCCGCCGCCACAGCCGTCGGACACGACAACGTAATCGACAGTGCGGCGACATTCATCAAAGCGCTATCAACCCTTTAGTCCCATTGCTCCAATTTGTTCTAAAAAATATATGATAAAGAAATACCGCATCCGCGCCAGCTACCCCAACTACTACATGGTCAACCTTTATGCGCGGCAAGGAGAAGAGATATTCAACCACGACAGCGACGACCCCGCCAACCAGCTGGAAGGCAACAAACCCGGCACCGTCATCTACTACTGTGACGACGACAAAGAACGGCACGAGCTGCCGCCACGCTGGTACGATATGTACAACCTGCTGAAGATGGGTGACCAGCAGCGCGAGAAATACCTGCAACTGCTCATCGCGGCGGCCAACAAAACCCTCAGCAGCGAACAAGCGCAACAGCTGCAGCAGCGTCGCAGCGACTTCCGCAACGAATGCAAGGCCTATGTGGAAGCCAACCCCCTCAGCGAGAGCGAATACCTCATTCACACACTCAGCGAGGGCACCTTCACCGACGAAACCATCAGCCACAAGGGGCGCATGCTGCTCGACCTGACCCGCAACTGCTACCCTGTCCCCGACTTCTGCATCCTGACGGCGGCGGCATTTCAGCACAAAGAGCTGTTGCCGCAACTGCTGGAGAAAGCCATTGCCAATTTGGAGACAATGACCGTCTGCAAGCTGGGCGACAGCCATAAGCCCTTGGTTTTTGCCATCCGATGCGCGATGCCGCAATACATCCCCGGACTGATGCCCACGCTGCTCAACATCGGCGTGACACGTAGCGCCTACGAAGGACTGCGGGAAATCTATGCCGAATCGATGGCCAACCGCGTCTATATGAGCACGCTGCACTCGCTGTGCGAGATGCTGGACATCCATCGGCGCTACGACCACAACGACATAGAGTTGGACTGCGACACCCAGCGTCAGCGTATCGCAGAGATGGAGAGTCTGATTGAAGACAAACGGCTGCTGACCGATGCACACTACCAGGCGTTGCGGCTGTTGGAATATGTGCGCGACTTCTACATCTCGAATCAAGACCTGATACTCACCTTCATGCAGGGAAAACAGGCCTTTCCGTCGTTCATCCTGCAACGTATGGTGTGGACCATCGGCAACAACGAGTCCTACCCGGGCGTACTCTACAGTCGGCACAGCCGCACCGGCATCGGCCGACAGATAGAGAGCTACCGAAATATCTTTGGCGAAGAGATTATGACGGGCGACGTCACCTCGGAAGACCGAGGCTACACCGACCGTGCCGACATCAAGGACGAGTTCCCCGCCGTGTACCACTTCGACCCGCTGCTGCCCAAGCTGGAGAACCGCTACAAATCGCCCGTCACCATTGAGTTTGCCGTTGAGTCGCGTCCCCGGCAGCTCAGCCTGTTCTCTGTATTACAGCTCAATATGTCGGAGATGACCGGACGTGCGGCACTGCTGGCATCGACAGAGATGTACAACGCTGGCCTGATTGACGCCGCCGCCGTCACCGACCTGGTGAAACCCTATCATCTGCGTCAGATTGTGTCGGCCTCCATCGACGACAACTCGCTGCGCAAGCTGGAACTGTTCGGTCGCGGACTGAGTGTGTTGCCGCGCAGCGCCATCAGCGCCACCCTCTGTTTCTCCATCAACGAGGCGCGTCGGCACAAAGAGACGGGCGAGTATGTCTGTCTCTGTCAGGAACGCTTTGTGCCGGAAGACACCATCACGCTCAACGAGGTGGATGCCATCATCAGTCTCACCCCCGCCGCCATCCATGTGGTGACCGCCTGTCGCGGATATGGAATACCCGCCATCATGGACCTGCAGCACTACGGCATACGGATGCTGCCCGCCGCCGACGGACAGCCTGCCATGCTGTGCAACGAGCAGGGCTCACGGCTCGTCGAAGGAGAGAAAATCACCCTATCGAGCCGTCGGAAGAACATCTACCGCGGTGTCGCCGATTTCCGTCCGGCCCGATTCACCAAGTATCTGCAAGGCAAGCCCGTCGAGTTGTCCGAGGAGGAAAAGGTCTTCTTTTCGGACATGAAAAAAGCCTACCAGCAATACCAAGACATCGTCACCTCGGAGCAGGTGAACTATATCACCGATGTCGACAAACTGGCGCGGCTGATTCGCTGTGAGTTGCAGAACAAGCCCGACGTGGCGCGCAATATTGTGAACAGCTGGTATGAGGTCCATTCCGAACGGTATATCAGCCAGGTGCTCAACAGCCGTATGGGCGACCATCAGGATCAGTCGCGAGTGTTTGACCTGCTGAACATTACCAACAAGATTGAGTTCTTCAAGCAGTCGTCAGAGATTTGTCTTATGAATGGCTTGTCGGGATTGAAAGCCGGTTCATTCATGTTGGGGCGTTTTGTGGCGCGTCCGTTGTCCATCAAGATATGGCACAGCCTCAGCGACACGGTGGTGGCCTTTTTGCTCAACGAGTATGTGCTCTATGAAAAATACCTCCATGTGCTGGAGGAGGTTGGTGAAATCAAGCTGGCACGTGCCCACTCTCGCATCGAGACCGAAGGTATCGACAATATGACCATCAGCAATTTCGACCTCTACACTTTCGTGCCGCTGCTCTACTCGAGCCACGACTGGGGCGCGGTGGCCAGTTCGCTGGAAAACATTGAGCATCAGGACAACACGCACCTGCTCATCAACAAGTTGTCACAACCTGTCGAAATGATTTTCGACCTAAGCAAGCCGTGGACCAAGGCACGTGTAGAGGAGTTGCTCAAGAGTTAGAACTCCACGCCCAGCGTCCACTCGGCATAGTCGATATGGGTGTAGTAGGCTTTGCAGGCCACACCCACATAAGGCGTCACCTTGCCCCAACGGGCCACCCTGTAGTTCAGACTGATACGCTCATATACGTCGTCAATCTGATACGGTGACCGGATGAGGTCGGTACCTACCGACACGCGTAGGAACAACGGATGCCAGTTGCGCTGATAGGTAATGCAGACCCCCATATACAACGGGAACGGATGACGCGCCTCCCACCAGTCGGCATCCAAGTCGTGGGTGTAGTTATACATCAGGTCCACCTCGCCGCCCAAAGAGCGGAGACGGGAGAAGGGGTGCAATGCACCCAAAATGAATGAGTGGGCGTAGCGGTAAGGGTCGTCCAGGAAGGGACTCCGCTGTTGCACCACGCTGGGCGCATAAGAACAGAAAAAGGTCAGGTCAGGCAGCGTCGTGTCGGCCATCGCGGGCTGCCGACGGGGTTTGCCCGCACCGATATGGAAGCCCATCTCAGCCTGCAAATAGTTCAAACCCTGGTTGGGTTTGCGCAGATAGGCATTGGAGGAATGAACAAAGCGGAAGCCCAACGACAGCTGGTGGGTACTGTCGATGGCTTGACGGTAACGCACCCCCACACCGATATGGCAGTTGACCCACGAACCGATGAAGAGGTTGTCGGCATTGTGGCTGCGGGGATAGGGATTGGTATAGACCGACAGTCCCACCTCCAACACCTCATACAGCGAACGCCACAACCGTTCTTCGATAGTCAACGCCAGCGAATAGCGTGTGCCCGCTATCGCCTGACGGGAGGCCATCACATCGCCGCGCAGACCGAGAAGCCAGCCATCGACCTGCGGCCATTCACACAGATAGCCCATGCCCAACGTGGGCTGAAACAGATAGGAATAGTCCGGCTGGTTGGGCAGTCCCACGCCGCCCGTAACCATCACGCCCTGTCGTTGTGCCGACAAGGGATTGGCCAGCAGCACACAGCACAAAAACAACAACCACCTATTCCGCATCTTCGCCTATCATTTTTCTGTACGATTTCTCATCAAGGATGGCGACGCCCAGTTTCTCCGCCTTGCGACGCTTCTCGGGACCCATGCGTTCACCGGCCAACAGGTAGTCGGTCTTGCCGCTGATGGAGCTGGAGAGTTTGCCACCATGGGCCTCCACAGACTGTTTGATTTCATCGCGGGAATAGTGCTCAAAGACACCCGACACCACAAAGGTCTTGCCGGCCAGGGTGTCGGAGAGGCGTGTCTCGGCCAAAGCCATCTGCAAGCCGGCGGCCCGCAGCCGCTCCACCAGCCGACGGTGGCTGTCGGTATGGAAATAGTCGTAGACCACAACCGCTGTCTTCTCACCGATATCCTCCACCTGTGCCAACTCCTCGACAGTGGCATCCATCAAGGTGTCGATGGTATGGAAATAGCGTGCCAGCTTCTTGGCGCCCACCTCACCCACATAACGTATGCCCAAGGCAAACAGCACACGGTCAAAGGGCACCTCGCGCGACTGGGCCAATGCGGCAAGGATATTCTCAGCACCCCGCTCTTGGATGGTGCCACCCTCTTCGGTGCCCAGTCCGATGAGCTGCTCACGGCGCAGGTCATAGAGGTCGGCGACGTCGTGCACCAGTCCGGCACGATAGAGCATGTCGAGTCGTTCGCGACCCAACGTGTCGATATTCATCGCCTTGCGAGAGACAAAATGCTCCAGTCGTCCCACAATCTGCGGCGGACATCCATCCTGGTTGGGACAGTAGTAGCCCGACTCCCCTTCCGTTCGTACCAGCGGTGTGCCGCATTCCGGACAGAGGGTGGCGTAGCGGACAGGCTGCGCATCAGGACGACGCTGCTCCAGGTCGACACCCACCACCTTGGGGATGATCTCACCGCCCTTTTCGACAAACAGGGTGTCGCCTTCGCGGATGTCCATCTTCTCAATGAAGTCGGCATTGTTGAGCGTGGCGCGGCGCACCGTGGTGCCGCCCAGCCAAACGGGCTGCATGTTGGCGACAGGTGTCACCACACCAGTACGGCCCACCTGGAAGCTGACGCTCTCCAAAGGCGTTGCCACACGTGCCGCCTTAAATTTGTAGGCGATAGCCCAACGTGGCGACTTGGCCGTCATGCCCAGCGAGTCCCACAGCGGGGTCTGATTCACCTTGATAACGATACCGTCGATGCCGTAGGGCAGATTCCACCGCTCTTTGTCCCAGTAGTCAATATAGGCTTTTATCTCATCGATGTTGGCGCAGACACGGATATGCGGCTGCACCTTAAATCCCATCTCGCGTGCCGCCTGCAGACGTCCGTAATGGGTCTGCAATGGCGAGGCGTCGGAAACGGCGGTGCCGGGAGGCAGCATCATGAAATACATGCAGAATTCCAGTCGGCGACGGGCGCACTCGCGGGAGTCCTGCAGTTTGAGCGATCCACTGGCGGCGTTGCGGGGATTGGCAAACGGGGTCTCCCCTTCCGCCTCACGCTGCCGGTTCATCTCCTCGAAAGCGGCGAACGGATAGACCACCTCGCCACGTGCTTCGAAGTCGTCGGGATAGTCGCCCCGCAACCGCAACGGGATGGTGGGGATGGTGCGCGCGTTGGCGGTGATGTCGTCGCCAACGGCGCCGTTGCCACGAGTCACCGCCTGCACCAACTGACCGTGACGATAAGTGAGTCCAATAGCCACACCGTCGTATTTCAGTTCACAGGTATAGCTGAACGGTATACCTTCGAGCAGACGATGGGTGCGGGCCTCAAACTCTTCAATCTCTTCAATACTATAGGTGTTACCCAGCGACAGCATCGGAAAACGGTGCGTCACCTGCCGGAAGGTCTTGTTGACCTCCCCACCCACCCGCTTGGTCGGCGAATTGGGGTGTGCCAGCTCGGGGTATTGCCGTTCCAGATCCACCAGCTCCCGCAACAGGGCGTCGAACTCGAAGTCGCTAACCAGCGACGTGTCGTTCATATAATACTCATAGTTGTAGTGGTCGATGAGTTGTGTCAACTCGTCGATACGCTGTCGTGCGGGCTCAAGGTCTATGCTGCTGAAAAGATCCATCGGAGGAAATGAGAATTGAGAATTGAGAGTTGAGAATTGAGAGTTGATTAACGCATTAACGCATTCAAATATCTCCTTTGAAGTTGAGTGACACGGGGCCTGTCAGGGTTACATTCTTATAGGTTGTGGCATCGAACTCAAAATTAACGGAGAAGTCGCCCCCTTTCGCGCTGACACGACCGTTGCCACTCACGATGGCGGCAGCGGTCACGCCTGTACCGCAGGCCCAGGTCTCCCCTTCCACGCCACGCTCATAGGTGCGAATCATCAAGCGACCGTCTTCGCGGTCCTCGATGAAGTCGACATTGGCGCCCTGCGGTCCCAGCTCCGGTGCAAAACGCAGGCGACGGCCTTCGCCATCGACATCAAAGTGTTCCAAATCGGAGACCCGCTGCACATAGTGCGGCACGCCTGTATTCAACAGCCAGCCGTCCATACAGCGCTGCACCGCGGAGCGTTCCACCTCACACATGGCCAGTCGCACCATTCCCACCTGTGCGTCGGCATTCCACAAGAGGATATCCGCCTCATGGCGCCCATCGTCGGCCACAAAGGAGAGGTGCGGCGTATCACCTTCGGGTGCCAGCCCCAGCAGGTAAGCAAACAGGGCGATACAACGTCCGCCATTGCCACACATGGCAGCATGACTTCCGTCGCTGTTATAGTAACGCATCGAAAACTGGCAGTCGGGAGCGTCGACGGGCGGAAGACCCAACGTCATCAAGCCATCGGCACCAATACCCAGTCTTCGGTGACACATCGCCGCCACCTGCTTGGCAGTGGGCGTCCAGTCCGTCTGTCGCACATCAACCAAGATGAAGTCGTTGCCAGCCCCGTCAAACTTGTAAAACTGCATTGTTTTGAATGTGTTAAGGAGTAGTTAAGGCAAATGAAAGGTTAGTGGTTATTGGTTATGGGTTATTGAGTTTGTTTGGGGTAATGTTCTGTTTATCTGTAGGGGCGTACCCTGTGTGTACGCTCGCAATGTCAATAATCCAATTCGGTAAACACCTTTCTCAGTTTTGCCAGCTCGGGATTGATTTGCAGCATGGTCTCGTATTTTTCATTGGGTTGGTAGACCTTGCTCTCACGCTGTTCCACACGTACCACCACACGACACTGCAATGCCGGGCACGATAGATGGGCACGCAAAAACTCCAACATCGAGGTCTGTATGGGTCGCAGATCCCGCTCAAAGTTGCTGTTGGTGGCCTCTATCGTGAACATATTGTTCTCCGCCAGCTTCACCGTGCGACCGTTCAGCACACTGAACAGATCGGGTTTCGTCATCTCCCATTCTTCCAGCAAGGCCTTCCATGCCTCCTGCAACCGCTCCTCTGTCAGCGGCAACGCATTCTCTTTGACGGAGGGACGCACCGGCACCGCCACAGGCTTCATCTTGATGGAGATGGAGCCAGGCAGAACGCCCATTGGTGTCGACTTCTCTTCGGCAGGCTTGGGGGCTGCTGGTGTCGCTGCGGGCTCGGCTTTTGCCACCTCACGGACCGGTGGGGCCGGCTGACTGGGGGCCGCAGCAGCTGACACCGGCTTCTCGGTCGCCGGCTGTGCCGCGACGGGTGCGGGGGCTGCTGCCGCCGTGTTGGTCCCAGACGGCGGTGTGGGTGGTTTCTTGGGGGGTCTTGCAATCTAACCGGCGGCCATCTTCATCAACGCCACCTCGACGAAGAGCCGTTTATTGCCCGCGTCGCGGTAACGATATTCATAGTCGCTGGAGATATCCAACCAGTAGAGCAGCCGTGGCAGACCACAGGCTGCCGCCTGCTCGCCCAGACGGGCCGCCATGCCCTCGCTCACCTCAAGCAAGCGATGGGTAGCGGGGTCGAGGGAGACCATCAGGTTGCGTAGATGTTCACTCAATCCCGTCAGGAAACGCTGACCATCAAAACCCTTGCCGAGAATCTCCTCATAGAGGAGCAGCGCGGCACTGACATTGTTGGTGCGGAACGCCTCCACCAGTCGCAGATAGTATTCACTGTCCAGCACGTTGAGCGTTTCTGCGCAACGGGCAGCCGTCAGGTTGCCTGCCGTGAAGCTCACCAGCTGGTCGAACGTCGAGAGGGCGTCACGCAGTCCGCCGTCGGCCTTCTTGGCGATGAGACGCAGGGCATCCTCCTCATACGTCACCCCTTCCTGCTGCGCCACCTTCTCCAGATGGTGCACGATATCGTCCATGCTGATACGCTTGAAGTCGAACACCTGGCAGCGTGACAGGATGGTCGGCAGCACCTTGTGTTTCTCGGTGGTGGCCAAGATGAACTTGGCATGTGCCGGCGGCTCCTCCAACGTCTTCAGAAAAGCGTTGAAAGCAGCCGTGGAAAGCATGTGGACCTCATCGATGATATAGACCTTATATCGACCCGTCTGCGGCGGGATGCGCACCTCGTCAATCAGACTGCGCATCGCATCGACACCGTTGTTCGAAGCGGCATCCAACTCAAAGATATTCATCGAGTTGGAATTATTGAAACTCAGACAGCTCTCACACTGTCCGCAGGCCTCCGTTTCGGGAGTCAGGTTTGTACAGTTGATGGTGCGTGCCAAAATACGCGCACAGGTGGTCTTACCCACACCGCGCGGGCCGCAGAACAGGAACGCCTGTGCCAGCTGGTTGTTGCGGATGGCGTTTTTCAACGTCGTGGTGATATGCTCCTGTCCCACCACACTGTCGAAAGTAATAGGACGATATTTGCGTGCCGAAACGATAAAGTCAGTCATATTGTTACAGTTATAAGATAACAGATAATCTATTGTTCAGATTGGGGTTGTTGCTGGCTGAGACAATGGAAGCTGCCCAGACCCCAGACGATGTCGGTAGAATCGATGCCCACTACCTCGCGGTCGGGGAAAAGTGCCTCGAGAATATAGGCCGCCTCGTTGTCAGTAAGACAGCGATAGGTGGGGAAAATAACCTTGTTGTTGGCCAGATAGAAGTTGGCATAGCTGGCCGGCAGTCGCTGGTTGTCGTAGAAAACCATATCGGGCATGGGCAACTCGACCACGTTGAGCTGCTTACCCGAAGCCAGACGCGCTTTCTTCAACGCCTTCAAGTTTTGCTGCAGCGGCTCGTAGTTCTCATCCCACATATCCTCTTCAACGGCCGTCACCACCGTGTCGGGCGACACGAAGCGGGTCAGGTCGTCGACGTGACCATCGGTGTCGTCGCCGGCGATGCCGTCACCCAGCCAGATGACGTTGTCCACCCCATAGTAGTCGCAGAGGTACTGCTCGATCTGCTGCTGGTTGAGCTGCGGGTTACGATTCGGGTTGAGCAGACAGGAGGTCGTGGTCAGCAGGTCGCCACAGCCGTTGACATCGATGCTGCCCCCCTCCATAACGATGCCCGGCTCAAACAATGAGAGTGCTTGATTGTTTGATTGTTTGATTGCTTGAGTACTTATTGCGTCAGCATTCAAGCATTCATAAATGCGCAGAGGTATCTGGGTGTCGAGTTCATAGGGGTATTTGCCACCCCAGGCGTTGTGGTTCCAGTTGACGATGGCCTGACGCTTTCCGTCACGGTTAAGCAGGAAAGCGGGACCGTGGTCGCGACACCAGGCGTCGTTGGTGGGGAACTGATGGAAGAAGACACGCTGCATATTGGCATCCATACTTTCCAACGCTTCGGCGACACGCTGCTGCATGGCGGCATCGAGGACATTGATATGGACATCCTCCACTTCGGCCAACTCTTTGATGAAGAGATGGTATGAGGGAAAGATGGTCTCAATCTTTCCCGGCCAAGAGTCTTCGTTGTGGGGATAGCTGAGCCAGGTGGCTGCATGAGTCGCCCATTCAGCGGGCATATAAAAACCTTGTTCTTTCGGGGTCATTTCAATTTTCACTTTTCAATTTTCACTCATCTATGTATCTTTTCAATATCGGGCTGTAGCTGTCGATGCGGCGGTCGCGGAGGTAGGGCCAGTGGCGACGGTAGTGGTCGCTCTGGTCGAGGTCGAGCTCTTGCACATGCAACGCCTCCTCCAGATGCGGCGCCTGATAGAGCAGCCGGCCAAAAGCGTTGGTAATGAAGCTGCCGCCCCAGAACTGCATGCCGCCTTCGAGACCGGTACGGTTGACGCTGACGACAGGCACGCCGTTGGCCACAGCATGACTGCGCTGGATGGTCTGCCACGCCTCGTACTGCTCACGGTTGTCCTCCTCACTCTGGCGCACATCCCAGCCGATAGCGGTGGGATAAAACAGTATCTGTGCACCCATCAGTGCCGTGATGCGGCTGGCTTCGGGGTACCACTGATCCCAGCAAATCAGCACACCGATGGTGGCGAAACGGGTGTGGAACACCTTGTAACCCAGGTCGCCCGGCGTGAAATAGAATTTCTCATAATAGCCCGGGTCGTCGGGGATATGCATCTTGCGGTACTTGCCCAGATAGCTGCCGTCGGCGTCGATAACGGCCGTCGTGTTGTGGTAGAGACCTTCGGCACGTTTCTCAAACATCGAGCAGACCAGCACCACCCCCAGCTCTTTGGCCAACGCCATGAAATGCTGCGTGGTGGGACCGTCGGGTATAGGTTCTGCCAATTGGAAGTTTTGATAGCGTTCCTCGTCACAGAAATAGAGCGAGGCAAAAAGCTCCTGCAGACAGATAATCTGTGCACCGTCGGCGGCCAGCTGTCGCACCCGCTCGGTATATTTCTCAATGTTTTTCGCCTTGTCCGGACCACAGGACAACTGGGCAATACCAACTTTGACTTTCATGGTGAGGGAGGTAATGGTTATAGGTTATTGGTTATGGGTTATTGAGTTAATATTCTGTATTGTCTAATCAATATTCACTAATCATCAATTCAACAGTTCAACAATCAAAAATTCAACATCCCTCACCCTCCCAGTCTGACTCTTGGGTCGAGGAGGGCGTAGAGGATATCGGTGAGAATATTGATAAAGACCAGCAACACACAGATGAAGAGGATGACGCCCATGACCACGGGGAAGTCGTACTTCTCCAGTCCGTCGACGATAACAACACCCATCCCCTTCCAGTCGAAGACATACTCCACGAAGACGGCACCCGCCAACAAGCTGGCCAGCCAGCCCGATGCCGAGGTGACGACGGGGTTGAGGGCGTTGCGCAGCGCATGATGCAGCACAACACGGCGGTAGCTGAGCCCTTTGGCCCGCGCTGTGCGCACATAGTCCTGCGACAAAGCGTCGAGCAACGAATTCTTGGTAAGCTGCGACAGGGTGGCCAACGGACGGATGCCGAGCGTGAAGGCCGGCAGTATGAGATTCTTCAATACCAGATGTCGACCGGTGCCGTAGTCGTCGACGGCATAGAGGTTGCCAAACATGTTGAGGTGTGTCCAGTCGGCCAACAGATAGGCAAAGAACCAGGCGATAAGGATGGCGGCGAAGAAGGAGGGCAACGACATGCCCAGCGTGGAGAGGAACAGCGACAGTCGGTCTATCCACGAATCCCTGTAGACAGCTGACAGCACCCCCAGTGTGATGCCCACCAGCAAGGCAAAAGCCATGGCAGTGAGTGCCAGGATAGCGGTCTGCGGGAAGGCGGAGGCGATAATCTCCGACACAGGTCGGCGACTCTGATAGGAACGGCGCAAATAGGGCTTCTTCAGCACCACCGAGGTGGAGCCAATCGAGAAGAGACGCACGGCAGAGCGATATTTCTCACGGTCGAGATAGAAATAATGGGTAGAATCGTTGTTGTTGTGAAACGAGACAGGTGCCAAATCATTGAGATAGGCGATGAACTGGGTGGACAGCGGTCGGTCGCGTCCCAAATCACGATTGATGATGGCAATGCTCTCCTCGTCGGCCTGCTGTCCCAACATCATGCGCGCAGGGTCGCCAGGCAACACGTTGAAGAGGAAAAAAACCAGCACCACCACACCCAACAGGACGAGGATACCATATAAAAGCCGTTTGATACTGTAGGAGAACAATGTTAAAGGTTATTGGTTATGGGTTATTGGTTATTGAGGGTTGAATGGGTTTAGGGTTAGAGGGGTTATTGGTTATTGAGGGGTGGAATGATTATTGGTTATGGGTTATTGAAGGTTGAATGGTTTGAGGGTTTGAGAGTTCAAGAATGCTCTTTTTTAGTTTTTACTTTTTAGTTTATCGAAGGCCTCTGACGACGGATTTCTTGGCCACAAAATCTTTCAGGTAGAAGGGTTCGTAGTATGCCACATCTTCTACCCTGCCCTGCTGCAGCTGACGGATGGCCACCGACCACAAGGCCACTGCACTTACCTCCACCGTCAAGTCGTAATGCGCATGGGGCTGCACCCCCAACAGGGGCTGCGTCTTGGCGGCGCCGTCACCGATAAAGACAACCGGACGTTCGTCAAGATAGCGGTCGTATATGCCCGGCTCAATGACATCGGCACTCACCGGTTTTATTTCTTCTACCCCGTCGGACGCACGACCATAAAGGGCGGTGTAGCATTCCATGCGCCGTGCATCGAGCATCGGACAGACCCATCCCTCATAGTCGGGATGCGTCAGCAGGTAGTATTCGCCCATAGCCTGCAGAGTGGGGACAGCCAGCAGGGGTTTCTGCAAAGCATAACAGACACCTTTGGCATACGACACGCCGATGCGAAGACCCGTATAGCTGCCTGGGCCACCCGACACACAGACTGCGTCGAGGTCGGAGGTTTGAAGGTTCAGCTGGCGCAACATCTCGTCGACAAACACCGCCATCTGCGCCGAATGGGCATTGGGTTCCATGCTGCGCCGCTCGGCCAGCACCACACCGTCGCGCACCACCGCCACTGAACAGACCGCCGTAGCCGTTTCCAGAAGCAATATGGTTGAACTATTGGTCATTCTAGACTAATTGGACAAATAAGATATTATAATAATTTCAGACTTCTATAACCTTTTAACTCTTCTCCCCTACCTCATATCAATCACTTCCACTCCTTTGTTGTTGGCAGCGTCGAAAACAAAATCTGCCTCTTTGCAAGGCACACCCGTCTTGAAGGCCGACAGATGGTATTCTCCCCGCGAGCCGTCGTAGTTGTGGATTTCCATCCGCAGCAAGTGACCGTTCTTCTCGTTGAGAGCCAGACGCAGCTTGTGGTAGCTCTTGCCCTTCTTGGGCTGCAGGTCGACGATGGCGGTGCCATCCTCCTCGGTGCGGATATATTTGGGGCGGAAATTCTTGTCGTAGCTCTTCAGCAGATGGGCGGGGTTGACGAGGTTGTCGTCATCGTTCGTCAAGGGATTCACCACCACCTCATTGACCTCCTTGTTCCAATGCCACACAGCCTTGCCGTCGCTGTAAAGCACCTGCTTGGGAGCGGTGACACGGTAGCGTCCTTTGTTGTAGAGCACCTGTGCGGTGGCGCGCGCCGTCTCCTTCTTCTGGGTGTCGTAATTCACCATCGTCACAGTAAAACTCACCGACTTGCTTTCAAACACCTTGGCCGCTTTCTGCAAAAGGGACTGTGCTGTTTTGTCCACATCGCCCTTGGCGGTATGCGAAATCTGCGCCGACACCATGAATGCAAGCAAACAGAGGAGCATAAAGGAAAAAGAGCGTTTCATAAATTGAAAAATTATTGATAAGGAGTTAAGAGAATTGAGAGTTTTTTTTCGTTATTACGTAATCACGTTATAACGCTATTACGAAATTCACTAATCACTAATCACTATTCACTAATCACTATTTATGCAAATTCACTCCGATGATGTGCATGAACTCCTCGCGGGTTTTGGGGTCGTTGAGGAAGGCACCGGTGAAGTCGCTGGTGGTCGTCACCGAGTTCTGCTTCTGTACACCACGCATTGACATGCACATGTGCTGTGCCTCGATCACCACCGCCACACCGTAAGGGTTGAGGGTGCGCTGGATGCAGTCCTTGATCTGCTTGGTGAGGCGTTCCTGCACCTGCAAGCGACGGGCGTAGGCGTCCACCACGCGCGGTATCTTGCTCAATCCCACGATGGTGCCGTTGGGTATATAGGCCACATGTGCCTTACCCACAAAGGGTACCATGTGGTGCTCACAGAGCGAATATAGCTCGATGTCTTTCACCACCACCATCTGCTTGTAGTCCTCGTGGAACAGAGCGGAACGGATAATCTCCTCGGGGTCGAGGTCGTAGCCGTTGGTGAAGAAAAGCATCGCTTTGGCAATACGCTCGGGACTCTTCTGCAGCCCTTCACGGTTGGGGTCTTCGCCCAACAGTCGCAGAATGGCTTTGTAGTGTTCCGCCATCTCGGTCACACAAGCCTCGTCGTATTGATCAATTTTCAGATAGCCTTTTTCCATTTTGAAGGGTTATGGGTTATTGGTTATGAGTTATTGAGTTAATTTTCTTATCGTTATAATAATTTTACTATTCGACTTCCAGCAGCAGTCCTTTCAGGTATTCTCCTTCGGGGTGATGTATGCTAACGGGATGATCCATGGCGTGGGGCAGCTGACGGACGATGCGCACACGACGGTGGGCATTCATCGCTGCCGTGAACACCATGGTCTGGAAGTCCTCTTTGCTGACGGCCTGACTGCAGCTGAAAGTCATCAGCAGTCCACCGGACGGCAACGCCTCCAATGCCCGCTGATTGATAGAACGATAGCCTTTCAGTCCCTGCTGCAGTGAACGGTGGTTCTTGGCAAAGGCCGGAGGGTCGAGGATAATAAAATCGAATGCTTGATTGCTTGATTGCTTAATTGTCTGAATGTATTGCAACACATCAGCGGCAGTGCCACTATGATTGCTGCAACCCGGGAAATTCAGCTCCACGTTGCGGTTGCAGAGTTCAATGGCTTTCTTGCTGATGTCGACCGTCTCCACATATTCGGCACCGCCACGCAATGCCGCCAGCGAGAAACCGCCGGTATAGCCGAAGCAGTTGAGGAGACGATGTCCGCCAGCCAGCTCCTGCACCAAAGCTCGATTTTCGCGTTGGTCGACGAAGAAGCCCGTCTTCTGACCCTCGTAGAAGTTGATGAGCATCTTGACACCATTCTCGACGATGTCATGCTCCTGGGGCTCGATACCCCAGCGGTAGCCATCCTGACAGCCCCCTGGCACCGTGGCACTGCTCTTGTCGAAGACCGCCAGCAGGCGGTCGCCGAGCAGTTCGCGGAAGATCTCAACGAACAGGTCAAACATGCGGTGCATACCCACCGAATGAGCTTGCATCACCAACACCCCGTTGTACCAATCGCACACCAACCCCGGCAGATAGTCGCCCTCGGCATGAACCAGACGAAACACATTGGTGGTCTGCGGGAGTGCCGAGTGGCAATAATCGAAGAATCCCAGTTGTTCGCGATAACGGATAGCCGAAGCCAGCCGTTCGCGGAAGAAGGCGTCATCCACATTCGGCGTGTCAAAACTCAGCACCTTGCAGATAATGCTCTCGTTCTGGTAGTGCCCTGTGGCCATCCACTCTCCGTGGTTGTCGACGACATCCACCAGTTCACCCTCCTGCGGATCGCCATCGATACGCTTCACCGCACCCGAGAATATCCAAGGGTGACGACGCAAGATGGCTTTCTCTTTGCCCGGAGCTATGATAAGACGAGAACGCATGAACACATTAACGCATTTTTATTTCTCTAATCGTGTTTTGGGGATTTTCACTTTTGAAGACGGCGTTGCCTGCCACCAGCACATCAGCACCGGCCTCATAGAGCAAGGGGGCGTTGGAGGTGTTGACACCGCCGTCCACCTCGATGAGGCACTGCGGGTTCTTGCGATTGCAGAGTTCCTTCAGCTGGCGCACCTTGTTGTAGGTATTCTCAATGAATTTCTGTCCACCAAATCCCGGATTGACACTCATCAGCAGCACCAGGTCGCACTCCTGGATGATGTCTTCCAACAGACAGACGGCGGTGTGCGGATTGAGCACCACGCCTCCCTTCATGCCAGCGTCGTGTATGGCATGGAGCGTGCGATCGAGATGACGGCAGGCTTCGTAGTGGACAGTCAAGATATCAGCACCCGCAGCCTTGAAATCGGCGACATAGCGGTCGGGGTCGACAATCATCAGATGCACGTCGAGCGGCTTGGTGGCGTGCCGTTTGATGAATTTCACCACAGGCTGCCCAAACGAAATATTCGGCACAAAGACACCGTCCATCACATCCACATGCAGCCAGTCGCACTCGCTGTCATTGAGCATCTCAATGTCGCGTTGCAGGTTGCCAAAGTCAGCCGATAAAAGAGAAGGGGAAACTAATTTCATTGAATAAATAAATGGTTAGTGGTTATTGGTTAGTGGTTATTGAGTTAAGGCGAATGAAGGGTTATGGGTTATTTATTTTGAATTTAGTAGTTAAGTAGTAAAGTAGTTATGTAGTTAAGGCAAATGAAAGGTTATGGGTTGTTTTTCTGTAGGGGCGTACTCCTGTGTACGCCCGACAAAATCAGATCTTCATTTTTTCGAAATTCTTTCCGTAGACGCCTTGGACTTTGCTGACGGAGACAAAGGCGTTGGTGTCGATACGGTGGATGATGCGCATCACGTGCGGTTTGTCGGTGCGGTGCACCATCATCAACAACACCTTCTGTCCGCGGTGCGTGTAGCAGCCTTCGCCGTCGAGCAGCGTGGCGCCGCGTCCCACCTCTTCAGACACCGTCTTGCCGATCTCCTCATTGAGGGCCGAGAAAACCATGATCTGGTACGACTGGCGGTTGCCGTCGACAACCATATCCAGCACGTAGGTCATCACCACCATCACGACATAGCCGTAGACGATATTCTCTATCTTGTAGGAGATAAAATAGGAGCAGCCCACAATCACCAAGTCAATCAACATGATGACCTTACCCGGCGAGATGTTATAATACTTGCTGATGATAAGCGCTATGATATCTGTACCACCCGAGTTGCCACCCATCGAGAAGGTCAGTCCGATGCCCAGGCCACACAAGGCGCCACCGATGATGGCACACATGAAGCCACCGAAATCCGACACATCGAACAGCATATCCACATGCAGCACCTGCTGCCAGAGGATAAAGAAGAGCGACGAGCCGATTATGCCATAGATGGTGTTGGCACCGAACTTAGAGCCCAAGACCTTGAAGCCGATGGCCAGCAGGATGGCGTTGAACACAAAGTTCATCACACCGATGGGCAGATGAATGCCCACAGCGTAGTAGAGGATGGCCGACATACCGCTGACGCCACCACCCACAATCTGTGCCGGCAACATAAAGGCCGACCAAGCAAAGGTGTAGATGGCCAGTCCCAAAGTGATGACCACGTAGGAGAGGATGATGTTGCTACGTTTCTTGAAGATTTGCATGGGGAGATTGGTTATTGGTTATGGGTTATTGGTTATTGAGGGGTTAATGGTTATGGGTTATGGGTTATGGGTTATTGGTTATTGAAGGTTGGATGGGTTAATGGTTATAGGTTATGGGTTATTGAGGGGTTAAGGGTTTCATGTTTCAGGTTTTTCGTAATTACGTTATAACGTTATAACGATAATTTCAACTCTCAACTCTCAATTATTATAGTTTCTTGCTCCGAAGATGGCGCTGCCGACACGGATCAGCGTGGCGCCCTCTTCCATGGCAATGGGATAGTCGTGGCTCATGCCCATCGAGATTTCGCGGAACGAGTCAGCGTTGGCAAAATAGCGTTGCTTCAACTGGGTGAATAGGTTGCGAAGGTGGGCAAACTCGCTGCGGATCAGCTGCGTGTTCTCGGTGTTGGTAGCCATACCCATCACACCGACGATGCGCACATGTTGCATGGCACGGTATTCATCCGACTGCAGCAAGGCTTCCGCCTCCTGTTGATCCAAACCGAACTTCGTCTCCTCGGTGGCGATGTGGAACTGCAGCAGACAGTCGATGACACGGTTATGCTTGGCGGCCTCCTTGTCGACCACCTGCAATAACGACAAGCTGTCGATGCTGTGTATCAACGAGACATATTCGGCGATGTACTTCACCTTGTTGCTCTGCAGATGACCAATGAAGTGCCACTCGATATCATTGGGCAGCACGGCATGCTTGTCGCGCATCTCCAGCGCGTGGTTCTCGCCGAACAGCCGTTGTCCAGCGTCGTAGGCCTGTTGCACATCCTCCACAGGCTTGGTCTTCGAAACAGCGATAAGGCGCACCCCCTCGCGCAGCGAGGCGCGCACCGTCGCCAAGTTCTCTTGAATGGAATGTTCCATAATATCAAACCAAATATTGATACGTTGATATGTTTAATGTATTGTCTAATCACGAATCACTAAACTGCAAAGATACATTTTTTCACGCAAACTCATCCGAAAAACAGATAAAAATACACCATTCGCTCCATCGAAGTCCCCAAATAACAAAACAGAGGCAGCCTACCAAAGGTCGCCCCGCTTCAAATTGAACGATAACAAATTCGGCAAAAAATTATAATATTTGCCAAATAAGTTATATATTTGCATCAAGATATTGGACAGGCAAATGACGGTAATTAATCATATAATCAACTATGCATCAATATGCAACGCACCATTCCGAAGATGTAATCTTATGCGGTATTTAGTCGCAAACGGTGTGTCGGAGGCATCAGCACATGTGATGTTGAACCGCCTGGTGAAGCAAGGAACGTTACAGAAGACGGGTTACGGCCTGTACGCTCTTCCAGAAAAAAGCAAGATGCCATTCGTATACAAAGCATCCGAAGCAGAAAAGTCAGTGGCACAGCAGATTAGAAAGAAGTTCCTTTTCGCTGACTTCTGTGTCTGGAGCCCATCCGCTTTGGTACCCTATATGAACCACATTCCTGCCCTTCATATAACTTTTGTAGATATAGAACGTGTGGCGATGGAGTCAGCATTTCTCACCTTGCAGTCAAACAACCCGTCGATGCACATCCTGTTGAATCCCACCGCACAGGAGTGCGAGCGGTATATCACCACCAAGGAACTCCTGATAGTACGTCCGCTCGTCAACGAAGCACCCATCACCGAAGTGGATGGAACCCCGGTGCCCACATTGGAGAAAATGCTGGTGGATGCAGCTGGCGACAAAGAGATGGCTTTTGCCCAAGGATCGGAACTCTACACGATATTTGAGACTGCTTTCCGTTCGCACACCGTGGGCAAAGCCCGTCTGCTTCGTTATGCCTCTCGACGTAACCGCAAGGAGCAAATCCTCAAAATACTCAAAACCATCGAATCATGATACATCATGACAGCAGGACATTGGCCTGGATTGAACAGGCTGCAAGCGACAACCATGTGAGAGATATCGCATTGGTGGAGAAGACTATCCGTGCCTTCTCGTTGCTCGAGGCACTGGTACGTTCAGGGTGTCCGTTGATTTTTAAAGGCGATACCGCCGAGATGCTGCACTTGAAGAGCGCCAAACGACTCTCCATAGGATACAGAAACTGATGTAAGTAATGATTCCGTATAACAATACTATACCGAAGGCACCAAGTTCCAATAACCCAAGACAATGGTTTGGGGACTAAAAAAACAGCAATATATATGTATCTCGGAGAGAAGCGCTCTCGAAATATAATTTGCGTTTAAATAGATTTTAGAGAATAACTTCTGTTTTTTGTGAAAAAAACATTATCTTTGCATCGTCGTTTCAAACATCTGACACCCTATTATTAGGTAAAAGATTTTGCGGCAAAGACATATTAAAAGACGTGTACTACGCCTTATCTGCGGCTTCTAGAACTTCGCAAATTCTTTAATCACACCGCGATAAAGCAATGGTCCGCGTCCATGTGGAAGATATATACTATTTGTATATATCACCAGCGTGGGCTTCGGTATTGCTTATCTTGTGTGATTGGGCAATGCGAAGGCCTTAGAAGCGGGATAAGCAAGCATAGCAGGATCCCGCGCTTCTTTTTTTATGTTTTTATGGTTATCAACGTCATCTGGCAGTTTCGGGGTCACTGCTAGGCCATAAGGTGTCTACCATCGTGTTTGATAGACCATTCTAAAACTATTAAAATGAAAAAAAACAGAAGAACAATCCGCCTATTGACGGCTGTTTGCTTTGCGACGCTACTGGCATCGTGTGGTGCAAACAAAAAAATTTCACAAACCAAAGCCGATGATGCTTTTGAAATCAAAAACACACCCTGCGAATGCAAAGATACGCAGGAAATCATCCGTGCCCGTGGCATGCGTGAAAGTATGGACCAGCAGATGGCCCAACAGATGGCCCGCAGCAACGCACTCGATCAATTGGCCTCTAAAATCCGTACAGCCGTTAGATCGACAATCAACGACTACTTCCTTAACCGCAACGTGAACATGAACGAGGAATCGAAACGTAAATTCGAAGGTCAAATCATGCAAGATATCGACCTAACCATCTCGGGCTACCGAACCTTCTGCGAAAAATACACGCTAAGCAAACGTCCCGACGGATCAAAAGTGTATAAATGCTATTACGCAATTGAAATAGATAAAGAAGACATTGCCCGCTCGGTATACCACAGCCTCACGAAGGACGAAAAGAACGACCTGGACTACGACTACGAAAAATTCAACGAGAGTTTTAACAAGGGTCTTCGTCGTGCCGCCAACAACTAAATAGAACTATGGTAAAACGTTTGATAGTTATTTGCATTGCATTGTTGCCATTACTGGCAGCCGCGCAAGGGCAGAAACCCAAATGGTGTGACGCTGAGGCTCGGCGACAAATGTATCCAGAAGACGAATACTTTGTAGGCTACCAGTCTGGATTTATCCGCAATGGGGAAAGTTTAGACGAGGCTGTTGCACGCATCAAGACCGAAGCACAGGGCGATGCGGCCCAACGAATCCAGGTCCACATACACAGTACGACCGTTGATGCAGTACAAAGTGCACAGCAACAGACAGCAAAAGGCCTTGATGAAGACATCGTTCGGTTGTTTCGACAACAAACCAACACCACAGCGACTCTCGACATCCCCAACTTGCAGGCTTTGACATGGAACAACCCTTCGACAAGAGAGGTGGCAGCCGTTGTATACACCCGCCGGAGTGACTTTGTCCGTTTCTATGATCGGCAAATCGAGTCGATACTTGGCAAAATGGAAGTAGCAATCGAATCAGCACTCGAATACGAGCGGCAAGGGTCGCAGATCAAAGGCCGTACCACCGCTGAGGATGCTCTAAGGCTTGGTCCGCAGGTGGAGTATGCCCAACGGATGGTAGCACTGGCTGATGTCAACGCCACACTGAATGATCTGCAGATGTCCCGCTACACATCCGTAGTGAAGCAGTTGTCAGACATCGTGGCTCGCTTGCGACACGCCACGGCATTTTTCATCCAATGTTCGGCCACCACAATCGGCGACAAAAAGTACCCTTTGCTTGACAAGGACGTACGTGGACAGCTATCGGCCCAAGGATGCCATTTCACCGATGACCGGCTATCGGCCGACTGGATTATTGAAATCGATGCCAGCGTGATAGAAACCACTCATCAGGAGGGTATGATGTACTTCTCCTACGTCGACGGTTCCATTACCATATACAATGGAACAACCGGAAAAAAACTAATCGACGACCGTCTCTCAACACTCGGCGACGGTGTCAACTACGATGGTATCAAAGGTGGCGACATCAGTTTTGAAAGGGCCGCCCGCATTGCCTATCGCAATGCCGCACGCATCATTGCCGAATCCATTCTCGCACTTGTACTAGAATAATCAATCTAACTAAACACCAATTTTATTTAAAATGAAAAAAGTACTATTTTTCTTTGCTGTTGTCGCAATGACGATGACAGCAATGGCACAGGAAAAAGTGGCCATCCTTGAAACGGTTGACAAATCCGGTACCCTTCCTTATGGCATCAAGTTGCTACTGCGTAGCAGTCTCACCTCAGCCATCTCCAACACCCCTGGCTATGAGGGCTATGACCGTGTCGACATGGCTTCCATTGCCGGCGAGCAGGAATTTCAGCGCACCGGTAATGTCAGCGACAACCAAATCAAGCAACTCGGCGTAGCCGCAGGTGCCAGCTATGTGCTAGTGGCAGAGGCTGCCAATTATGATGCCACCAACATCATCATCACAGCCAAACTGCTCGACGTGGAAACTTTTGGCGTGAAAAGCAGCGCAGTACAAATCTCTGGTACCTCCTCCAATGAAATGGAGCGCGCGTGCGAGGCACTGGCCAAACAGCTACTGAAACCCGTTGTCATTTCCCCGAAGAAAACCAAGACACAATCGGAAGGTCCAATCGGAAAAGCGCAATTGCGTTATGACAATCGATTCAATTCCAAAGTGGCGATTCTTGAAGATGGGCGTTGGATAAAATGCCGTAAAAACGATGCGGTGGATATCTTGGCTGCAAATTCAAACCCAGAGGTTGTAGACCTGTATCTTCGCGGTTGGAAAATAAAACGTAGATGGAGAGTGTTTGAGCTCGTTACGATTCTTGGGACTGCAGGATTTGCTACATCCTTGGTAACAGGGGATTGGTTTTGGGATATGGAAGCGAATGAAAGAAACCCAATAGTTGCATCTGTTGGCGGTGCATGTATAGTCAGTGTATTACTGACAGAATGCATTGCAGTGCCAATTGGAAAACACAAGATGAAGAAAGCGCTCAAGATGTATAACACCCCCACAGTAGCAGCCGACAATGCGACGCTCAGTTTCGGCCTTGCACCCAACGGAGTTGGCATGACATTGCATTTCTAAGAGTCAAACATCCTCAAACAAGATAATAGTAACACATAATGCCAGGTCTCATGAATGAGATCTGGCTTTTTCTTCGTTCAAAAAATTGCAATACTTGAATTATTTCAAATTTCAAAGATACAACCTTTTTTGCATTCTCTATTTGTCGTTCTTGAAATTGCCTGCCGCATAGCGATGAATGTTCGTGCCACCAATACACTCATCTGTATGGCGCTGGGACTATGCAACACTGTGAAGAGCAGAGTTGCTTAGTCGTTACTAAATAAATTTCATCGATCAGATTTCGAAAACCTCCAATATTTTATCGTGAACACGAATCTATCGAATCTAACAAATTAAGATTCGTGTTATTCATGCAATTCGTGTTCGAATAAGACGAATAAGTGGTAGCGGTGATAGGTAAAATTTTGAACACGAATCTATCGAATCTGACAAATCAATATTCGTGTAATTCGTGCAATTCGTGTTCAAATATATTGGTGTTTGCCTTTAGCGATCAATTGCGGGGGATTCCAGTTTCACCAACGTCAGGCCTCCTTGGCGACCTATCTCGTAGAGTGGGAAGGAATGGTCGCCGTGGACCAGGTTGGACAGCATGGCGGCATGTCCCAAGGCGAAGAAGGAGGCCTGAAAGGTGTCGCCTGCTGAAAGCTTGGATCGCACGCTGCAGATGACACGGTAGGTGTCGTTGCTGAGATACTCCACCTGACACTCGCGCCCCGGATTCCAACGCAGCAACACCTGCTGCCCGGCCATAAGCTTGGCGGACTTGATGTGCGTCCCCAACACGATGTCGCTGGAGTCTCCCACCCCACCCTGATCCTGATAGTTGCAGAAGTCGCTATAGTCTCGGTAGCCAAGGCTGCGCGCCAGCACATTGAGCGTCTCTGTGCGCGGCACTGCAGTGGCACCCCCATAGTTGAAGAGGCGCTTGAGGGTGTTGACCCCCAAGATGTTGTGTGTGCGCAAACGCACGAATGCCGACAGGGTTTGTAAATCGGACGGATGTCTGGCTTCGCATTCCGCAGCCTCGCAAAGCAATTTCTTCAGAGTATCAAGATGGGGTGCCTGCATTAGAATTGAGAATTGAAAATTGAAATTCGTGACCGGTGAACTGTGAACCGTGAACTGAGGTCGGAGACCTTGAGGAACCCCACACTGCGTACTTACGGACTTGTGCGGGGTTACAGAGATCCGTCCTCTCCGAGGCCAACCACATGAGGCACCAAAGCCCCAAAGGGGGCTGACTCTCAACAACCCCGCACGCAGTGTGGGGCCAAGCAGTCAAATGGTGACAGCCCCAGAGGGGCTGACTCTCAATAACCCCGCACGCAGTGTGGGGGTGCTACGTACACTCAGAATCCCGGGAGCTGGAGGAAGAGTGTGGGCAGCAGCAGGAAGAATCCGACAATGATACAGCCCAGAATAAACTTCCACGCCCATTTGAGCCAAGTTCCGTAGGGGATGCGCGCCACACCGAGACAGCCGATGAGCACACCGCTGGTGGGCGTAAGCATGTTGGTGAAGCCGTCGCCGAACTGGAAGGCCAGCACGGTAGTCTGACGCGACACCTCGATGAGGTCGGCGAACTGCGCCATGATGGGCATGGTGAGCGCCGCCTTGGCGCTGCCGCTGGGCATGACGATATTGAGCAGCGTCTGGAAGAGATACATCACCCCTACCGAGGCCACCTCGCCGGTCTGCGCCAGCGAACGGGTGAGTCCGTAGAGAATGGTGTCGATGACATGGCCATCCTTGAGGATGAAGATGATGCCGCTGGCCAAACCCACCACCAACGCCGCGGAGAGGATGTCGCCGCAACCGGCCAGGAAGAGCTTGGCGATGTCGTCGGCATGGCGGCTGTTGGCGATGCCGCTGAGGATGCCCATAGCCAGGAAGAGGGCCGAAATCTCACGGATATACCAGCCGTAGCCCAGCACACCCACCACCAGGTAGCCCACGGTGAAGAGCAGCAAACTCAGTATGAAGAAATGCACCGACTTACGCAGTGCTATGAAGCCCACAGGCAGATAGAGCACTGCCAAAAAAGGCAGCAGCGGCAGCGAGGCCGTTCCCCCTCCTACCGCCACAACGGTGGAGGGCCAGCGGAAAGCACAAACCGCGAGGGCGATGCCCAGCAACAAGTAGACCACCCATGCCGCACGAGGTGAGCGATACTCCACCTTTTCGGCAGACTGCTCCTGTGTGCGACCACGCCAATAGGCGTCGAGCTGATAGACGGGCGAACGCTCCGGATTGCGGCGCACACGATGGGCGTACCACAGCACAAAAGCGATGCCCAGCAAGGTCAATATCAGCCAACAGAAGAATCGGTATTCCAAACCCGAGAAGAGCGGCAGACCGGCGATACCCTGCGCAATGCCGATGGTGAAGGGGTTGAGCATGGCACCGGCAAAGCCGATATGCGCCGCCACATAGCACATGCAGAGACCCACCAACGAATCGTAACCCATAGAAACCGCCAGCGGGATAAAGACAGCGACAAAGGCGATGGTCTCCTCGCTCATACCGAATACTGCACCGAAAAGACTGAACATCAACATCACCAGCGTGATGATAATGTTCTCCACGCCCAGCTTCTGAAACAGCTTGTAACGATTCAGTCTGCGGATGCGCCGCAGAAAGGCCATGACCCCCACGTCGATGGCGTGACTGTCGTTCAGAATCCAGAAAGCACCGCCCACCACCAAGATGAAGATGACAATGTCGGCTTTGTCGCAGAATCCATTGTAGAGCGCCGAGAAAACCTGCCAGGTCTGCGGCTCACTGGCGACATAATGGAATGAGTCGTTCTGCACCACTTCGCGACTGGTCGTAGTGCCATCGGTCTGCTGAACAGTAACCTGCTCACGGACAAACTCACCACCCGGCACCAGCCAGGTACAGACCGCCGCCAACACAATGAGGGCGAAGACAATGGTAAAAGTATGGGGGATGCGTTTCAAAGGGTTGGAGGTTAGAGGTTATAGGTTATAGAATATTCGTTATTACGTAATTACGTTATATCGTTATAACGAAAATTTCAATTCTCAATTCTCAACTTGCCAGGTAGCTGTTTCGGTATCGGGGGTCTTGTGAGACGTCGGGGCCGAACCAGGCGGGCGGGACGAAGTCGTCGGCAGCGGCGGTGTCGGGGAACTCCACCTCGACGAGCAGCAGTCCTTCGTGGCGACCGTGAAAGATATCCAACTCGGCTACCAGCTCACCATGGTTGCCATCGGGGTGCAGCTGGGACAGCGGAATCTTGTAGCGTGTCTTGGCAATGATCCGTCCGTCGCACTTCTCGCGCAGATGTCGGTAGGAGTCGGGCGCCATGGCAAACTCCTCTTCCCTATTGACGATGGCACTGCTTTCGGTGCGCAGGTGTTCCTTGACCGTCAGCACATAGCGGTCGTCGATGCGACGGATGCGCAACGTGGGCTGCGTGCAGAGGTATCCCTGCTCAATCTCGCTACGCGGAAAGCGATCCAGACCATCCGGCAACGCCGAAACCAGATATTTACGCTCGATTTCCAAAGAAGGGAAAGGTTGAAGGGTTGAAGGGACCTATTGGTCCTATTGGTCCTATTGGTCCTATTGGTCCAATTAGTCCTATTGGTCCAATTAGTCTAATTGGTCCAAATATTCCTTCACGTTTTTCTCGATGCGGGCGGCGACATCGGTGCAGTCGTCGGCTTTCTGGAAAGGCTGACCGATGATGTGCTCGTAAAGTTCGATATAACGGTTGGTGATGCTCTCAACAATGGTGGGGGTCATTTCGGGCACCTGCTGTCCCTCTTTGCCTTGGAAGCCGTTCTCCATGAGCCATTCACGGACAAACTCCTTGGAGAGCTGACGCTGACGCTCACCTTTGGCCAAACGCTCCGCATAGCCGTCGGCATAGAAATAACGGCTGCTATCGGGGGTATGGATTTCGTCGATAAGATAAATCTTGCCATCGCGCTTGCCAAACTCATACTTGGTGTCAACCAGTATGAGACCCTGGGCGGCAGCCATCTCGGTGCCACGCTGGAAGAGCGCCAACGAGATACGCTCCAACTCGTTGTAGTCGGCTTCGGAGACGAGACCCGTGCGGATAATCTCCTCGCGAGAGATGTTCTCATCGTGTCCTTCGTCGGCTTTGGTGGTGGGCGTCACGATGGGCGTGGGGAACTTCTGGTTCTCCACCATGCCTTCGGGCAGGGCGACACCGCAGAGGGTGCGGGCACCCGCCTTGTACTCACGCCAGGCGGAGCCAGCCAGGTAGCCACGGACGATCATCTCAACACGGAAACCTTCGCAACGGAGACCGACGGTGACCATCGGGTCGGGCGACGCCAGCTTCCAGTTGGGGACGATATCCTGCGTGGCATCCAGAAAACGCGAAGCTATCTGGTTCAACACCTGACCTTTGTAGGGGATACCTTTGGGCAGCACCACGTCGAAGGCGCTGATACGGTCAGTGACGACCATGGCGAGGTAGCGGTCATCGATGTTGTAGACGTCGCGCACTTTGCCAACATAGAGCGATTTCTGTTTCGGAAAAGAAAAATGGGTTTGGGTTATTGCGTTCATGATGGGATGGGTTTTAGGGTTGAAGGGGTTAAAGGTTGGAGGGTTTGAGGGTTCTAGATTTTCTAGATTATCTAGATTTTCTAGAACTTCTAGAATATCTAGATTTTCTAGTCAATCTGGTTTATCTTATTCATCGAGTTTTTTGGCGAAGAAGGTGAAGTTGACTTTTCCGTAGATGCGATGTTGCCAGAAATGGGGATGATTGGCAAAATCGAACTCTTTGGGGTGTTCGAGGATGAAGATACCGTCGTCGGTCAGCAGGTCGTGTTCAAACACCATGTCGGGCAATTGGGGCAGGTCGGGTGCCGCATAGGGCGGATCGGCAAAGACGATGTCGAATTGACGGTTGGGACGACGCAGCAGCTCGAAGACATCGGCACGCACCACCCGCAGATTGTCGAGGGCGAGATGCTTGGCGGTGTCCTTGATGAAATCGGTACAGCCTGCATGGATGTCGATGGCCGTCACCTCACGCGCGCCCCGCGACACAAACTCCACCGACACGGCACCCGTGCCGGCGAAGAGATCCAACACCGAACACTCCTCGTAGTCGACGTAGTTGTTCAAGATGTTGAACAGACTCTCACGCGCCATATCGGTGGTAGGCCGCACCGGCAAATTGGCGGGCGGATTCAGTCGACGACCTCGTAATGTTCCGGAAATGATACGCATAGGAAAGTTGAGAGTTGAGAATTGAGTGTTAAAAGTTTTTTTTCGTTATTACGTAATTACGTTATAACGTTATTACTAAATTCACTATTCACTCAACACTGTGGCGTATTTGTAGGCGTGGAGGCGAGCCAGGTCGGGGTGCTGGGGTTTCAGCGGAGCACCGTTGTAGAGATCCAGGTGGGGGAAGTAGCCACGCAGCTGCATGAACAGCTCACGTTCCACGGCACCGCACAGCAGCATCTCCATGTCGGGAGTCTCCACCTCCATACGTTTCATTACATTCAGCGAAGCGTAGAGCAACTGCTGCACGTCATCGACGCTGCGACGCGTGGAGAGCAGCAGCTGTCCGTCGCGCAGCACCAGATAGTCGACCAGCATCTGTCGGCGTGTGGCATCCTGGCTCAGCCATGCCACAACGACTGGATTACGCTTGGAGCGCTGCAGCAGCGCGTCGCCCAACAAGGCGTAAGGCTGCGCACAGCATTCGATACCGGGCAACGCCACTTTGAACGCCGTCAGCAGCGTGGCGTCCGACGTGTAGACACAATGGGCGTTGAGGGCCGAATGGAAGGAGGAGGAAATCATTGCCATGGCAGGGACTTCGGCCACCGTTTCCAGATAGCGGCGCTGCTGTGACGACTCGTAGAGCTCGGCAGGGATCCAGGTGTAGCAACCCGAGTCCACTACCAGCCGCATGGACTGGAACTCCACGGGATAGATATGTTGCTCCGAGAAGAACGACTTGATGTCGGAGATGAGCGCCGACATGGGGCGCGTCAAATCCATCGTCACCTCGCCAAAGGTGAGCAACAAGCCAGAGGCGGTGGTCACTGAAAAAGAAAATCCATTTGACTGAAGGCAAATGGACATTCTTCTTTCGTATGACGCAACCTCTTTATCTGTGTTGATAAAAGTGTTTACGTGATACATAATATTATTCAAAATTACCGTCGGTGATTGCCTGAGTCATATCGCCGACTTTCCAGCCCGGATAGCGGTGCATCTCATCCAACTCAGCCAGCTTGTTGACAACCAGCTGATGGTCGAGGTCGCTCAGCAGGTCGGTGAGTTCCACCTTGCACTCGAACACAGGCACCAAGTAGCCACCCTTGTCGATCTGGCCGGCCTGCAGCGTGAAGTCGTACTGGCGATCTTTGGGATAAGGCACATAGCGCAGGTTGAGAATCTCCTGGTCGGTCATCGGATGGACAGAGCCATCGGCAGCCGTCACCATCAACTTCTTGTCGTCGCGCAGCTTGGTGACCGGATTGATGAAGACCTCTTTACGGGTGATATAACCTTTCTTGACAGCCTCCAGCTCGGTCATCTCGTTGATGTCGACATCGGCGGGGATCAGCTCGTAGTTGATGACTTTGCTGACAACTTTCATGCTGTCCTCGTGCAACAGACGGTCGCACAACGTGTCGAAGCTGGCACAGTATTTGCCGTAGGTGAGTTTGTAGGCCTCCTCCAGCGTACGGATGGCTTTCAGTTTTTCGGCACAAGCATCGCGACGCTTTGTGTACTCGTTGTCGAATTTGATAGGCTTCATCATGCTCGAGGCAAGCAAATAGGCCAAACCGATAATGGCCACACCCAGCACGATGGCAATCAGGTTTTTCGTAGACTTTTTCATTGTTTTGTATATGAATGATTTTGTTTCTAATCGTTAGTAGGCATACTTCCTACCCATTGTGCAAAGATACAAAAAAAAGTAAAAAGCAAAAAACTAAAAATAAAATGTAGCCATTTTCAGAAGCTGTTTAAGTTTGATTGATGTATTTTATTATGGACATGGACGAGCAGATTTTTTGCCTTTTCCGATGGAGCAATGGTGTGAACAAGTCCTGTGGACTTGTGAGCCGAGCCTCGAAAAGTTCCCACTTTTCGAAGAAGGCGAGGAAATTGTGACTGAGGAAAGGTGAAAAAGATGCCGTTCAGGTACTTTAAGAAAACCATTGAATTAAATTTAAACAGCTTCTCAATCCTCAATCCGAATTTCCTGTTCACGGTGGATGAGCCGCACATGACAGGTGCCATCGCCCCGAAGCAGTGCGGCCATGCGCTCGGCACAATAGACGGAACGGTGCTGACCACCCGTGCAACCAAACGAGACCATCAGATGGGCAAAATGTCGTTCGTTGTACTGCTTCACAGACTGTCGAACCAGAGTGGCAGCCTGTTGCAGAAACGTTTCCACCTCCACGTCGCCCTCCAGAAACTGGATGACGGCGGCATCACGACCCGTCAGCGTCTTGTACTGCGCATAGCGTCCCGGGTTGGGCAGCGCACGACAGTCGAAGACAAAGCCACCGCCATTGCCGCTGTCGTCGTCGGGATAGCCTTTTTTGTAGCTGAAACTCATCACCGTGACGGTGAGCATATCCGTCGGGAACACCGGCGGCGTGGCAACCACTCGATGCGACAAATCATTGAGCACCGCACGCAGATGCGGCAACTCGACAGCGGGCCAATGGTCTTCCACCACACGGCGCAGGTTGGCCAAAGCCAACGGCACACTCTGGAGGAAATAACTCTTGCGCTCGAAATAGCCACGGTAGCCGTAGGCGCCCAACGCCTGCATGATGCGTATCAGCACATAACCGTAGAAACAGTTGCGGAAGGCGTCGGACGAGAAGGCGGGACGACTGTCGGCAGGCATCTGGCCAATCTTTTCGGACAACGTGCGGATGTAGTGTTCCAGCAACTCGCGGCGCAGCGGATCCGGAAGGTCACTTTTGGCACTATAGAGCAGGCTGGCCACATCGTACTGCGCCGCACCGCGCCGACCACCCTGGTAGTCGATGTAATAGAGGCGACGGCCCGTCTCGTCGGGCGTGGGCAGCAGCATGATGTTGCGCGACTGGAAGTCTCGGTACATGAAGTAGCGACAATCCTCCTGCAGGAGATAGTCTATCAGCCGATTGAAGTCATCCTCCAGCAACTGCTCGTCAAAGGACACATGCAGCAGCTTCAAGAAGAAATATTTGAAATACTGCAAGTCCCACTGCATGGACTGGCGGTCGAAATCGGAGCGCGGATAGGCGTAGCTGAAATCGAGGTCGCGGCAACGGGTCTGAAAATCGGCCAAGTCGCCCAGTACCTGACGGTAGAGCGTCAGCATCTCGTCGTCGAATCCCCCACCCTGCTGCCGTTTGGCGTAAAGGTGAGCGTAGAGCGTTTCGTCGCCCAAGTCCTGTTGCAGATAGCAACGGTGGTCGTCGGAGACGGCATAGACCTCCGGCACCGGCAAGCCTCGCTTCCGCATCTCGCGACTATAGTAGACAAAGGCGTCGTTCTCACGCACATCGTCGTTGCAGGCGGCAATACAACACCGGTCGCCACCCTGTAAACGGAAATAGCGACGGTTGGAGCCATTGGCGCCCAACTCGGAAACAACCGAAACCGGCACACCTGCCCACCGTTCGAACAGCGGCGAGAGGTCTGCCATCCTATCGGAGGAGGTCACGACACTTATGCTTTGTGCTCCGACTCAGCCTGTGCCTGGGCCTGTGCTTCATTCTCACGACGTACCTCGTCGAGCATCTTGCAGGTACCCGAGAAGACGGCACCCGGCTCGATGGAGAGCTTGTTGATAAGCAGGTCGCCCTTGACACGTGCGGTCGAATGCAGCGACAGCAGCTCCTTCACCGAGATGTTGCCCTCGATGGTGCCGATAATATTGGCATTCTGGCAGACAGCGTTGCCATGAATAATACCGGTTTCACCGATAACCAGCTTGCCGTTGAGCTGGATGTTGCCCTGGAGAACACCGTCCAGACGAAAATCACCACTGGCCACCACATTACCTTTGATGGTGCTACCATGAGTAATGGTATTGATCTGAGCAGGTTCCATTTCCATTAATTTTGCCATAATAAATTGAATGTGTTAATTTGTTAATTCTTAATTTCGTTAATCTGTTATTTTATCACGTAATTTCGTTATAACATTATCTCGTTATTCCGTTATAACAACAATTTTGATTTCATTTCTTATAATACTTTTCGAAGAATTCGTTGTAGGCCTCCACATCCTTGCGGTTGTAGAAGGTGGCGTAGTTCTGTGTCGAGATGGGGAACACGCGGTAGTCGGCGGCATTGAGCTGCGACAGCGGGCTCTCGGGACGGAACAGGTGGGTGTAGTAATCCATCGCCTCGGCGGCATCGACAAAACGATGGACCGTGAGCATCTGCACCGAGTCGGAGAAGAGCAACAGGTTGACCTTATAGCCCTTGTTGGAGTAGTAGTTCGTGTTGAAGTTGGCCATCTGGTAGCGCACATCCATCGAACGGACGTTGCGGTCTTTGAGCAGCACCACCACGTAATGCTGCATATTCTCGCGGTAGCGGAACAGCTGTGCTTCGGTAGAGAGCTGCTCCTCTTCGGCCGCGCCCTCCTGTCCCGCTGCCGCCACCGTTCCCGACTGACGGGCCTGGTCGGCCATACGGTCCAGCTCGGTCGGCGAGTTGAGCGACTCGCCCTGACCGCCGACTGCCACCGATCCGCCGTCGCGGAGGTAGTCCAGCAACGACTGGGCATAGGGCACGATGCTGTCGGTGGCCGCATGACTCGCCACGACGCCCTCCAGCAGACTGATGGCCTGTGCCGTGCTGTCCATGCGCGCCAACGCCAGCGCCTCGAAGAACTGGAAGCGGCCCAGCGCCGCATGGTTGGGATAGGTGTCCGACATCTCGCGCGAGATGGCCAGCACGCTGCGGAAACGACCCCGACGGTAGGTGTCGTAGATTTCGTCGTAGCGGTCGGTGAAAATCTGGTCACGCTGCAGCAGCTGCTTGTAGTAGTTCTCGTCGCGTATCAGGTTGGCAAAATCGCTGTCGGGGAAGCCCATCAGCACCATGTTGCGGTAGTAATCGGATTGGGGCGTGTTGCCCATGGAGGCGTAGATGCGGTAGAGCATGTAGAACGCCTGCACCACCTCGTCGCGATCGGGATAGTCGGTGGTCATGCGCAGGTAATGTTCGACCGCCTGCTGCGTGTTGTTCAGGCCATCGTAGAAGATATAACCCGCGTTGAGCAGCGAGATGGCCGTCTCGTAGTGCATGGAGTCGCGCTGCTGCTCCGTCTTGGGCAGGTCTTTCAGGTAGTAGGCGGGATAGTGCGGATCGTCGGGATTGTCCTGCGGCAACACCGTCTTGGTCGAATCGGCCATCGTGCTGTCGGCCTCCTCGTCATTCTCCTCGTCCGACGACGCCAAGTCCTCCATACCCGCAATCATAATACCCGCGCCGAGCATGCCCTTCTTGCTCATGAACCAGTAGTCCTCCAGCGTACGGCTGCCCCAGCGCTGACGGAAGGTCTGGGAGCCCTGCTGCACGGTGTTGGTGTTGTAGAAATACCAGTCGCCCTGCAGCGTGTTGCGGGCAGCGGCGCTCTCGGCGGTGGCCTGACGGATGAGTTCGCGCTGACGCTCGGCCTCTTCGTCGGCCTTGAGCTTGGCAATCTTTTGGGCAATGAGGGTGTCGCGTTCCGCCTGGGGCAACGCCGCAACAGCCAGCAGACTGTCGTTGCGCGCAATGGTACGGGTGTAGCGCACCAGCGAGGTGAGGATGTCGTAGCGGTTCTTTATCTCACGGTAGTGGGGGTAGTCGGCATTGATAACCGACACGGCGGTATCGTAGTAGCGCTGTGCCAGGTCGTAATTCTCGTAGAGCTCATACTGTATCTCCGCCATGCGCAACGCCGACTTGGCTCGTTGGGCAGGATGCTGCGCGGCGGCGGTGACGGAAAGGGCAAAATTGTCGCACGCTTTTTTGGCGTCCTTCATGCCCATATACATCTCGCCTTTGGCGTAGTATATCTGATCGTGGAACTCGTCGTTCTTCCTATCCTTCAACATCTTGTCGAGCTGCTTCTCCAGTTTCGGCAGGTCGGCATGCTCGAGGTCGGCACAAGAGGCGATATTGAGGTGGGCGTTGAACTCCATCGTATACTCGTTGGTCTTCTTCAACGCCGTCTCGTAGTATTTGACGGCGGTCGGACGCTTCTCGGCGAGTTGATAAATCTGACCCAGTATGAAGTTGACACGCGCCCGCTGCTGACGGGTGGGTTTCTCGTCCAGCACCTGCTTGGCAAACTGGACCGACTTCTTATATTTCTCCTGCGGTATCAACGCCTCCAACATGGCCATATAGAGGTCTGTGGTCTGCTTGCGGTCGAAGGCGCCCTTGCCCAGCCGCACCACCAGCTCGTCCAGCTCGGTCTCGGCATCACTGTAGCGGTGCTCCGCCGTGGCACAACGCGCTTTCAGGATGGCGGCGGCATCCGCCTCGGAGGTACCTTCGTACTGACTCATCATCACATGGCAGGTGTTGACGGCGGTGACAAAATCGTGTTTGTAGAAACTGGCCTGTGCCGTCAACAGATAGCATTTGCGCACATAGGTGACGTATTCGTGTCCGCGGATAAAGATGCTGTGTTTTTTGATGCCCTTAATGCCTTTCTCGGTGGCACGGTCCATTTCAGGGAAGACCGACATGGCCTCCTCTTTCGTGCCCAACCGATAGGGTGGCAGAATGCGGGTATAGTCGTCCTGCACATTCTTTTCCAGTTTCAGGACACCCTCTTTCAGACTCTCGTTACCATTCCACCACACGTTGTAGTGCGCCGTGGTGTTGTGGTAGGCGATATTCGCCCACTTCGCCTTCTGCGTGGAGCAGGACCAAAATAAAAAGCAAAAAGCAAAGACCAAAAGGATAGCCTTCCCAAAACGGGAAAAGCTGGCATTTCTGGTATGGAATAGACTCTTCACTTTTTAGTTTTTACCTTTTAGTTTTTACTTTCTCAAACGTTGAACCTGAAGTGCATGATGTCGCCGTCCTGAACGACATAGTCTTTTCCCTCGACAGAAATTTTGCCAGCTTCGCGGCATTTGGCCTCGCTGCCCAGCGACACGTAGTCCTCGTATTTGATGACTTCGGCTCGGATGAAACCGCGCTCGAAATCGGAATGGATAATGCCTGCTGTTTGAGGGGCTTTCATACCTTTCTTAAAGGTCCAGGCACGGCATTCCTTGGGACCTGCCGTGAGGAAGGTCTGGAGGTTGAGCAGTCGGTAGGCCGCCTTAATGAGACGGTTGACGCCACTCTCCTTGAGGCCCAGGTCTTCGAGGAACATCTGCTTCTCTTCATAGGTCTCCAACTCGGCAATATCGGACTCGATACCGGCACCGATAATCAGCACTTCGGCCTGCTCGTCTTTGACGGCTTCACGCACCGCGTCGACATACTTGTTGCCGTTGACCACCGACGCCTCGTCGACATTGCAGACATACAGCACCGGCTTGGTGGTGAGCAGCATGAGGTCGCGCGCCACCTCGGCCTGATTTTCATCGAGCTGCACGGTGCGGGCGCTCTTGCCCGAGAGCAGTGCCTCTTTGTAGAGATCCATCACCTCCACCAACTTCTTGGCACGGGCGTCACCGCCGGCCTTACCTTTCTTGACTTCCTTGTCATAGCGGTTTTCGATGGATTCCAGATCCTTGAACTGTAACTCGAGGTCGATGGTATTCTTGTCGCGCACCGGGTCGACACTGCCGTCGACATGGGTGATATTGTCGTCGTCGAAGCAGCGCAGCACATGGATGATGGCGTCGCAGTTGCGGATGTCGCCGAGGAATTTGTTGCCCAAACCCTCCCCTTTCGACGCACCTTTGACCAGTCCGGCGATGTCGACAATCTCGACCGTGGCAGGGACCACGCTGGCGGGACGTTCAATCTCCACCAATTTGGCCAAACGCTCGTCGGGAACTGTGATGACACCCACGTTGGGCTCGATGGTGCAGAAGGGGAAGTTGGCAGCCTGTGCCTTGGCGTTGCTCAGGCAGTTAAAGAGGGTCGACTTGCCCACATTGGGCAAACCTACGATACCGCATTGAAGAGACATGAGGGATGAGGGTTTAAGGGTTTAAGGGTTTAGGCGTTTAGGTGTTAAGATGTTGAAGTGTTTAAGTGTTTAGATGTTAAGTTGTTTAGGTGTTTAGGCGTTAAGATGTTTAAGTGTTTAGGTGTTTAGGTGTTAAGTTGTTTAGGTGTTTTACCATTTCACAACTTCACATTTTCACAACTTCACATTTTCACAATTTCACATTTTCACAACTTCACATCTTCACTTTTCTCCATTACCTATTTCGGTTTTGATTAGATATTGGTTGCGGGTGGTGGAGTTGCGGCAGATTAGTTCGCCGAGGAAGCCCGCCAGGAAAAGCATAGTACCCAAGATGATGAACAGCATGGAGACATAGAACCACACGCTGTGCAGCAAGAAGATTCGCTGGCTGATACGCAACACACAGACAATCACGAAAGCAATTAAGCCGAAGAGGAACGACATCGAACCCACGGCGCCAAAGAAGTGCATGGGCTGCTTGCCGAACTTCGACATGAACATGATGCTCATCAAATCGAGATAGCCGTTGATGAAGCGGTTCATGCCAAACTTCGTCACGCCAAACTCACGTTTGCGGTGGTGCACCTCCATTTCGCCGATATTGCTGAAACCGGCCCACTTGGCGATGACGGGGATATAGCGGTGCATCTCGCCGTAGACCTCGATGCTCTTCACCACCTCGCGACGGTAGGCTTTCAGTCCACAGTTGAAGTCGTGCAAGGGAATGCCGCTCAGTTTGCGGGTCGTCCAGTTGAAGAACTTGGAAGGGATGTTCTTGGCCAGTTTCGAGTCGTAGCGTTTTTTCTTCCATCCGCTCACCAAGTCGTAGCCCTCTTCGAGGATGCGACGACGCAGCTCGGGAATCTCTTCGGGGCTGTCCTGCAAATCGGCATCCATGGTCACCACCACATCACCTTCGACACGGCCGAAGCCCACGTTGAGGGCGGCCGACTTGCCATAGTTGCGACGGAAGCGTACGCCTTTGTAGCAGGAATTCTTCTCGTGCAACTGCTCAACCACCTTCCAGGAGTTATCCTTGCTGCCATCGTCGACCATGATGACCTCATAGCTGAAACCATGCTCTGCCATCACGCGGTCTATCCATTCTGCCAGATGCGGCAGCGACTCTTCTTCATTATACAGGGGAACAACGATTGAAATATCCATTTTTGAATGTGTTAGTGCGTTATTGTGTTAGTGTTTTCCTTTTTAACTTTTCCTTTTTTCCCTCACCGGGGCTTTTTCGGTGCGGAACAGCAGGGCTGCCACCAGGTTCAGCAGGATGGAGATAACCGCGCTGCGGAAGCCGCCGATAAATCCCCAGTCGCCTGCCGTATAGTTCTGTACCAGCTGGATGTTCAATGCCGATTGCGCGTCGGTCTCTGCCGGCGGCATCAGCGAGAGTCGCTCCTCGGTGAAGCGAGCCACCAGCGTGCTGTCCAACGAGCCATAGAGCCAGAGCAGCAGGCCGTAGAGCACTGAGGCGACACCTCCTACCCACAAGCCGAGCAACATCAACTCCTTGAGCGTCACCCGCTCGTCGGGCAATGTGCGACGGTAGCGGTAGGCCGCCACCAGCATACCCAGCAGCATCACGATGTCGGTGATGTAGTTCTCCGGAGCGGAAGGCTGCATGCCGGTTCCCAACCAGGAAGCCAGCAGCATGACAACCGCCATGGCAGCACCCGTCAGCAAGCCCCATTTCAGACCCGCAAGACGGTACTGTCCATATATCGTTGAACTATATCTTCTTAAAAAACGCATGGCACAGCGTAACCACGGCAAAGTTACGAAAAAAAAACGGTATAAAAAAGAGAACCCCAAACCAGGTTGGAGTTCTCTCTATTTCAAACGGAAAAATGATGCGGATTACTTGGCGGGACGCCAGCCGTTTTCCGTCATCACCAGTTTTTCTTTCTGCGTGTCAGTCTTGCCGTTACCGTAGGTCAGCTTAAGTTTCACTACAGCCGACTGACCATCCTCGGAAACGGTCTCTTCGAGCACTTCGACATCTTTCAATCCACCCACTTTGGAATAGAGTGCCTCGATGATGGAAGCCATTTGCTCGATATCGTCGTCGGTGGCATTTTGATATTCTTCGCTGAGACGAATCGCAGCGGCATAGTCACCATTCTGGACCAGTTTCCACATCGAGATCGCCGCCTCGGAAGGGGTGGCGTTTTTGCTTATATCACCCGAACCGCCGCTGCAGCTCACCATGCCCAATGCAATGGCTAAAATAGAAAGCGTGTAAAGAATCTTTTTCATAATCGATTGTTTTTGGGATTAATAATTTCTGCAAAGATACGAAAAAGATTGATTTGTCAAAATTTCTTAACGTCAAGCGGATGGGGACGTTAAAAGGGTGACAATCTGTTGCAGACGAGCCGCTTCGTCCATTAGCTTTGCTAGACTCGTCTGTCGTTCCTGACGCTGGGCATCGGAGAAGGGTGTTGGCATCAGCTTGTCGAGCTGCCGACGCAGGGCATCGGCAGTGTCGGCCACATGGCAGCAACCTGCGAGGCCGGTACCCGTCAACATGGCACTGTTGACCACACAATGCTGACCCATCGACAGACTGTTCAGCAATTTCAACTTGAAGCCCGTAGGCTGTCGGGTGATCATCACGGTGCAACGCGCCTGGGCAATTAGGGCATCCATCTCCGACTGCTCGGGCGACTCGACCAACCGAGTATTCGGGAAGCGTGACAAGTAGCGACGCAATGAAGGGCGCGGATTGCGACCAGCCACCACAAAGGGATAGTCCACCATGCGCATCACATGACGTTGCAGCCAGCGCACGGCCCACTCGTTGTCGGGAATGGAGAGGTCGCCGTGGAACAGTACAAATGGAGAATTTGGCGTTGTGATTTGTAAATCCGTATCGGGGAGGGTGATGGGTGGCAAAAAGGGTGGGATGGTGAGTACCTTTGAGCATCCCATTTGACGGAAGCGGTCGGCATCGGCGTCGGTGATGGCGAGGACCGCGTCGGCCAGATTTAATGTCGGCTCGTAACATCGCAGCTTGCGGGCCTCCAAAGCGAGATAGGCTTTTTTCAACGACCGACGCTCACTGCGCGCCAACAGCCGGTAGTAGTCTTGTTCCACATTGTGCGCCCGCACAATGATGGTACGCCGCCCCTGCCCTGCCGACTCCTGCTGTCGCAGTCGGCGCAAAATTTCGCAGCCATGAAGTCCCTCAATCAGGATGGGCGCATCGTCTTGCTGCAGCCGTTGCAACAGTTCGTCATTGTCGCGCGAAGCGGCGATGAAAGGTGTTCGGCGCAGATGAAGCCAGGGCTTCATATCACGCTGGTAGTAATAGACCCTATCGCAGCAGGCTTCCAATTCGGGAGCTGGCTTGCGACCGTAAGTGAAGCAGTGCAACGTAATATGCACTCCCGTCCGGCGGAATGCCTCCAGACGGTAGTAGATATCCATCACGCCACCGTAGTCAGCCGGCCACGGAACATTGAATGCAATGATATGGATGCGTGAGTGCGTGATTGTGGGAATGCGTTAATGAATTTCAACAGAAAGTCCGTCGTAGGCCAAGGCCACGCCGTCAGGTAACGTAGGTTGCACCTGGGCATGGAGTCCCATCTCATGACTGGCATGGGTGAGGAAAGCCCGTTGGGGCTGCACCCGGTGGATAATTTCCAATGCCTCGGGCAGACAGTAGTGGGAAAAATGCTTTGCCTGTCGCAGGGCGTTGATGACCAACACGCGCACCCCTTTCAGTTTCTCCAACTCAGCATCGTCGATGTGGTTGGCGTCGGTAACGTAGGCCAACGGCCCGATGCGGAAACCCAAGACGGGCAGGTCCTTGTGTAGCGCACGGATGGGCACCACCGTCTCGCCAGCCGCCACAAAAGGCGCATCGACAACATGCAGGTTGGCTTCGGGAAGTCCCGGGTATTGATGCGTCGCAAAAATATAGTGGTAGTCGCGTCGCAACGCATGTGCCGCCTCGGCATTCATGAACATCTCCATGGCACGGCCCTGCGTGTAGTTGAACGGACGGATGTCGTCGATGCCCGCCACATGGTCGCGGTGGGCATGGGTAATCAGTATAGCATCGAGATGCGACACACCATGGGTGAGCATTTGCTGACGAAAATCGGGACCGATGTCAATCAAGATGTTGGCACCGCCATCGGTGGTGACGAGGGCAGAGGTCCGCAACCGACGGTCGCGGGGGTCGTCGGAATGACAGACCGAACAAGGACATGTAATAACAGGCACGCCTTGCGACGTGCCTGTTCCCAGAAAAGTCAGTCTCATTCTACCTCTTGTGTAAGTTTAAACCCGATGCCATGCACATTGACAATCTTGATGGTGGGGTCAGCTTTGAGGAATTTACGCAGTTTGGTGATGTAGACATCCATGCTGCGGGCAGAGAAGATGCTGTCGTCACGCCAGATTTTCTGCAACGTCACATTACGCTCAATCAATTGGTTGAAGTTGAGTGCGAAGAGGCGCAGCAGTTCGTTCTCTTTGGTGGTCAGCTTGCGGGTGTCGCCGTCGATGGTCAGCGTCTGACGCAGCGAGTCGAACTCGAAACGGCCGAAATGGAAGATATTGTGTTCGGGGCGTCCGCCGTCGAAAGCACGACGGATGGTGGCATTGATACGTGCCAGCAACTCGTCCATGCTGAACGGTTTGGTGATATAGTCGTCGGCACCCACCTCGAAACCCTGCAGTTTATCTTGTTCAAGATTTTTAGCGGTAAGGAAGATGATTGGCATACGGCGATCCATACGACGGATCTCCTGTGCCACAGCGAAACCGTCTTTCAACGGCATCATGACGTCCAGCAGACAGACATCAAGCTCCTCTTTCTGGTAAGTCTCGAGGGCCTGTTCGCCATCCTGCACCCAAAAAACAGAGAAACCTTTTTGGCTAAGATACGCTTTCAAAATCATTCCCAGATTGGGATCGTCTTCAGCAACGAGAAGTTTAATACCTAAATTCATAAAAGTACTATATATAAAGGTAAAAACTAAAAGCTAAAACCGGCCAATAATCACTCCTCAACAATGGTGATGCTCTCAATCAAGTCATTGGGACGAATCTGGTCAATCACCTCCAGTCCTTCCACCACTTTTCCGAAACAGGTGTGTACACCGTCGAGGTGCTGCGTGTTCATGCGGTTGTGGCAGATGAAGAACTGGCTGCCGCCCGTATCCTTTCCAGCATGTGCCATCGAAAGCACACCGCGGTCGTGATACTGTTTCGGCGCCGAGGTTTCACATTTGATCGTATAGCCGGGGCCACCCATTCCCACACGCGGATCGCCGGGGTTGCGGCTGTAAGGACAACCACCCTGGATAACGAAATCGGGAATGACACGATGGAAACGAAGTCCGTTATAATAGCCCTCGCGGGACAATTTGACAAAATTCTCTACGGTGCCGGGAACCTCCTTGGCGTAGAGTTCCGCCTTCATCGTTCCCTTGGGAGTTTTGATAATTGCGTACATAATAGTTTGTTTTTTAGTTGTTGAGTCGTTGACAGGCTGCTGCGCAAAGCAGTTCGTTAAAGCGAATAACGATAAACATATCAACGTTAGTTTTGTCAGTATACTTTTCACCAACTTTAGTATCCTTTGCTTGGATTATATTGCAAATTTACAAAAAAAATGTTAATCCATCGCCGAAGCATCTTTCAAGAAACGATTCCAGCGCCATTTTCCACTGTCTTTGTCTTTGGACCAGAGCACCCTTGCCGCCTTACCAACAATATGATTTTCGGGAACATAGCCCCAGAAACGGCTGTCGGCACTGTTGTGACGGTTGTCGCCCATCATCCAATAGTAGTCCATCTTGACCTTATAGGTTCTGGCTTCCTTGCCGTTGATTACGATGCTTTCGCCTTTCACCTCCAGGGTGTTGCCCTCGAAGTCCCGAATCAGACGCTCGTAGAAGCAGATGTTGTCCTTGTTCAGCTCCAGCACTTCGCCCTTGGCAGGGATGTGAACGGGGCCAAAATTGTCAACACTCCAGCCATAGCGTCCATTGTGGGGGAAAAGGTCCGTGCTGCCCGAGTCGGCCGGGAACACCAGCGGCTGCACGGTGTCCACCTCATAGTGCTTGGCCAGTTCGCGGGCGACAGCGGGACTGAGCGGGACAATAAAATGCGGGATGCCCTCGAAGCGCTGTTGGGCGACGGCGTTGGCAAAATCCTCCTCGCTGACACCGGCCTGCGACAGGGTGTGGTGGGGATTGCTGGGAACGTCGGGACGGAACAGCACTGCATACTGGAACTGTAGATGCTGCGGGTTCTCGATGGGCTGACCATTGATATAGACCTGCTGGTCGCGGATTTCCAGCGTCTCACCGGGCAGACCGATGCAACGTTTGATGAAATTCTCCCGCTTGTCGACCGGCCGAACACGAATCTTGTTGGGCACCAGAACGCCGTTGACATTCATCGTGGTGGCATTCAACACCGCTTCCCTACCCTCTTCGCGCACCAGGTCGTGGTAGCTGCGGTTGCTCTGCCAGGCGGTGCAGACCGTGTCGCCGTCGGGATAGTTGAAGACTACGGCATCAAAACGTTTCACCGTACTCCAACCGGCATAGCGGTGATAGGGCAGCTGAATCCATTTCAGATACGACTCCGTCTGTCCCTGACTGAACGGCAGCACATTGTGTACCAGCGGCAGCGACAGCGGTGTCATGGCTGCACGGGGACCGTAGGCGGCCTTGGAGACCAGCAGGTTGTCGCCCACCAGCAACGATTTCTCCATCGAACTGGAGGGGATATTGTACAATTCAAAGATATGTCCACGGATGATGACGGCCGCCACCAAAGCGAAGACGATGGAATCGACCCAGTCGCGAAGCTGTCCCACCTTGTGCGGCACCCGCTTCGAGGAATCCACATACTCCAGACGGGCGTTGCCGCCCACCACGGGCAGATAAATCCACGGAAAAACAACGGCGAACGTCTGCTCCCAGAAGTTGTAGCGCTGGAACATCTTGGCCGTCTCGACCACCAGAAGCAGAAAGGCAAAGACATTGACGGCAGGTATCAAAAAATAGAGGTACCAGCGCCAGCTTTTGCCACAGAGCTTAATCCACACCACCACACGGTAGACGGGTATCAGAGCCAACCACGGCGACCGTCCCGCTTTGCGGAACAGCAGCCACAATCCAACGGTGACTCCCAGAAAATAAAGAATGCGATAAACTTCGAAAAACATTTGAAATAAATTGAAAAATAAAAGTTATCTATATTGTCTAATCACTAATCACTATTCACTATTCACTAATCACTATTCACTATTCACAAATAATTGTACCCACCCGTTGCAGCAGCACCTTTTTGTCGTTGTCCCACGAGAGGTCTTCGGCGGCGTGGGCAAAGCGATTGCTTCGTTCCGCTACGGGCATTTCCTCCCATTGCTGCAGGGTCTGACGGACAACCTCGGCCAGCGACGCGCTGTCCAGTTCATCCACATCAACGATGCGGCCCACACGGTAGGCATCGACCACGCGGCGCAGTTCTGGAAAATCGCTTGCCAATACCGGCACACCGGCCTGAACAAAATCACCCACACGGTTGGGGAGTGAATAGTAATAGTTCAGTCCCAGATTCTCCATCAGCACCAGTCCCAACGACGCCTGTGGCGTCAACTCATGCAGCTGGCCAGGGGTCATGCGACCCTTGAAAACGATACGCTCGTGCCATGCGACAGCGGCGGCACGCCCCTCCAGCTCCTGGCGCAGGTCGCCGTCGCCCGCCACCACCAGCTGGCAGTCGGGCAGAAACACCATCGCGTCAATCAGACGGTCGACACAGCGCCCCGCATTGACTGCGCCCTGGTAGAGCAGCATTTTGGGAGACGCGGGTTTGACCACAGACTTGTCTTCATGGGGTTCGGGGCGGTCGGGCACATTGCGCACCACCCCCATCTCCATGCCGTAACGCTGGCTATAGTGGTCAGCAATGCTCTGCGTCACCGTCACCGCCGTCCCGCGCACCCGTTTCCCGATACGCGGCAGCAGACGGTCCTCCAGCCGCTGCCACACCCGGCGCACACGCGGCCGGTCCACCAGTTCGGGCACCTCGGGAAAAAGTTCATGGGCATCGAACAGGAGCGGCTTGCGTCGCAGTCGTGCCGCCAGATAGCAGGCTGCCAGCGTGTCGGTGTCGTTGGCATAGATAAGGTCGGCCTTGTGGGTCATCATCCAGAAAAAGAGACGGATGTTCAGTTCTGCATAGAACCACACCTTGCGGCGGAACAGCAGCCGCAGCCGTCTCGTGCGGTAGGGACGTTCCAGCGGCGTCGTGTCGTCCAGCTGCCGCCCCACCAGCGTCACCCTATAACCCGCCTCAGTCAGGGCACGACAGGAGCGGTCCACTCGCTGGTCCGTCACAAGGTCATTGGACACCGCCATCAGAATATGCTTGCCAGTCGACTTCAACAGTGAAATTATTTTATGCAAATATACAAAAAGAATTCGACACTTTCACCTCAGCAATATACAGCGGCTTCAGGCGTTGCACTCAGAAGTCGGGACAGGAATACTACAACCGTGGCGGCTCCGCAAATGGCGGACGGAAGAAACAGATGGCGTTATATGCCGGCAGCATTTGGGGATAGATGCCCGCCACAACCACCATCGAGCGGATAGTTGACGGCAGCAGGTAATCGCGCCATTCATCGCAGACAAGGGCATAGTGCTGACCTGTGGGCGTGTTGGGCCAAGTGTGCATCACTTTGGTAAGTGCACCCATACGGGCGTATGCACTGGCTTTTGCTTCGTCGGAACGAACGGTGGCGAGGGCCTTGCGGCGCAACTGTTTGACTACCGTCCTTGCGCAACGGGCATAGTCTGTTGTTTCGATGTCTTTCAGAGCGGGACCTGTCCATCCCTTCTGGTATGAGGTAAGCCACCAGCACCTGTCAAAACTGTTCTCCAGCCCGATGGAGTATTCCATCATAGCCAAACCGCGGTGGTCCGGGTTGCCGTCTTGAAGCATGACATGTTGCAAAGAGTCCATCTTCTGGGCAAAATGCAACTTGTAGTGCGTGCTGTCGTGACTTGCGCTGTCGGGTTCGATACTGAATGGATCGCGGATGCAGCGGAGATTCATGCGCCGCTGGTAGGTTGACGAGAGCAAGTGCAAATGTGCGACGGCAGTACGGTAGTTGCACTCACGCAGGTAGTGCGTTCCGACAATATCCTGCCAGTAGTCGCTGTCGGTGTAACTGTGGTCGTTGAACCAACGGTCTGTCCGGTCTATCGGATGCTCGAACCGCCGACAGTATGCATCCAACGTGGCAGCACTCATCTTGTCGGCCAGCACAAAGAGACTGTTGCTGTAGTCGTGCCAGTTCCACCGTTCCTTGTCCCACCACCCATAGCTGTAGACCCAAGTTGTGCAACGGCGACAACTGTCTATCAAACGGTTGTTGCTCAACTTTATCACCCAATTTTCAGCCACATTGGCCATCTGCAACGCCCGCACACCGCGTCCGGCATCGGCCATGCGCCAAGCCAGTCCAACGCTGTCGGCCAACACAATCCGGCGCAATGCGGCGTAATAGTAGAGGTTGTTGAGCTGTCCCGTCCAACGCCAGTTGTCCACACGGCTTACTTCCTGTCGCAGGCTGTCGGGAATCTGCCGCCATTCGTGCTGCAACTCGCCGACCATCCATCTCACCTCACCGACGGCAAACTGTTCGAAGGTATCGTCGATGGTGTCGGTCTGGGCGCGCAAATGGAATATGAGCACACGCACCGAACGTTGCAGAAAGGCGTCGCCATCCCCGTTCTCGGCACCGCGCAACAGTTCCAAACCTGCTGTCGGATTGCCCAGATAATCGAGGATGCAGGCGGCGGTATAGCGCCATACTGCCTTTTTCCGCACTTTCGGGTTGGCTATGGCCTCTTTGGCCACCGCCAACACCGATTGCGCTTTTGACTTCATCTCGTCCTCATCCCAACGATAAGTGGAAGCCTGTTCGCGGTCGATATCACTTAAAAAAACCTGTAAAAGACCATCAAATGCATTGGTGTCGGGACATAGACGCAACATGATGCGCAAACGCTCCGACAGCGAGGCGTTGTAGGGAATCCTGTCAATCTCATTGAGGGTGCTCTGCCAGAGGGCGTAAGCCTCATCGTCACGTCCCAGGTCGGTGAGACTGCGACTCACATAGTCCATTACCTCCTTGTAGAAGATACCTTTCTTCAACTGCTTCTCGCGCCTGTTCCTCAGCGCAACATTGGCACTGTCCTCGCCCAGCGCCCACAGACATTTACTGGTGAGCAAGGTGTATCGGTCGACATACTTCGTGGAGGGCTTGTGTTTTCGCATCTCGTCATACAGCGCCCGCAACTGGCGCACCTCGTCGGTCTCGACACGGCTGTTGTAGTACCACGGAGAACGCTGGGCGTTGCGGATGCTTTCGTACAGCTTCGACCAATAGAGGATACGGATGGCTTCCTTGTCTATACCCGATTTCTGCAATCTTTTGACAAAACAGTTCGTCTCAAACCAGGCATCTAGGCATACGGTGCCATTGGTTAGTCTCTTTAGTATCAGCCTCTCATACAGCCTCTCCCAGTCGGCCAGCGAGCCCTGATAGACGGCTCGCCGGATGGCTGCCGTGTCGCGACAACCGGTCTGCTGGCTCCACAGCAGAATATTGCGGGTGGCAAAATCATTGTTGACAAATCCCGTGACACTACCATGCGGGGAATAGAGGCGATAGAGGCGACAGTCGGCGGCGGAATAGTAAAACGGGCCACAGGCAAACGTGGGAAAAGTAAAAACAAAAAAGTAAAAACTAAAAGTTATAACGTGCCTAACGGCTGTAGAACGTTTCGATGTCTTCATGGCTGTATCGGGAAAGGTTTAAAGAATCAAGGTGATAGAGAATGACGGTATGAAGGGTATCGAGGTCGGGCAAGGCGTTCTGCACTTTTTGGATTTGCTGCGGTTCACCCCACTCCTCGCGGAACTTGACGTTTCGCTGCAGCGTCTTGCGGGCTTCGGCGAGCTGGCTGGAATGGACCAGCCGCTGGAACACACCTCTGACGTCGAACTCCACGCCCCATCCGTAGACGGGATAGGCCACATCGGTGCGGGGAAGTGAGTCGAGGTGGTATTGTTTCAGATAGGGTTCCACGTCGGCGAAGTCTAGGATGGCGTTTTTCGTGGCATAATCCTGCAGCCGGCCTGTATTGTAGCACATCAGCAGGCTTCGGTCGAAAGGAATGGAGTCGGCGCTGCCCCAATGGTTCCGAACCGGATTTTCCACCTCGCGAAGCTGGTGCAGGCGCAGCGTGCCGCTGAGAGTGATATTGCGCTGGTGCAACAGTGCCTTCACACTTTGGGCAAACCGGAAAAAATGAGCCTCGGTCTGCTCCGTCCAGTCGCAGTCCAGCTGCACCTCGCGTACCGTGCCGTCGTAATGATCGGCCATCATGGCGTCGATGCGTTTCACCAACAATTTGGCATAAAGCGAAGTAGACTCACTCCAGCCCCACTCGTTCATCTCCAACGCACGGATAGCGTCGACGGTGATGTAGACCACCGGCACCACATCCATGTCGGCCGGCAACTTCTGTTTGAACACCGTGGTGGCCACAGGCACCATTTTCCAGTCGGGCTCGTTGGCATTCTCGCCCGCCACCACGTCAAAAAGTTTGACATACAGGCGACCCACGCGGTGCTCTTTCATCCACTCTTTCTCCCACTCCGTGGGATTGTAGGTCGTCTTCCAGTGGTACACACCGCGCTGGTACGACGGCAGACCCTCTTCATGCCTGCACGAAACAATAGATGAGGCAATAACAATCAGTATAAAAGCGAAACGTTTCATACCACAAAAATACACATAAAATTATAAATAGCGGTGGTGTACAACCAATACAAAGGTTATTTCATCACCTCGCCTTTGGCGTTAAGTATCACCTCGGAATAACCGTCTAGCAGCGTTGCTCTGAGCATGTTGTCGCTGACGGCGGTAATGCCCTTGTACAGCGGTTCCGTGAGCCGATGGCAATTATTGTCCATCATTCCATAACGACCACCGACACAATAGGCAAACAGACCGGTTTTTACATCCACTTCCACATACTCTACATTACCTTCCCGATTCACACAACGTTCCTTCACCTCGTAAGACAATGCCTTAATGTCATCCAGCACAAAGGAATTGATAACCTCGCCGTCGTATGCGACCTGCAGCGTCACGCCGGCTTTTGTCGCAATGGCATACTCCCTGTAGGCACTGACATTGTCATATTCGGGACGGATGAGCCATTTGCCGGACTTGTCGATAACACCGCATCGACCCGTTGTGTCGGCCACCACACAGTGTCCATCCTCGAAGACAAATTCCGACAGCGGATTTCCATAATAGGGAAACTTGAAATCGATAACCGTCTCACCTTTGTGATTGATAAAGCCGATGTTGCCATTCTTCTGTACGGCGGCAAGTCCTTCTTCAAAAACCCACGCGCGACGGTACTGTGCCGGGATGGCAATCTCACCCGTATACATATTGTAGTATCCCCGCTTGTTCTCGCTGCAGAACACCGCCAGCGAATCGTTGCGGGAGCGCTGTGTCCAGTCTAGGTTGATATTTTCGATGGTCACCTTGCCGGTAGCAGTGTTCTTGATGGACACGCCACCGTCGTCGGTACGGACTGCCACCAAGTCGTCATTCAGCAGCAGCCCCTCGTCGGCGACATTCGTATCTTCTTGAAATTTCTTTTCGTTGCAGGCAGTAAAAAATGTGAAAGCCACCACGGCCACAAGCATAAATAATTGATTTTTCATAGTGTGATAATTTTAATTGTTTACGATGCAAAAACCCGCATAAGAACGCACCCCACAAAGGATTCTTCGGGCTTCTGTACGGACTTGCCGGCGGACTGTACGAAGCGTGTGGGACCCTTGCGGTTCATACTGTATATATGTATTTCGTAAAATCACCGGACGACCTGCGTCGCGTGACGTAAAAAAAGACTATCTTTGCACATCCTCGTGGACAAAACACTGATCATAAGCAAAGGGACGGAAATGCTCCGTATTCCCGCCAATCGGCTGGTTTACATTACCGCCGACGGGAACTACTCATACGTCATGACCCAGGACAACCGTAGCCAGCTGGTCTCCTTCCAGCTGGGGCAACTGGAAGACCTGATTGGAGAACAGTTGGGCGATGCCGGCGGCAACTTTGTCCGTCTCGGGCGCGGACTGATTATCAACACCGACTTCGTATATCTGATTGACATCTCCAAAAAACGTCTGGTACTCTCCGACTGCAACGGTTGCTGGCACGACCTCACCGCCTCCCGCGAGGTGCTCATCAAACTCAAAGCATACATAGACGCAACAACGAACAATGACTAACACGAACAAAGATATTAGGGACGACGAGTTCCGAATCATTGGACCCCACTCCCCCACACACGACAACGGCCGAAGTCGCCGCAACAGGACGGCAGCCCTTGTCTTGGCGGGGACAGTCATCCTGCTCGCACTTTTGGCCGTCATATTCTGGCCCGGAGAAACTGCCGAGGACCCCAACGACGGACTCTTTGAAAACCTGCCAGACACCGAGGTGTCAACCCTCCTGACACCGCTGGGGACCACACCCGAGCGTGCCTGCACCGAACGCATCGACACCGTAGTCAACGGTATGCAGATAGCCTTATACCTGCCCCACAACGCCACGCCCGAGCTGGTGGTAGGCATCCCCGACCATAACGACAGCCGCATCATCCTGTCGGCGCAAGCCGCCGACATACGGAGAGACAACCGGAAAATACTCGGCGCCTTCGTTCTCAACGGCAAGCCCCTGGCCTGGGGCCTCTCCAAAAAAGGCTTCTGTGCCATCATCGACGGCAATGTGACCATTGGCTACTCCGAGAACTCGCCCCTTTTTGAAGAAAGCATCGAAAAAGGCGGCTATTTCTTCCGACAGTTCCCATTGGTCGACAACGGTCGTCTGATAGAGAACGACCAACCCATCAGAACCATGCGCAAAGCACTCTGCTCGCGTGCCGGACAAATTTTCGTAGCCGTCAGCGAGACCGACGCCACCATGAACGACTTTGCACAGGCACTTGTCGAACTTGGAGTTGAGAATGCCATCTACCTGGTAGGCAGCCATTCAGCCTTCGGCTGGTATCTGGATGGTGCCGGCGAAAAGACCCTCTTTGCCCCCGACGTGCATCGCGGCACCTACAAAAACGAGAACTATATCGTGTGGAGGAAAAAATAGCTGGAGATTATTCCATCTCTTTCAGATACCCCCCCTCATTACAGTTTTTTTATCATATTGGGGGCAATCGCCGTTATCATCTCCGCTGGGGCACCATCTTCCCGGCCATTTTCGTCCAGAGGCCCGCAGCCTCGCACTCCTCGTCAATCACTGCGGTGGCATCCTTGATATTGTTGGCCGAAGCCAATGAAAGCAAATCCGCACGCGTGATGCCGTCAAACAAAGATGCGCTTTTTATTCAAAACCGAAGTTGTATTGGATAAAAAAGCACATATTTTATCCAGTACAGTGTAATTATTGGATATAATTAGGTCATTCGGTTGACTTTCAGACTTTCCCTAAAAAAAGTTGACAGAATTGTATCTCATTTTCAATGGTAGTTGTCAGGTATTAGCAGACTAAGGGGTCTCGTTAGGAAAATCAATGTAAAGATAATCAGTCTATCCGAAAACCTGTTGTGCCACCAATGCAAGAAATGACAGGTTTACTGTACGAAATTGCGAATAATGCGACTAAATGAATGAAACTCATCGCCATTCTTGTCTGCCGAGTCGAGTAGTTTTTCAAACTCATCAACTGTCACTTCCTTGTTTCTGAAAGCAGTAACGAGCGCATTTGCATCACTTTCTTCTTCTGTTTCAAAAGGCAAATTGTTGGCAAACACTTCATTGCGTAACATAAGGTAGGCTGGCACATACTCTGGAGCAAGTTTAATAAGTTGCCGACAGGGTTCAATAATTGATTTACCAAGGTGATGGCTGACCTGCGCTTCAAAAAGATGTTGTTTCTTGTCTACAGTTACCTTGTCGGGAGACTTGGACAGGGTTTCGCGAATCAGTTTCGCCACCGCATCGGCTTCCTCAAAACGATTCGTGGACATCAGTGCCTTCCCCTTGATAAACATAGCCTCCGGACATGCTTTTCGGTCAAGCACCATATCGGCATATCCAATGGCCTCGTCAAATCGGCGGCTATAGAGACACACCACTGCATTAAGAAAAGCGCATGTCATACTACAGTCTTTGAGCAATACTGTCTTTTTTATCATGCCGTACAAACATCCGTCGTCCAACATGACATCGAACATCTTCTTTGCCATCAACGCAGCATTGCGGTAGTCGCCACACTTCATCTTGGACAATACCTGCTTCAAACACACCTTTGCGGCGCTGTCATAATCTTTTGCACTGAGATATTTGTAGTACACTTTACCAAAGTCAAGTTCGTCTTCAATCATCGGCATATCGTTAAACGAGTTCGAATAGGCACGTATCTCACGGTTCTGTATGATGTGACTCAATGCAATCTCATTGCTCAAAGTAAGACTTTCCAATGTCCGCATACGACTAATGGCCACATACGCCTGCCCTGGTGCAAATGTGCCGCGGGTAAGATCGAAATGCATCCTGTCAAAAGTCATTCCCTGCGACTTATGTACCGTTATAGCCCATGCCAACTTCAGCGGATATTGTGTAAACGTACCCACGACCTCGCTTTCCACCTTGCCTGTTGCTTCATCATAAACGCTTTTCCGGTTCTCCCATATCATTCGTTCCACTCGTATTTTTTTCCCGGACTTCAAAGTGACCACAATTTTGTCATCGCCCAGTTCCTTCACTCTGGCAATCGTTCCATTCACATATCCATGGCCAAAATCGTTGCGACAGAATATCACTTGTGCGCCCACCTTCAACTGCAATGTCATCGGAGGAAGAGAGTCTTGTATCTTGAATTCGCCCGATAGTGTACCCTCATAGCAAAATTCCTTTGTGTCCAATTCATCCAACTTAACCTTATTAATATCGTCAGCCACATTGTTTCTGGCCGTCAACGTAACGGCATATTCACCCATATTCTCATCCTGTTTCACATGTCGGTTAAGCTCTTCAATATCTTCTGGGGTATTCTCTCCCAAACGCATCCTGTCCAGAATGTCTAGAAACGCACCCTCCTTTTGGCGATAAACCTTCAGAAATTCAATTTTAGGCAGATTCATCCTTTTCATCACATTGGCCTTGTAGAAATATGGCACACCGGCACCATATAGACGGCTCAGTATTTCTCCGTCGCCATTATCCCATTTGACCACAGGAGGCAACTGAAACAAATCGCCCACAAAAATCACCTGCTTTCCGCCAAATGGCAAATGAGAATAGGTAATTCCTCGAAGAAAGCGATCCATGCCGTCAACCAAGTCGCAGCGAACCATCGAAGCCTCATCCACGATGATCGTATCGGTATGTTTGAGCAGTCGTATCTTTTCAGCCGAAATCTCCAGGTGTGTTTCTGGAACAACCACCTCCAAAGGAAATCCAAAGAAAGAATGCATGGTCTGACCACCAACATTCAATGCCGCAATACCAGTAGGAGCTAAAAGTAAGAAATTCTTATGTATCGACTCCCTTATATTTTTAATGAAAGTGGTTTTTCCAGTTCCAGCCCTACCAGTGATGAAGAGACAGCAATTGGTCTTCTCCACAAGCTTGTAGGCCATCTGCTGCTCAACGTTATCCTTGTCAAATTCTATCTTGTTTCTTTCCATCCTGGCAGGTTGTCTTTTGTGTTCGATGGCAAAAGTACAACCGCCATGCGCAGCCTATTTGCGTAAAATAGTTTGAAGAAAACAGTCATCCAATGTAAACATCCCTTTTTGTAGCCCTCCCCGAAAAACTATTAATTCTTCCTATTTATTTTAATTGCATACCAAAAGACTTTTGAAGAATCATATTTATTAGTTTCCTTTTTTGCCACAAATGATACAACATCTCCTTCGGAAATATTGTTCCACATTTTATTATCTCGAATTAACAACGGAGATGGATGATTCATACATTTTACACGTTTTAAAAAACGACCATCATAAAGTTTTAATTCAGTCACCACACCCTCGTATGTATCACCATCGATTAAATCTTTTACATAGAGGTTTTTACTCGTTTTTTTCTTCTCCTCTTTTTCAAGATTGGAATTGACTAATCCCCATGAATACCAATATATTGGAGCGAATCTATAGTACCTTCCTCCTGTGGTAATCTTCTCTGCCATGATGCCGTTTGCAAAAATAAGACGTTTTAAATCATCTGGTGATTTTACTACTTCACTTGCAACAATCCTATTATACGTTATATTGATCAAGTCCTCGAATTGTTTTTCTGTTAGAGATTTGAATCTAAATTGTTCCCCAACAGAGGTCCTAATTACCTCTTTAAAGCGAAGTAAATCCTTGCTAAAAGCGTCTTGTGTCAGATCGGCAAAATATTTTTCGGTTGTTTCTTCTCTCACCGATTTTGATGCATATATTTCTGGAGATATAATACCATTTTGCACATATCTTTCTGTCTTAGCCAAGGCCTTATCGACGGCATTAGCGTTCAGCGTGTTAATAAATGGCCTCAAACTTATCGCGGTGTTATCTGCATTTGATAATTCCTTTTCAAAATATTCCCACGGTGACCCAAGAATAGCTTCTCCAACTTTAACTTTACTTCCAAAAAACACCCGAATTATTTCTGACATTTCTGCAATTCGCAAAGACTTGAATTGATTTTGAGGAAATTTATCAAATGATTTTTTTGTATTCTTAATATAATTGCTATTAATACCAACTTTTTCTGCTATAGCCCAATACGCATCGCTTGCCTCTTTGTTAGAAAATATTAGTTTGAAGAAAAAGCCAAATACTTCCCCAATAGACCACTCAATATGTATAATGCTGTTTTCCAGTCTTGCAGTATTAGTGCCTTCAATCTGTTTAAATAGGTCTGTTCTGACAAAAATCTTTGGACTAATATTCGTGAACGATTCACAATTATTTCTCCAATAATTTATTAAAGGGGAAACAGCCTTATTCCATCTTAGGGGATTGATGCAGGTATCCAGTCTATCATACAAGACAAACAATTGCCTGTTTTCTGACTTTAGCAATTCATTTATACGTGTTATATCCTTCTCTATGGCAATTAATGTGTCAACACCTTTATCAATAAGCCCGTTAATACGAATCAGGGCTTCACCAGCACCTGTAATTTCTTTAATATAATCACGTAACTCGCTCTGATCTCTAATAGATTCGAACTCTGGACAAAGAAGAAGCACGTTCCAAGTATATATTTGCCAAAAGGTATTAAAATAGAACTCGGGTTCCTCTATCCCAGAATATCGAATATAATCGAACACCAAAGAAGACTCGTTAGCAGGAAGAATATTTACAAAAATCGGATCATAACTATCTTTTAATTCCGCCCATTGTTGAATATTTTTTGCAATTCCTTTATCTGCTAATGCCTTATACAAATATGTTTTTCCAGTTCCTTTGTATCCCTCTATGAGAAATTTCTTGGGATCAAAGAGTTCTTTCATACAATTGCGATAATAGAATTGCTTTTCATTTATTTCTGAATCTTCAGCAAAGTTGGATACATTGCGCAAAGCGTCTTTTAGGTGCTTTAATATAACATTACGTAATTGAATGGCAGGTGTGTCACTCGAGTACTGTTGCGCTGATTCCTTTTGAAAGCATATGTCGTTCAATCTATCAAACAACAAATTATAGTCTTCAAATTTCCTACCCTGTATTAATTTCACAAATCCAGAATCAGATTGATTATCACCCGTTCCTATTTTTTCTAACAGATCATGCCTATGCAAGTATAAAAAAGATGGGTAATCTTTGTCCTCTTTTCCAATATAATTTATATACTCTAAAACTTGCTTTTTATATTTTAATATCCATTCTTCTTGGGCGTTTTCTGGCAAAATCGAAAATACAAGTTCCATCTTGAAAGAATTTGATGTTTTATAGTATTCTTTCAACAAATGGATAAGCCCTGGCTGAGTTTGACGGCTAAAGCCAAAGAAACCGACAACGCACGTAGATAAGTATAACGCTGCTGTACCAAAGATATCGTTAAATCCCGTTCTGGAATCGATTAGAATAACATCTGGTTCATAAGTCTTATTGATTTTTTCGAATAATAAATTGAAGGATTCTACAACGGATTTAACACTAGACAAATTGATTTTTGCAAGTCCTTCCAAATAATCATTTCTGTCCCCGTTATTCTCAAGATCAGAGTACCCTTCATTCAAATTACCAGCAGGAACCAACCAGATATTGTCCAAATTATTGTATGCGAAGTCGTTGTTATTGTTCAACCCGACATTTATAATGTAATCATTGATATCTAATTCTTCTGGGTTTGAAGAAAATTGAGCATCGCTTATGAATTCTACAAGTCCATTTTTTTTGCCACTTTTTAGGTCATTGTGCTCTGATAAATCAAAAAAATTCAAATATCCAGGAGCCTCTAAATCACAATCAATGATTACGACCGTTTTATTTTTTTTGTCATTTTCTTTAGCGGCAAGACTAATTGCGTATGCGACCATAGTTGTAGTACGCCCCATACCACCCTTATAGCTATAAAAAGTAACTATAGGAACTTTCCCAACAGATGCATTTGATATTTTTTTCTCATTTCTTTTTTTTAGGAAAGAATCAAACCTATATCGCGGACCCCAATCTATTGTTTCGGGAGAATTAGAGAACATGTTACTATAGAACGAATCATGAATCGCATCTCTTTTATCTATGATGTGGAACTTGATTTTCAATGAGGCAGGATGCTTCTGCAATACGTCGTCTTGTTCTGAGTCGTCGTTATTCAAATAATATAAAAACTCATCTTGATAGTTATTTGCATCTTCCATGTTGTTTGTACACACATACACATCAATGCAAAAATTAATACGTATTAATATCTTGAATTTATCTTCTTGTTTATCCTGAAGAAATTTTTCGATTTTGCGAGCAATTTTTGAAATGCGTATCATATTATATATGTTTTGAGAAAATTGTATGACATGTAGACAATAAGCGGCTAATAATATCCTGATCAAGATTTACGCCACAGTATCGATAATTCCTGTATTTCAAATAGTGGTACCTAATCTCTGGTCCCCATTTGTCTATTAAATTTTCGACGTCTTGGTCAATTTCCCCGTTCCCTATATACGGGACATCATTAAATGATGGACTAATTTTCAGTAGATTTTTTACTATTTCCTGAAATCTATGACCTTGAACACTTAACGCAACGTCACAACTTTGTCTATTCTGAAAATAATCATTGCTTATTTTATCCTGTGGGATTTTTCTGTTATAAAAGAAATCCAACTTAGTACGCTGGGTAAAATCCAAATTATAATCATGCTTAATATCAACTGCCGGGTCCCAACCATTATCTTTGTATGCCGAATAGACAACGATTCCCTCTAGAATGTATCCAGATAAATAATACAACTCATGCCATACATGACTGTCTTGTCGATTTCTCCGAAGGTATGAAGAAAACAATTGGTTGCAACCTAATAAATGTTTTTCTGCACATGACAAATATTCATTGTATCTCATATTCAATTCATTGTATGAATTTTCCAGATTTTTATTTGAGGCACAGATTGTTATTTTCTTGAGACCGATTGTATTTGCCAAGTTCCAAACAACGAGCTCCATCAGTATAAAAAGTAACAATACCTTTCATTGGGGTATCAAAATAATATCACAAAAAAAACTCGCCATTAGCAAGTCCTGCTTTCTTTGCTTTACGCGAACAATTGCCACAATACGGAATCATATTTTCAAACATTTGAGTTTTATTTATATTTTTTTGTTTTCTTATGTTCGTTTTCTCAAGGCAAAGGTACAAATTGTTTTGATACACCAAGAAAAACTTTTTTTCGTTTGCAAAAGTACGCCTGTTTAGCGCAATCTATTTGCGTGGTATAATCTATTCGCTTTATATACCTATCTCTAAACTCCACTCGTATACTGGCTGCACCTTGATATAGTGGCCGTTCACATCTACCTCCTCACTCTCATGGTCGGTGAGTAGCAGCAGATTGTCGCAATTCGTCTGACGGGCTGCCAACAAAAGTCCGTTGATCTCCCGCTTGCGGGTCTTCTCAGCCGAAATGTCGTATGACACCTGAATGGCTTGAACAACCTGGTTCCCATTGCATACGACAAAGTCGCACTCGCCCGAGCGGTCATTGAGATAATAAACATCGAGCTCCTCCATCTTGCATTTCCGCTTCAAGTGTATGGCCACAATGGTTTCCAGTCGGTGGCCCAGGTTCTCGCCCGCAAATGCATTCTCACGCTTGTCCATCATCGCCACATCGACGGCGTAGTACTTCTCCTGCACTACACGCCGACGGCTCTTCTGCGAATACTTCTGTATGCCTATCAGCATATAGGCATCCTTCAAGTATTTCACATAGTTCTTGACGGTATTCTCGGACTTGACGTTGAAGAGTTTCGAAAGGTCTTTGACGACGATTACAATGGGTGCCACATTCAGCAAATGGTGGGCCAACTGCTCGAAGGCTGCTTTATAGGATATCTTGTAGCGCTGCTCAATGTCGCGCTTCAGGATGTTCTCCACAAGGTTGCCCACATAGCCTTTTTTGTCCTCAATGCTCATCAGTTCGGGGAAGCCACCCTGTTTCAGATAGTCGTCGAAAGCCGCCCTGCGGAAAGCCTCCGCCTTGGTGGTGCGCCGCTCGGTGTCTACCTGCTTCATGGTGCAGAACTCGCGGAACGAGAAGGGATAGAGCGGAATCTCCTTGTTGCGACCCGACAGGTGCGTGGCCAGCTCACCGCTGAGCAGCTTGGCGTTGGAGCCAGTGATGACGACGTGCATCTTCTTGCGGAGCATGCGGTTCACAAAGAGGTGCCAACCATCGATGTTCTGAATCTCGTCGAGGAAGAGGTATTGGAAGTCGCCGTATATCTTGTAGAGCACCTCTAACACATCGTTCAGTTGGTCAGCTCCGATACCAGCCAACCGCTCATCGTCGAAGTCGGCGTATGCAATCTTTCCGACTCTGCTTTGCACCGCTTGGTAGCAAAGTGTAGATTTGCCGCTTCGCCTCACGCCTATCACTACCTGCGCCTGTGTACTTCTCAGGTCCACAAGCGTTTCTTCGCGCCTGTGGCACAGTGTTTCCTGCGCCTTTGCTTCAAGTTCCTCCTGTTGGTCGGAGAGAATGAATTCCAGTGTCCGTTTGTCTATCATATCCTTAAAATTGCGGTGCGAAGATACGAAATATTTTTACAGACTGCATTATTTTACAAAAAAAACTCTTCTGAAGCTGCGTTATTTTACACAAACAAACTATTCAAAACTGCATTATTTTACATCATAGACTTGTCGCATAGCCTCAATTCGTTTGATGATTTTGTAACGTATCTCACTTGGAAACAGCACTACAAGGTCGGCGCCGAAGGAGGTCAGCTCCCGAATCAACTCGTAGTTCTCAATGCAGTCGATGGAGAAGAATGCGCCACCTTCTAACTTGGGGTACTGCCGGCGAAGGGCAGCTTCTTTCTCTCCGCGATAGTGACGCTGCGATTCGTGCAAGGGTTTGGTCTCGACATAACCTTTGGAGGCATCACTCACCCAAAAGAGAATTGTCTGCACGGGGCGGTCGTCATAAAGAGATACGCCAATAATATCATCAAAGCGTTCGTTGAGGTCGCACTTGTATGCTTTATAGCGAATTGATGATAGTGGCTTGAACTTGTCAATCTGATCCAATCGGAAATTAAGCAGTTTTCCGGTGTCGTTGGCAGCGGCGATAAGATACCAGCGCCGGTTGTACTCCTTTAGCAAATAAGGATGTACTATAACCTGCTTTACATTGTCGAGGTCGGCAAAAGTGTGATAGTGCAGTTCTATCACCTGTTTCTGCGAGATGGCCGTGAAAAGTTCACCGAACAGGGAGGAATCCTCCAATGGGTTCTTGGTGAAGGATATTATCTGCCGGTCGGATTTGATATTGAGGCCGGCACGCAGCGATTCCAGCCGGTCAAGTTTGGGTAATCCGTCAAATTGCCCAAGCAGTTTCATGGTTTCCCCGAGGATGTGTTTCTCGTCGTCCGACATCTTCTGTTGGTAGATTGAGAAGGAGCGGTCGCGATAGCGGTGGCAGTTTTTCTTGACAACCTTGTCGGGGTTGTTCCGACTGACTTCATCAATCTGGTAATGTTCAATGTCCGCCTGGAACGGGCCATTTTCCAGATAATCGAGGTCGTATTCGATGGAGCGTCGCTTGATGGGTTTAAGACCCATCTCTGCAAGTTCTTCGTTGACCAGTTCCAACAAGTCTCCAGTGGAATAATGATGGTAGCGGTTGGCCAAAAGCTGGTCAAGAATCTTGTATCGTGTTTCTGCGTTTTTGTTCGCCGGCATAATCGCTCTTTTTTTTCTGTTTTTGACTACAAAGATACAAAAATTTCACGCAATCTTTTTGCGTACCTATTTTACGTTTATTTTCGTTACAACTATTTTCGTAATGGCTCAAATGCGCGTGGTTGGCTATGATTGCAAGGAAATGGCTACCGAAACAGATTGATTTTTTATACTGCTTTTGTAAAACTCTGTACAGAAAAACGACAAATAATCGTTTATCTGTACATTTTTTTTTATTTTTGCAAAACAGAGCTCATCTCTACCCTATGCAGACGCTTTTTGCCGATGTCATACTGCCCCTTCCGCTGCCCAGCACCTACACCTACAGGGTGCCGCAGGAGTACAACGACACGATAGCCGTGGGCTGTCGCGTCATTGTGCAGTTTGGCAGCAAAAAGATATACTCGGCCATCGTGCGCCGACTGCACGAGACGGTGCCCCCCTACCCCGCCAAATATGTGCTGGGACTGCTCGACACCACGCCTCTCGTCAGTGAGCAGACACTGCAGTTCTGGGAGTGGCTGTCGGCCTACTATATGTGTCCCGTTGGCGACGTGATGGCGGTGGCGCTGCCGGCGGCCTTCCGGCTGGCCAGCGAGTCGACCCTCTCCATCCATCCCGAATACAGCGGCGCCCTCGACGGGCTTTCGAACCACGAGCAGGCCATCGTAATGCTGCTGTCGGAACATCCAGTGATGACACCCGACGATATCGCCCAAGCGCTGGGCATCGCCAAGGTGATGCCTATCATCAGCGGCATGGTGGAGCGCGGCATCGTGGTGTTGCAGGAGGAACTGCACGAACGCTTCAAGCCACGCACCGCCACCTGGCTCTCGCTGGCAGAGCCTTACCACGAAGAGCAAGCCTGCCGTGAACTCTTCGACCAAATGGAAAAGAGCAGTCGCACCCAGAAACAGCTGAGCGTACTGCTGCGCTTCATGCAGCTGACCCACTTTGGCCAGGAGTCCATCCGCAAGAAAGAGCTGCTCGACGGACAAGTCTCCACCTCGTCGCTCGCCACACTGGTCAAGAACGGCATCCTTGTCGAGGAGGAACGCTCCGACAGTCGGCTGGAGCAGGTGGACGACAGCAAGCTGACTCCTGTCGGGAGCATTGTTCTGAACGAGGAGCAGCAGGCGGCCTACGACTACTGCCGCCGCGACGACACACCAGCCGTCACCCTGCTGCACGGCGTGACAGGCAGCGGTAAGACCGAGGTGTACATCCGACTGATAGCCGACACGCTGGCGGCGGGTCGACAAGTGCTGTTCCTGCTGCCCGAGATTGCCCTCACGGCCCAGTTCATCAATCGGCTGCGCCGCTACTTCGGCAGCCAGGTGGGAGTCTACCATTCCCGCTTCAGCATGAGCCAGCGTGCCGAGGTGTGGCAGCACACCGCCGGCGAGCCCGACAACCGCTACAATGTGCTCATCGGCGCCCGTAGCGCCATATTCCTGCCATTCAACGACCTGGGACTGGTCATCGTCGACGAGGAACACGACAGTTCCTTTAAGCAATACGAACCGTCGCCCCGCTACCACGGTCGCGACACCGCCATCTACCTGGCACACATCAGCGGGGCTCGCGTTGTGCTGGGATCGGCGACCCCCTCCATCGAGAGCATGTACAACGCCCGCAACGGGAAATACGGTCTGGCCACACTGCGCCACCGCTACGGGGGCGGGCAGCTGCCCGAGGTGCTCTGTGTCGACATGCGTGATGCGACACGGAAAAAAGAGGTGCGCGGCCATTTCTCGCAATTTTTGCTCGACCATATCGCCGACGCCATCGCCAGCGGCAACCAAGTCATCCTCTTCCAGAACCGGCGTGGATTCTCGCCACGGCTGGAGTGCGACGACTGCCACTATATTCCCCAATGCCAGAACTGCGACGTGTCGCTGGTCTACCACAAGGCCACCCACTCGCTACGCTGCCACTACTGCGGCTACTCCATACCAATTCCCACCGAGTGTCCCGCCTGCCATTCCACACACCTGTCGATGAAGGGGTTCGGTACCGAGCGTGTGGAGGAGGATCTCTCCATTCTGTTCCCCAACGCCCGCATCGCCCGTATGGACCTCGACAGCACCACCGAGAAGAATCGCTACACGCAGATGCTCTCCGATTTCGAGGAACGGCGCATCGACATACTGGTGGGAACGCAGATGGTCACCAAAGGACTCGACTTCAGTCATGTGAGCATCGTGGGCATCCTCAGTGCCGACAGCCTTGTCAGCTACCCCGACTTCCGATCCTTCGAGCGCGCCTTCCAACAGATGACACAGGTCAGCGGTCGCGCCGGTCGGCGCGACACCCGCGGCACCGTCATCATACAAGCCTTCAACCCCTGGCACCAAGCCATCCGCAACGTCATCGACAACGACTACGAAGCCATGTACAGCAGTCAGACTGCCGAACGGCGCGTATTCCGCTACCCACCGTTCAGCAGGATAATCGACATCACGTTGCGCCACCGTGACGCAGAGACACTCAACGAGGCCGCCGCCCTCTTTGCCAACAGTCTGCGACAGGTCTTCGCCCAACGCGTTGTCGGCCCCGTCTACCCCAATGTGCCCCGTGTGCGTGGTCTCTACCTCAAAAAAATCATGCTACGATTCGATGCCGGCGAACCACTGTCACAGGCCAAAAACATCATACTCCAGCTAGGAGAAAAGCTGCGCGAGGAAAAGAGCAATAGAACCATCCAGATTATCTACGACGTGGATCCGCAGTAGGAAGGGTTATTGGTTATGGGTTATGGGTTATTGAGGGTTGAAGGGTTTGAGGGAGTTAGGGTTGAAGAGTTTAAGGGGTTTAGGGGTTAAGGGTTGGAGAGTTCGAGGGCTGATAGTGAAACTCTCAACTCTCAATTCTCAACTCTCCATTTCCTTCCGGCAGCAGATGGCTGCTTCGGGGTTGGGCAGACAGTCGAGTCCAACCACCGGCACATGCTTCACCAGGCCCTCAATCAATGACAACATCCGAGTGCGGAAAGGCTCTACGTGTACCAGCATTGGTGGAAACGACGGAACCAGCGCCGCTATCGCCTCCAAGAAGTTCAGCCGGCGTGCCGTGTTGCAGGGAGACTGACGCAAACGTGCCAGCCCTTTCAGCGGATAGCGCTCGGGAAGATAGCAGGGCGTCTTGCCGCTCCAGGGGGAACCATAGACCCACACCGCACTGCCGTCAAAGGCCACCACAGGACTGTCGTCGTTGAGAAGCGTACAGCCATCGAATGCCGCCATCCACTGTCGCGCGTGTGTGCTTTTCCCAGTGCCCGACTCGCCCAAGAAGAGCGCCGACATACCGTCGCACACCACCGCCGCCGCATGGAACGCATAGCGTCCGCAGGCCGACGCCTGCATGTTGTAGGCTATCCAGAGAGCGAAATGCATCCAAGACACCGGCATGGGAGAGATATAGACCTCGTTGGCACAAATGTCATAATAAAGCCGAGCGGAATCACCATCAGCTTTCTCCTCTGCCAACTCGCACACCACGCTGTCGGTCTGCACATAGACACGACAACGGCCCATTCCCACCGACATATCGAAAGCCACATCGCCTGTCGGCACCGCCACATCACTGTCCAGCCGCCAACGCAGGTCGCAAATTTCGGGAGCTTCGTGCAAACGGAACGGGGCAAATGGTGCCAGCCGTTCCAAATCGCCAAGCCCGGCACCGCCGTCCACACGGACGGTCAATCCTCCAATAGAATAAAAAAGCGGTGTATTCATCATAAATCAGGCTTGTAGACTTGCAAAGATACGAATTATTGTACAACAGCCAAAAATTCGTATCTTTGCATCTTATTATTCTCGCGCGTAGCGCGAACTAATTGTTAGGAATTCTAAAAGACTCCCACATTATCGAATTAACACATTAACACATTCAATATTATGTCCACCATCGCGCCGAAATACGACCCCCGTGCCGTTGAAGAGAAATGGTATAATTTCTGGATTGAGAAGAAACTGTTTCATTCCGAACCCGACAAGCGGGTTCCCTACACCATTGTCATCCCGCCGCCCAACGTGACGGGTGTGCTCCACATGGGACACATGCTGAACAACACCATTCAGGATGTGCTGGTGCGCCGCGCACGCATGATGGGCAAGAATGCCTGCTGGGTGCCGGGCACCGACCACGCCTCTATCGCCACCGAGGCCAAGGTGGTGAAGATGCTGTCCGAACAGGGCATCAAGAAACACGACCTCACCCGTGAGCAGTTCCTCGAACACGCTTGGGAGTGGACCCACAAACACGGCGGCATCATCCTGCAGCAGCTGCGCAAACTCGGCGCCTCGTGCGACTGGGACCGCACCTCGTTCACCATGGACGAGAAACGAAGCGAGAGTGTGACCAAGGTATTTGTCGACCTCTACAACAAAGGTCTCATCTATCGTGGCCTGCGCATGATCAACTGGGATCCCAAGGCGCTCACCGCCCTCTCGACCGAAGAGGTGGAATACAAAGAAGAAAAATCGAAGCTTTACTACCTGAAATACTATGTGGCCGACCCCGAGAATCTGGTAATTCCCGATGACCCGGAATCCGGCAACATCATCCACAAGGACGAGAAAGGCTACTACGCTGTGGTTGCCACCACGCGTCCCGAGACCATCATGGGCGATACCGCCATGTGCATCAACCCCAAGGACGCCAAGAACCAGTGGCTCCGTGGCCACCGTGTCATCGTCCCGCTGGTGAACCGCGTGATCCCCGTGATCGAGGACCGCTACGTGGACATCGAGTTCGGTACGGGCTGCCTGAAGGTGACCCCCGCCCACGATACCAACGACTACATGCTGGGGAAGACTCATAACCTGGAGACCATCGACATCTTCAATCCTGACGGCACCATCTCCGAGCAGTCGCCGCTCTACGTGGGCATGGACCGCTTCGCCTGC
>JAFSYK010000085.1 GCA_017449975.1 Bacteroidales bacterium
CCTGCGCGGCAAGATTGAAATCCTCACCGGCACCCTCGGCAAAGCCTTCGGCGGCGCCATGGGCGGTTTCACCACCGGCAAGAAGGAAATCATCGACATGCTCCGTCAGCGCAGCCGTCCCTACCTGTTCAGCAACTCGATGGCTCCCGGCCTCGTGGCCGCCGGCATCCGCATGTTCGAGATGATGAGCGAGACCAATACCCTGCAGGACAAGCTGCACGAGAACACCGACTACTTCCTGCGCCGCATGAAGGAGGAGGGTTTCGACTGCAAGCCCAGCGAGAGCGCCATCTGCGCCGTCATGATCTACGACGCCGCCAAGAGCCAGCAGTATGCCGCCAAGATGCAGGAAGAGGGCATCTTCGTCACCGGCTTCTACTATCCTGTCGTGCCGAAAGGCCAGGCCCGCATCCGCGTGCAGATCAGCGCTGCCCACGAGCACGAGCACCTCGACAAGTGCATCGAAGCCTTCAAGAAGGTGCGTAAAGAAATCGAAGGATAAGAGATTTCAGTGCCGTGATGAAACGGCATGTCTAACGATACAATTAAGTCAACAATCACAATGAAAAAAATACTTATCGTTGGTGCGGGCGGACAGATTGGTTCCGAACTTACCCGTACTTTGCGTGACATCTATGGTGACAACAACGTGGTGTGCAGTGACCTGCGTCCGCTGAAGGGCGACCCCTACGAGCGTGGTCCCGTCGAGCGCATCGACAGCACCCAGATTATGCAGATTGCCGCCGCCGTCAAGAACTACAACATCGACACCATCTACAACCTCGCCGCCATCCTGTCGGCGACGGCCGAGCTGAACCCCATGCTGGGCTGGAACGTCGGCATCGGATCGCTGGTCAACTGCTTGGAGGTGGCACGCCTGTTCGGCTGCGCCGTCTTCACTCCCTCCTCCATTGGTGCTTTCGGCCCCAGCACGCCGCACGACAACACCCCGCAGGACACCATCCAGCGTCCCAATACCATCTACGGCGTCACCAAGGTGACGGGCGAGCTGCTCAGCGACTACTACTTCACCCGTTTCGGCGTGGACACCCGCTCGGTGCGTTTCCCGGGTCTCATCAGCTATCAGACGCTGCCCGGCGGCGGCACCACCGACTACGCCGTGGAGATTTATTACGCCGCCGTGAAGGGTGAGAAGTTCGTCTGCCCGCTCAAGAAAGGCACCTATATGGACATGATGTATATGCCCGACGCCCAGAAGGCGATGGTGGACATCATGGAGGCCGACCCCAGCAAGCTGGTGCACCGCAACAGCTTCAACGTCACCGCCATGAGCTTCGACCCCGAGATTATCTACAACGCCATCCGCAAGCACTATCCCAACTTTGAGATGGTCTATGAGCCCGAGCCCATCAAGCAGGCCATCGCCGACAGCTGGCCCGACAAGATGGACGACTCCTGCGCCCGCAACGAATGGGGCTGGAATCCACAGTACGACCTCGACCGCATGACCGAGGACATGATTCTGAACCTCAAAAAGAAACTTCTGTAATATGAAAATCCATCGCATTATTTCCGTCGGCGTTTTTGCCGCCGCCCTGCTGGTCGGCTCCATTGCCGATGCCTGCACCAATTTCCTGTTCACCAAGGGTGCCACCAAGGACGGCAGCACGATGATCACCTACGCCGCCGACAGTCACACGCTCTACGGCGAGCTGTATTACCGTAAAGTGGCCGACTACCCTGCCGGCACCATGTTCCAAGTCATCGACTGGGATAGCGGCACACCGCTGATGAAGATTCCGCAGGTGGCGCACACCTACAGTGTGGTGGGCAACATCAACGAGCATCAGCTGGCCATCGGCGAGACCACCTATGGCGGCCGCGACGAGCTGGCCAAAGAGATCGAGGGCGGCATCGACTACGGCAGCTACATCTATCTCACGCTGCAGCGCGCCAAGAATGCCCGCGAGGCCATCCAGGTGCTGGCCGGCTTCATGAGCCAGTATCCCTACCACAGCGAGGGCGAGAGCTTCTCCATCTGTGATCCCAACGAGGTATGGATTCTCGAACTCATCGGCAAACGTCCTGGCACGGTGAAGGACGACCTGGCCAAGAAGCTGAAATACAAATACACCGACGGTGCCGTCTGGGTGGCACGCCGCATCCCTGACGGTTACGTCTGCGGTCACGCCAACCAAGCCCGTATCACCCAGTTCCCGCAGGAACCCAAGAAGTTCCGGAAAGCCAAAGGCAAAGGACTGCACACCGTTATCAGCAGTGCCCACCTCGACTACCTCTTCGAGCCCGAAGTGGAGTGTGTCTACAGCAGCGAGGTCATCACCTACGCCCGCGCCTGTGGCTGGTACGACGGCAAGGACGAGGACTTCTCGTTTGCCGACGTTTACGCCCCGCTGACCTTCAGCGGCATGCGTGGCTGCGACGCCCGCGTCTACGCCATGTTCCACCGTGTGGCCAAAGGTATGGAGCGCTATGAGAAATATGCGATGGGCGACGCCAAGGCCGAACGGCTGCCCCTCTGGGTCAAGCCCGACCACAAAATCGATGTGCGCGAGGCCATGAACCTGATGCGCGACCACTATGAGGGTACCGCTATGGATATGAGCAAAGACCTCGGCGGCGGTCCTTTCAACTGCCCCTACCGTTGGCGTCCCATGGGCTTCGAGCTCGACGGCCACACCTATATCCACGAGCGCGCCACCTCCACCCAGCAGACGGGCTTCAGCTTTGTGGCACAGTGCCGCGGCTGGCTGCCCGCCAAGGTCGGCGGCATCATCTGGTTCGGTGTCGACGACACCTACAGCACCGTCTACTGCCCCATGTACTGTGGCATCACCGAGATACCGCTCTGCTTCCGTCAGGGCAACGGCGACATGGTGACCTACAGCGAGACCGCAGCGTTCTGGCTTTTCAACCGCGTCACCAACTTCGTCTACAGTCGCTACAGCGACATGATTGTCGACCTGCAGAAGGTGCAAGACCGTCTGGAGAACACCTTCATCAAGGCTGTCGCAAGATTCGACGAGCGCGCCAAGACCAATGATGGCGAGGCGCTGACCAACCTGCTCAACGACTTCTCCAGCCGTCAGGCCGAGGAGATGATGACCGAGTGGACCAAGCTCGACCGCTACCTGCTGGTCAAATATATGGACGGCAACATCAAGAAGGAGAAAGACGGCCGTTTCGAGCGCACTGCCACGGGTCAGGCTGTATTCCCCATGCAGCCCAAATACTGCGACGAGTGGCTGCGTATGATTGTCCGCGACCACGGCGACGTCATCCGCGAGAAATAGTCTGCTGCTTTATCTGAAATTCCAAAGCCGGTTTTCAGAACGTTCTGAAAACCGGCTTTATGCTAACCCTCCAACCCTTAAACCCTCAAGCGAAGCTAACCCTCCAACCCTTTAAGCCTCGAACCCCTCAAACCCTTCTAACCCTTAACCTCTCCCCATCATGATGAATCTTTTCCTCTCGCTCCTGATGAGCCTGACGCTTGTCACGACAGCGGCAAGCGGCGTGGGTGGCAACCTGCGGAACTACCAGTGCAGCAAATGTGGCACGGTGGTCAGGTCGACCGCTTCGCCCTCTTCTCTCAACTGCCGCGCCGGCGGATCGCACTGGTGGCGCAATTTGGGTGAAGTGGGCGAGGAGAACTACTGCTGCAGCAAATGTGGCACGGTGCTGGAAAGCAGATACAGTCCGAGTTCGACAGGCTGTCCTGCTGGCAACTCCCACTGGTGGCGTCACCTCGGCCACAAGGGTGATGTCGCCTACCAATGCAAGAAATGCGGCGTCACCGTCTACAGCAAATACACCCCCTCCTCCACCGGCTGCCCCCAAGGCAACTCCCACCACTGGACCAAACTCGGGAAGTAAGTAATGGAGTAAATTTTTTTGAAGGTAGTTAAAAGTAGTTAAAGGACAAATGTAATGAAATACTGCGAATGGTGAATAGTGATTAGTGAACTGAGGTCGGCGACCTTGTGGAGCCAATGGACAAATGATATGCGCTTACTGCTAACCGCTAACTGCTTTTTAGTTTTTACTTTTTAGTTTAAAATAACTTCCCATTTACAATAAACGTTAAACCTTAAACTTTAAACGTTACTTAATAGTATAGCTATGAAAAAACTTCTTCTCGTAGTCGCCTTTTTTTCAATTTTTAATTTTCAATTTTCAGCTTCCAGGGCTTGCACCAACTTTATCGTGAGCCGCGGTGCCTCTACCGACGGCAGTACCTTTATCACCTATGCCGCCGACAGCCACACGCGCTACGGCCAGCTGCGCTACTGTCCCGCCGCCGACCACCATCCCGGCGAGACGCTGCGGCTCTACAACTACGGCAACCTCAAGTTCCAGATTGAGATTGCTCAGCCGGCACACACCTACCAGGTGGTGGGTTTCATCAACGAGCACCAGCTGGCCATCGGCGAGACCACCTGGGGTGGTCGTTCCGAGTTGGCGCACGGCAGCGGTGTCGGCATCGACTACGGCAACCTCATCTATGTCACCCTGCAGCGTGCGCGCAACTGTCGCGAGGCCATCAAGGTGATGCATGAGCTTGTCTCCACCTATGGTTACAGCGACGGTGGCGAGAGTTTCTCCATCGCCGACCCCGACGAGGTATGGATCTTCGAGATTATAGGCAAGGACGACGAGAAGGGTGCCGTGTGGGTGGCGCGCCGCGTGCCCGACGGCTACATCTGCGGTCACGCCAACCAATCGCGCATCACCACCTTCCCGCAGGCGCAGAAGCGTTCCTATCAGGCCATCAGCAGCGACAACATCAAGCAGATTGACCGTCCCGAGGTGGAGTGCGTCTACAGTGCCGACGTGGTGTCGTTTGCGCGTCGCAAAGGCTGGTACAGCGGTGCCGATGCCGATTTCAGTTTTGCCGACACCTACAACCCGCTCACGTTTTCGGGTCTGCGAGCCTGCGAGGCGCGTGTCTACGCCATGTTCCGTCGTTGCGCCGACGACATGGAGCGCTACGAGAAATTCGCCATGGGCGACGCCACCGCCGAGCGACTGCCGCTGTGGGTGCAGCCCAGCCGCAAACTGTCGGTGCAGGATGTCATGGCGCTGATGCGCGACCACTTTGAGGGCACGCCGATGGACATGACGCATGATGTGGGCGCGGGACCGTTCCATTGCCCCTACCGCTGGCGTCCGATGGATTTCGAGGTCGACGCTCAGAAGTATGTCCATGAGCGTGCCATCAGCACGCAGCAGACGGGTTTCAGCTTTGTGGCGCAGTGTCGCAAGTGGCTCCCCTCCAAGTTGGGCGGCGTGATATGGTTTGGTGTCGACGACACCTATTCTACGGTCTACTGCCCCGTATATTGCGGCGTGACCCAGGTGCCGGTCTGCTTCGAAGAGGGCAACGGATCCATGTCGCAGTACAGCGAGACAGCGGCGTTCTGGCTCTTCAACCGTGTCAGCAATTTCTGCTACCTGCGTTACGACAGCATGATACAGGATGTCATAGCGGCGCAACGTGAGCTGGAGGATGCCTTTGTGAAAGAGGAAGGCAAGAACGCCGACCGCTGGGCACAGGAGGAGAACGAGGCACGGATGGAGGGTGCGCTCAATCGTTTCAGCAATGAACGTGCCGAGCGCATGATGCGTCGCTGGACAGAGCTGGACCGCTTTCTGCTGATGAAGTATATCGACGGCAACATCAAGCAGGCCAAGGAGGGCAGGATTGAAACCACCGAGACCGGCGTGGTGAAATATCCCCAGCAGCCGCCCTATCCGGAATGGTTCTACCGCCAGATTGTCGACGACCACGGCGAGGTGTTGAGAGCGAAGTAAAGAAAAAGCCGCTGAATTTGTCAGCGGCTTTTCTTTTATCTCTTCATCACGCGGTGTGTCTCAACGCCCGAGGCGGTGGTGACGCGCAGCAGGTAGAGTCCTGTCGGCAATCCACCCAGCTCCAGCGCTTGTGTTGTCGTGCGCTGCAGGCTGCGGCCGTTGATGTCCAGCAGCTCGACGCGCAGCAGGGGTTCCTCGCTGTCGATGCGCACGGCGTCGCGCGTGGGGTTGGGGTAGATATTCAAATTTTGAATTTTGGACGCTGAATTTTGTATGCCGGCGTCCCGCAGTTTCTCGATGGCGATGTGGTCCACCATGACGCCCGTCGAACCGCCGGTGAAGGTATAGTGGAAATCGAGCCGCACGGTGTCGCCTGCGGCGATATCGAACGTTGTCTCGCGTTGCACCCAGTTGGTGCTATGCAGCGTGTCGGCTAGCAGCAGGGTGTTGGTGTTGACGCTATAGATGTCGTTGCCGCCTGCTCCGAACGAGCGTGCCTGCCAGTTGAGTTTGTAGTGTCCCGGCTCGCTGATATAGGGAGAGAAGAGGTGATCGTCGCTGCCGTTGTTGGTGGGCGCAATGACATAGGCCGAGTAGTTGCCGTCGACACCGTTGACGTTCCATACTTGCCAGGTGTTGTAGCTGCGGTTGCTTTCAGCGCTCCAGCAGGTGGGTGCCGTCTCGAAATCCTGATAGTAGGGGAATTCGCGGATGAAGCAGAGCGAGTCGCTGTCGGCGTGGGGCTGCAGACCAACGAGGATTTCTTGGTCCTCGTTGAAGCTGTAGTTGCCGCCACCGACGCCGCCGGATCCAGGCACCAGGTTGTTGAGGGTGAAGTCGCCGTCGCCGCTGCCACTCCATCCCCAGTTGAAGTGGAAGAAGCCCAGTCCCCTGAATCCGTCGCACACAAAGCAGTGTCCGCCCTCGCTGTCGCCACCGGCATAGATGACGGGACGGCCGGCGCGTAGTTCGGTGCGCACAATTTCAATCCAGTCGTTGTCTTCGTAGTTTCTGCGAAGCAGTGCGGTGGTGTGCGACGAGTAGCCGAAGAAGTTGACCATGCCGTTGAGTGTCTGGCTGCAGGTGAGTATGGGCACGTTGTGTACGTAGGCGCCGCTGCCGCCCTGTGCCGAGGTGCCGTACTGCATGTCGACGGCCACACCGCAGTGGTACATCAGTATGGCGATGGCTTCTTTCTCAGTGGTGGTGGAGGTGCTGCTCAGTCGGTCGGGCATGTTGTCCCAGTCGTAGGCGGTGCTGCTGAAATTCACGCTCTGGGTGCCGAATGCCGAGCCGCCGCCGAAGTAGACAGGGGTGTAGGTGTGCGAACCGGTACCCCGTGCGGGGTGTCTCCAATAGCGCATCACCTGTGCCATGGCGGTGGCCACGCAGCCGGTCACGGCGCGACCGTACAAACCGCTTGTGGTGGTGGGACAGAAAAGGTTGTAGGGGTTGCCTTGGTCCCACTGGGTGGTGAGCAGCTGGTTCACCGCCTTCCCGGCCGGTTCGGGTGTGCTGTCGCTACCATTTTCCCATCTCTTCCATTCGGCCGCCACGTCGTCGCTCTGCTTGGCACCGATCTCGCGGCAGACATCGATCTGCTGCTGGTAGCCGTCGAGCCACCAGGTCAGCTCACGGTTGAAGCCGTCGCGCTGTACAGGGTTGCGGAACGAGTAGCCCAGGATGGGCTGCACGCAGTCGTCGGCGGACACGATGACGAAGCCCGTCGTCTCGTCGCTGGTGAAGATATGGAAGGCGTCCCAGCGTGTGTCGAGGGCGTGCATGGGGGTGGTGAGCTGCGCCACATCTTTGTCGCGCTGGCTGTTCCAGAAATTGCGTGCCACCTGTTCGGCACGTTCCGCACCGACCGGCGCGGCGTTGGACAGAAAAGGTATCAGCGCTAGCATGGCAGACGCAAGGATGCGTGAAAGCGTTCTATTCATGATTTGATCGTTTGATGGCCTGAACCGAGGGTCGGCGTAACCGACGGGAGCCGATGTTCGTTGATAATTTGTATCGTAGCCTTTGTGATTATTGCAATAGGATTCATATTCGAATTGCGTTTGCAAATGTAAGCACTCTTTTTGATACGATATTCCAAAATTAGATTAAAATAACAGGGGAAGGCCTGCTGACCTTCCCCTGTTGTCGTGATAATGACTGTAGATAAGTCTATTTCAAGAACTTGAAGTCGCGTCCAAGGTACTGTGCCTGGTCGCCGAGGCTCTCCTCGATACGCATCAGCTGGTTGTATTTGCAGATGCGGTCGGTGCGGCTGGCACTGCCGGTCTTGATGAGTCCGGTGTTGAGACCCACCACGAGGTCGGCGATGGTGGTGTCCTCCGTCTCGCCCGAGCGGTGCGAGATGATGGCGGTGTAGTTGTTGCGCATAGCCAGGTTGACAGCGTCGATGGTCTCGCTGAGGGTACCGATCTGGTTCAGCTTGACAAGGATGGAGTTGGCCACCTTGCGGTCGAGACCCATCTGGAGACGCTGCACATTGGTGACGAAGAGGTCGTCGCCCACCAGCTGGCATTTGTCGCTCATGCGGTCGGTCATCAGTTTCCAGCCGTCCCAGTCGTCCTCGGCCATACCGTCCTCGATGGAGACGACAGGGTATTTCTTGGTCCAGTTGTCCCAGAAATCGACCATCTCGGCAGGCGTCAGCTTGTCGCCGGTCGACCACTTGAGATAGTACATGTTCTCGTCGGGCAGGTAGAACTCCGATGCGGCGGCGTCAAGGGCGATGACGATGTCCTCGCCGGGACGGTAGCCGGCCTTCTCGATGGCCTGGAGTATGCAGAGGATGGCATCCTCGTTGGAGCTCAGGTTGGGGGCGAAACCGCCCTCGTCGCCGACGTTGGTCGACATGCCTCTGGATTTGAGCACAAAGTTCAGGTTGTGGAACACTTCGCTGCCCATACGCAGTGCTTCGGTGAAGGTGGGCGCGCTCACAGGCATAATCATGAACTCCTGGAAATCGATGGAGTTGTCGGCATGCGAACCTCCGTTGAGGATGTTCATCATGGGCACGGGCAGCATATAGGCGCCCACGCCGCCGAAATAGCGGAACAGCTCTTGGTTGTTCTCCATGGCTGCTGCCTTGGCGCAGGCCAGCGACACGCCGAGGATGGCGTTGGCGCCGAGGCGCGACTTGTTGTCGGTGCCGTCGAGCTCGATCATCTTCTGGTCGATGGAGCGCTGCTCGGAGACATACATGCCGCGCAGCTCTTCGTTGAGAACGTTGTTGACATTATTGACAGCCTGGCTGACACCTTTGCCCATGTATTGTGATTTGTCGCCGTCGCGCAATTCACATGCCTCGTGTACACCTGTCGATGCCCCGGAGGGTACGGCGGCACGTCCCATAGCGCCCTGTTCGGTAAATACTTCAACTTCTACTGTGGGGTTGCCACGTGAATCGAGGATCTGACGGCCTCTCATTCCAATAATCTGACTCATGATGATTTGTTTTTATATTGATTGATTTGTTTTATCGTTATTTCGTGATAACGTTATTCCGTAATTACGAATTCCCAATTTTCTCTACCCATTGTTTGATTTCTTGCTCGTCGGACAGACGGCACACCAGCAGCGAGTGGTCGCGGTAGGCCACCAGGCAGTTGTCCAGCCCCTGTACGATGGCCTCGGTGCCCGGCTCGATGTTGACGACGGTGTTGTGGGTGTCCACCAAGAGCGCCTTGCCGCCCACGGCATTGCCGTCGGCGTCGTGGCGCGCATGCACGTAGAGCGATCCCCAGGTGCCGATATCGCTCCAGCCGAAGTCGGCGGGGATGGTGTAGCGGCAGTCCGAGCGTTCCATGACACCGTAGTCGATGGAGATGTTCTCGCATTGGGCAAACATGCTGTTGATGAATGCCTGCTCTCCGGCGGTGCCGAAATGTGTCGCCCCCTGTTCAAAGAGTTTTTCCATATCGGGCAGGTAGCGGCGGAAGGCTTGCCGGATGCCGTTCATCGACCAGATGAAGATACCGGAATTCCAGAAATAGTTGCCCGCTGCCAGAAACTGCTGTGCTGTGGCCAGGTCGGGTTTCTCCTTGAAGCCTTCCATTTCGACGACACCGTCGGTGTGGTGAGCCAGCTTGTCGGCGGCCACCTGTATGTAGCCGTAGCCGGTCTCGGGTCGCGAAGGACGGATAGAGATGGTGAGCAGTGCGTTGTCGTGTTCGGGCTGTTCCACGAAATCCATACCCATGCCGATGATGCGTTGGAACTCCCGCTCGTTGGTCACCAGATGGTCGGCGGGCGTCACCACGATGCTGGCTTGTTGGCAGTGTGCCCGTATGTGGTGAGTGGCGTAGGCAATGCAGGGCGCGGTGTTGCGGCGCATGGGTTCGCACAACACCTGGTCGGGATTCAGTTCGGGCAGGTGCTGTAATACCAGCTCTTTGTAGGCGGCGTTGGTGACCACCACGAAGTGCTCGGCCGGCACCAGCGGCAGGAATCGCTCAAAAGTGCTGCGGATGAAACTTTTGCCAGTGCCCAGCACGTCGAGAAACTGCTTGGGACAGTTGTTTTTACTTAGCGGCCAGAAACGGCTGCCAACACCACCGGCCATTATGATGCAATAGCGATCCGACATAGGATTGAAGGTTTTAATCTGCAAAGATACTTTTTTTTTGTAACTTTGCACACGCAACCCTAAATTATTCATTGTCTACCTCACTTCCCCCGCACTCCCCGACCTGTAACTCTTTCAATGTTGGGTTGTCCATTTGTCAGTTCACTATTCATTCATCACTATTCACCCATCAAATAATGAAACGAGAGATTGTTTGCAGCGGTATCCGTCCCACAGGTAATTTGCACCTGGGCAACTATTTTGGCGCTTTGCGCAATTTTGTCAAAATGCAGGACGAGCACGACTGCTACTTCTTTGTCGCCGACTACCATTCGTTGACCACCCATCCCACACCTGGCGACCTCTACAGCAATGCGCGCCAGATTCTGGTACAATATCTCGCCGCGGGTCTCGATCCCGAAAAGTCGACCATCTATCTGCAGAGCGATCTTCCCGAGACCATCGAGCTTTACCTGTTCCTGAATATGAACGCCTACCTGGGCGAGTTGGAACGTGTCACTTCGTTCAAGGACAAGGTGCGGCAGCAACCCAACAATGTCAACGCCGGCCTGCTGACCTATCCGACGCTGATGGCTGCCGACATCCTCATCCACAAGGCCACGCGTGTGCCGGTGGGCAAAGACCAAGAGCAGCATCTGGAGATGACGCGCACCTTCGCACAGCGTTTCAACAGCATGTACCAGTCCGAGGTGTTCCCGCTGCCACAGGCTTTTAACTATGGACACGAGCTGGTCAAGATACCCGGTCTCAACGGCAGCGGTAAGATGGGCAAGTCAGAGGGTGAGGGCAATGCCATCTTCCTCAACGACGAGCCGTCGGTTATCCGCAAAAAGATTATGAAGGCCAAGACCGACAGCGGTCCCACCGAACCCAATCAGCCCAAGCCAGTGGAGATCGACAACCTCTTCACGCTGATGCGCGTGGTCTCGACTGACGAGACGGTACGCCACTTCGAGGAGCTCTACAACAGCTGCCAGATACGCTATGGTGATATGAAGAAACAGCTGGCAGAGGATATGGTCGCTTTCACCGAACCGTTCCGCCAGCGCATCGCCGAGTTGAGTGCCGACGAGGAGGCGCTGCGTCGCATCATGGATCGCGGCAAGGAGCGTGCCCATGAGAGTGCTCGTCGCACCATCGACGAGGTCCGCCACGTTATCGGCTACAGAAATTAGTAGCTGAATAAATAGATAAAAAAAAAGGACCGCTCGATGAGCGGTCCTTTTTTTGGTTGATGTTAGCTTATTCAGCAACAACTTCCTGAGCAGCCTCCTCAACGGGAGCCTCAACGGCGGTGCTGTCAGTCATCTCCTCGGCGGGAGTCTCAACAGCCTCTTCAACGACGGGTTCCTCAACGGGAGCCTCAGTGTTGTTCTTGCAAGCGGCAAACGAGAACATGCCGGCAACTGCTAACAGAAAAAGAACTTTCTTCATTGTGTAAAAAATTTAAGTGGTTTAAATTGTTGTCTTTAACAAAAACGGTACAAAGGTACAAACATTTTCATTAGTGGCTGTTAAAAAAATATCAAAATTTCTTAAAATGCCAGAATTTCTACTGATTTTCAGTTAGATAAAAATGTGTTAAAATTTAACGAATGCCCGTTTCAGGTCTTACGGAAGGGGTACTAATCCATTGAAACCCATAAAAGCCATGGCCAAAATACCGGCGGTGACGAGGGCGATAGGGGTGCCTTTCATGCCTTTGGGCACACCTGTCAGCTCCATTTGTTCGCGGATGCCGGCGAAGATGACCAATGCCAGCGTGAAGCCCACAGCGATAGAGGTGGCGTAGACCACGCTCTGCAGCAGGTTCATATTCTTCTGCACCACGAGAATGGCGACACCCAGCACCGCGCAGTTGGTGGTGATAAGGGGCAGGAAGACGCCCAGCGCCTGATAGAGGGCGGGGGCCATCTTCTTAAGCACAATCTCGACCATCTGCACCAGTGCAGCGATGACGAGGATATAGGCAATGGTTTGCAGGTATTGCAGATGGAGCGGTTCGAGCACATACTGCATAATCAGATAGGTGACCAGCGTGGCCAGCAGCATGACGAACAGCACTGCGCCACCCATACCTACCGAGCTTTTCACGTCTTTGGAAACACCCAAGAACGGGCAGATGCCCAGGAACTGCGCCAGCACCACATTGTTGACGAATATGGCTCCGATAACCAGCGCAAAAATGCTAATACCTTCCATAATTTGAAGTGTTTATCGTCTTAAATAATCGGCAAAATTACATATTATTTTCATTTTGACCAAATGGGATGCTATTTCATCCACCCCAAGATGTCGCCTTTGCGTACCATCTGACCCTGCTGTACACAGGTGTCGATGAGCGTTCCGGCCTGTTCCATCTCGACGGGCATCAGGGCGTAGGGGGCTTGTATGATGCAGAAGGTGTCCCCCTGCTTGTAGGTGCGACCCGGCGCCGGCGGCGTGGAGCGGTCGTTGAAGTCGATTTGCCACAGCAGCTGACCGGTGGCGGCAGCCACGATGGGTGTTGCGTCGGGGTGCTTGCTGCTGATATAGTTCAGGGTCAGCTCGCCTTTCCCCTCTTCTTTGGATGCGGCAGGCGCCGGTGCAAGTGCCGGTGCGCCAGCGGCGGCACGCAACTGCTCCACCTCTTTGTTGAAGCGCTCTTTGGCAATGCCCGACTTGTAGTCGCGGTACTGACGGTCGTGCATGGCCAGCTCGAAGAGCTCTTCGTCGTCTTCGCCACGCTCCCAGCCGTTCTGCTTCATCTCCTCGATGTACTGCGGCAGCGCATCGGGATAGGCATCCTGCGGGTTGCCGTCGAAGAATTCGTAGCCGTGCTTTTTGGCCAACGCAACGATTTCATCGTCGAGCTTTCCGGGCAGACGGCCGGCTTTGCCCAGAATCATGCTCCAGCTGTCCTTGTCGATGTTGGAGAAACGCGGCTGGTTGTTGGCCATGGCCATGATGTTCATCAAGGCGATGTTTTTGGTGTATTGGCTGAAGGGGGTCACCAGTGGCGGATAGCCCAGCTTGGGCCAGATATATTCCACCTCTTGGAAGAGCTGGATGGTGAGTTCGTCGAAGCTCACCTCGGGTTTGCCGTTCTTCTTCAACGCCATGTTGATGGCGTTGTGCATGCCTTTGAGGTCGGACATCATGGAGCCCATCATGCCGCCCGGCAGGCCACAGCCAACCAGCATAGAGGTGCTGATTTTGTTCTTGGGGTTGATGTAGAGACCCAGAAAGTCGTCCATGAACGACTGCGTCAGTCGGCGGGTCTCCATATAGGCTTTCATGTTGATGTCTTTTACCTTGAAACCGGCGTCTTTGAGCATGGCCTGCACCGAGATGACATCGGGGTGCACCATGCCCCACGACAGCGGCTCCATGGCGCAGTCGATGACGTCAGCGCCAGCCTTGGCCACCTCCAGCGTCGAAGCCATGGAGAGTCCGGGACCGGTGTGACCGTGATACTGCACAGTGATGTGCGGGTATTTCTTCTTGATTTCATACACCAGCTTGCCCAGTGTGGCGGGACGGCCCACGCCGGCCATGTCTTTCAGGCAGATTTCGTCGGCACCGTATTCCACCAGCTTGTCCACCAGCTGGAGGTAGTACTCCACGGTGTGGACGGGCGAGTGGGTGATGCTGAGGGCGGCCTGCGATATCATGCCGGCCTCTTTGGCATAGCGGATGGAGAGCTCCAGATTGCGCGGGTCGTTCAGTCCGCAGAACGAGCGCATGATGTCGACACCCTGCGCTTTCTTCACCTTCGGCATCAGTCGACGTACATCTTTCGGTACGCCATACATACGCAGTCCGTTGAGGGCGCGCTCCAGCATGTGGGTCTGGATGCCGGCCTTGTTGAAGGTCTTGGTCCAAGCGCGGACGGCCTTGTTGGGGTTCTCTCCATACATGAGGTTCACCTGCTCAAAGGCACCGCCGTTGGTCTCGATGCGGTCGAAGCAGCCCATCTCGACGATGGCCGGAGCCACCGCCTCTAATTGGTCTACGCGGGGCTGGTATTTGCCCGACGACTGCCACATGTCCCTATAGACAAGGGAAAATTTTATCTCTTTCAATGGTATAGCTTTTAAGTGTTAGATGATGAGTTGGTTATTTTTCGGAAGTGGTTCGACACTCCCCGAAAAAGAGGGTGCAAAGATAGAAGAAATTTCCATTCTTCGCGCGCATGAACATAAAATTTTAAGAAATGGTCTACAGCGCAAAGAGTCGCCGTGCGTTGTCGGTGGTGACAGCGTCGACCTCTTTCGGTGTGATGCCGCGCAATGCCGCAATGGTGGCAGCAACCTCTTTCAGATAGGCGGGCTCGTTGCGACGGCCACGGTAGGGTACGGGTGCCAGATAGGGTGCGTCGGTCTCGAGCAGGATGCGTTCCAGCGGTACGGTGGCGGCGACTTTGGCCAGGGTGGCGTTTTTGAAGGTGACCACACCGCCCACGCCGATGTAGAACCCCATCTCCACGGCACGCTCGGCCTCCTGTACGCTGCCGCCGAAGCAGTGCATCACGCCGGCATACTGGCCGCGGTTGAGTTGGCGCAGCAAGCCAAAGAGTTCGTTGTAGGCCTTGCGCACATGCAACGCCACGGGCAGTCGCAGTTCCTCGGCCCAGCGCATCTGTCGCACCAGCACCTCGCGTTGTTGTTCCAGGTAGGTGGTGTCCCAATAGAGGTCCAGCCCAATCTCGCCTACGGCGACATAGTGTCGCTGGGGGTCGAAGAGGCGCTGTTGCACTACCGCAAGCTCCGTCTCGAACTGTTCGTTCACCGAGGTGGGATGCAGTCCCATCATCTGGCGACACAGGTCGGGGTGCGCCGCTGCCAACGTTTCCTGTCGTTCCAGCGACTGGCTGTCGATGGCAGGTAACAGCAGGGTGGTGACGCCGGCATCCAAGGCACGTTGGATGGTCTCCGCACGGTCGGTGTCGAAGGCTTCGTCGTAGATATGGGTGTGGGTGTCGATCATGGTGTTGTGCGGTTCTGCATAATCAGCTGGGTGAAGAGGTCGTACAGCTCCAGCATCTCGGGCTGCCCCTGCAGCATTGCGCGGTGGGTATCGAGGGTACTGTGGTCGTGGCGTGCCGCGGGACCGGTCTGTCGTTGCCACAGGTCGCCAGTCCCCGCCCGCAGAGCGGTTTGCATAATGATGGGCTGCAGCAACTCGAAAGGAATGTTCCACTGTGTGGTCAACCGCTGCACCTCCGCCAGCAGAGCGTTACCGAAGTTGTTGGCGATAACCGCCGACAGGTGGGCGTGGCGTCGCTGTGCGGTGTCCAGCTGGTAGATATGAGTCCCAACAGCACCCACCAGCTGCTCCAGCGCTGCGGTTGTCGCGGCATCCGACCCTTCGATGCAGTAGGGCAGGGTGGCATAGTCCAACGCCTCTTGTCGAACAAACGAGATGGGCGACCAGAGCACCCCATGGCGGGGCGACACATCGCGCAGCAGCGCAAGGTCGCAGGTGCCCGAGGTGTGCACCACGATGCTGTCGGGCATCCGCAATTGTGCGGCGACGGCAGGCAGCGCATCGTCCGAAACGGCTACAATACAGAAGTCCACAGCGCAGTCCAACGCCGCGAGGGGGTCGACGGTCGTGGCGCCGACCTGTGAGGCCAGCGTGGCGGCATGGGAACAATCACGCGACCACACCTCCGCAATGCGGAAGCCGGCGTTGTAAAAAGCGTGTGCGAAATGGGTGGCTACGTTGCCTGAGCCAACAAACGAAATACTAATATTCGTCTTCCTGGAAGAAGAAGTCCTCCTTGGTGGGGTAGTCGGGCCAGATGTCTTCGATGCTTTCATAGGCGTCGCCTTCATCCTCTATCTCTTGCAGATTTTCAATGACCTCCATCGGAGCGCCTGTGCGCTGGGCATAGTCAATCAACTCCTCTTTTGTTGCAGGCCAAGGTGCGTCTTCCAGTTTTGATGCCAGTTCAAGTGTCCAATACATATTATTAAGTGTACTTTTTTGTCCAAATTTTTTGCAAAAGTACTGCTTTTTCTGAATTATGCAAATATCACTTTTAGATATTTGTTAACCGACTGATACAAAGCATTCTTCGCCGCCCTTCAGCGTCCATTTCCTGCCCAGCACAAAGAGCCAGTCGGACAGTCGGTTGAGGTAGGTCTGACTTTCGGCGATGGGTGCGTCGGGGTGGAGTCGCAACATGCCGACGACACGGCGCTCGGCGCGGCGGCACACGCAGCGTGCCACATGGCACTGTGCGCCGGCGGTGGTGCCGCCGGGCAGCACAAAGGTGCGTAGCTTCGGCAGCGCATGGTCGATGGTGTCAATCTGTTGCTCCAGCCAGGCCACATCTTTCTCTTCCAGTTGAGGCAGCCGTTGTGCCAGCACGGGGTCTTCGGTGGCAAGCAGTGTCTGGATGGTGAAAAGGTGCCGCTGCACGGTCTTGACCACAGCGTAGTCTTCGGCATCGTGCCCCATCAGCTCGGCCACCAGTGCCAGCTGCGAGTTAAGTTCGTCGACGGTGCCGTAGGCCTCGACCCGTGCGTCGTCTTTTTCCACACGGCTGCCACCCACCAGCGAGGTGGTACCCTTGTCGCCAGTCTTTGTATAAATCATGGTTTCTTAATTACAGAACTCTTTCAATACTCTTCACTTCGGGGATGACCTCTTTGATGGAGGCTTCAATGCCCTGTTTGAGGGTCATCATGGCGTGCGGGCAGCTGCCGCAGTGGCCTTGCAGGCGCACCATCACGACACCTTCGTTGGTCATGTCGACATACTCCACATCGCCGCCGTCCTGCTGCAGGTAGGGGCGGATCTGCTGGATGGCATTTTTCACTTTCGCTTCAACAGCGGTTTTCTCTTGGTCAGTCATATTGCGGTTTAAGGGTTATAAGGTTAATGGGTTGAAGTGGTTTGAGGCAATCCTAAGTTTTTTGTAGTGCTTAGGCTTTCTTAGAAGCTGTTTAAATTTGATTGATGAGTTTTATTATGGACATGGGCGAGCAGATTTTTTGCCTTTCCGATGGAACAATGGTGTGAACAAGTCCTGTGGACTTGTGAGCCGAGCCTCGAAAAGTTCCCACTTTTCGA
>JAFSYK010000086.1 GCA_017449975.1 Bacteroidales bacterium
GAGCTACAGACCGGATTTGAACCGGTGACCTCATCCTTACCAAGGATGCGCTCTACCAGCTGAGCTACTGCAGCTTTTAACTGTCAGGGGTTTGCTTTCTCTCGCCACCCATTCAGGTAATTTTTTCGAGCGGAAGACGGGGCTCGAACCCGCCACCTATAGCTTGGAAGGCTATCGCTCTACCAAATGAGCTACTTCCGCTTGTGTAGGTGTAGTGGTGGGGGAGAGTGGACTCGAACCACTGAACTCCGAAGAGGACAGATTTACAGTCTGTTGCAATTGCCGCTATGCGACTCCCCCATATTTCAACCGATGTTTCGGAAATACGAGCCGATGAAGGGACTCGAACCCCCGACAGGCTGATTACAAATCAGCTACTCTACCAACTGAGTTACATCGGCATTCTCAGCGTTTCAAATAACTCTTTTCTCGTTTTGAGGATGCAAAGGTACGTATTTATTTTCATACGGTAAAATATTTTTTGTATTTTCTTCACAAAATAAAAACATACGCCTATTTATCAATTATTTACAATGTTCATTTTTTTGATGCATATTGGGTAAAAAAACGCGAAATTGTCACCACAACTGCCATTTTTGGGGCTTTCTACAACCCCCACCGTACTATTGGATAGTTAATTCTCCAGACACTAACTTATAATTTGTCTAATTATAAAACATTACCAGCACTACTCACAGCCGTCTAAGCGCATGATACGGACAGGTTTGTCGCTGCCGAGTTGGAGGCGGCTGCAGCGGTTGACCTGGCCGGTGTCGCGGAAGCCGCAGTGCTCCATCACCTTGCCGCTGGCAGGGTTGTCAGGGAAGTAGTCGGCCCAGAGGGCGCGGAAGCCCTTTTCCTTGAAACAGTAGTCGATGAGTATGCGCAGGGCTTCGGTGCAGATGCCGCGGTTCCAGTAGGGACGCGCCACCCAGCAGCCCACCTCGGCGTCGTTCTCGCCGATATCAATGTTGCTCTCACCGTGGGTATAATAGCCTATGCAGCCGATGGGCTCGCCGGTCTCTCTCCATTCGATAGCCCAGATGTGGTCGCTGTGGAAGATGGTGCGGATAATCTCAAGGCTCTCCTCTACGCTCTTATGCGGCGGCCAGCCGGCGCACGGCCCCACCTCGGGGTCGGAAGCGTATTTGTACAGCGTTTCGGCATCGTCGTCGCGCCAAGAGCGAAAAAGCAGTCGTTCGGTTTCCATAAACGCCTTACGTTGATAGGTTGATATGTTGATTTGAGGGAGTTAAATACTACATATCCTCTATCGAGAAGCCCCCTAGTGCAAGTTGATAGCGCCCGAAGTCGGAGACGGGCAGATACTCTACTTTGCGGCGCAATTCGGCAGGGCTCAGCTTGTCGGGGTTGCGCTTCACCTCGGCCACGAGACCGGTGTGGTCGAACTCGTTCAAGGCTATCAGGTCTATCTCGTTTTGCCCCTTTCGGTCCCACCAGTTGCCCACCAGGGTATATCGACCTGTCTCCATCGCCAGTGTTTGAAAATACTGCTCCAGAGTGCGGCCGGTGAACTGCTCGTAGCCACGCACCATGTTCTGTTTCAGCAGCGTGAGCTGTCCGCGCTCGACCAGCGACTGGTAAGGCCAGATGAATCGGAACCAGAAACGTAGAAATTGATCGGAGATCTCGTAGGAGGAGGTCTTGCTATTCGGCTTCGAAAGAATGGGCTTCAGTCGGCTGACGACGCTGTAGTTCTTCTCCAGATTCTGGAGGAAAGCACCCATGTCGCGCTGCATGGCGCCGTCGATATCCGACCGCCGGTTGAGGCCACCGGCGATGAGCTGCAGGATGGAGAAATAGGTGCCGCTCTCGTCGCCGAATTCCTGGTTCATCAGGTCGCGTCCCTCGGTGAGGAAGTAGGAGTCGCGCCGACAGACGTAGTTGAGCATCTTCTCCTTGGTATAGCACCCCGCATCCATCAGCAGCTCAACGTATTTAGCCACGCCGCCGGTAATCATGTAGAGACAGAGAAGGTCTTCGTTGCGGTAGTTGGGCGCGTGGTCGCGGAAGATCTGTTTCAGCACCGCGATGGCGAAGGGGCGGAGGGTGAACTTGGAGGTAGGGCGGCCGTAGAGTGGCTCCCCCTCTTCCTCGAAGATGCGTTTCATCAGCGAGCGGATGCTGCCCATGGTGACGAGGTTGATGCGCGACTCCTTGTGCAGGCGGTCCCAGAGGTCCTGCATCTCGCTGAAGATAGCGGGATTGACTTTGTAGAGGTTCTGGAATTCGTCGATGACCACCGTGAAGTGGCGTTTCTGCGACTCACGCATTACCACCTCGAAAAGGTCGCGGAAGTGGGTCAGCTGCCCATAGACCTGTATGCCCAACTGCTCTTCGAGCGCCCGCTGGGACTTGCCGCAAAGGATGGCCTCGCTATCCTTCGACACGAAGAGGTAAGCATACTGCTTGTTCTCGAAAGCCTTCGTCACCAGAGCCGTTTTGCCCACACGACGGCGTCCCATCAGCACGGTGAACATGGCGTTGCGTTCGGCCAGCTGCTCGTTCTCCCGAAGGATGCTGATTTCCTCTTCACGATTGTAGAATTCCATAAAATAAATTCTCGTTTATATAAATCTACATTTCTATATGATAATATACTAATACTTGTAATACAGTATATTATTAAAAGAATTAAGGATAAAATCAGATTACAAAAATAAAGAATATTTCCGATTTAGCAAAAAACGTGGTGTATCCCGCAAACTAGTTAAACGTGGTATGCACTGTGAACTTGTTAAACGAACACGGATTTAATGGATGTGTCAGCACACTTCTCATATTTTTCAATTCTCAATTTTCAATTCACGAAAGAACGTCCACATGTCGCTGTGGCCGTCGCGGTAGGTGAAGCTCCATTGCAGTTTCTCGGCGGTCAGCGTGTCGAGGTGGAACTTGTACTCGTAGTCGATGCCGCTGCGGTAGGCGTTGGCAATCTTCTGCGTCAGCTCCGTGGCCTCGCCTTCGACAACCTCCATACGGAAACCCTCCTTGATGCCGACGAAGAAGAGCGTGTCGCCCTCCAGCCGCCAGCGGCTGGGGCTGATGTAGTTGTACACCCACATCACCGTATCGCCGTCGGCGAGCGTCACATGGTACACCTGTCGTACCGAGTCGAGCGCTGTGCCGTCGGAGTAGAAATCCATCGTGCCGGTCTCGCTCACATCGAAGTGGCTGACCTCCATATCATAGCTGAAAGCATGCTCGTAGACGTAGTGTCCTTCCACCATCTCAGCCTTCTGCCTACCGCCACATGCACATACAGTAAACAGCAGTGCCACAAATCCTAATATTCTAAATGTTGTCATAGGAAAAGGTATTACATAATTCTGGGGGACAGGGATGTCACCCCATACACACTGAAAACCGAAGAAGACGTACACAGGGGTACGAGGAGGGCGTACACGGGAGTACGCCCCTACGAGGGATGACGAATTATTAATTGGCGTCGGTCGGATTCTGCGCTGAGGGATTGTCGAACTGCTGATCGTCGTCGCGGTTGAAGGCACCCAGGCGGCGCAGGGTGAAATAGTAGTAGAGCACAAACAGCAGGGTCATCATGGCGTCGCCAATCCCAAAATAGGCTTTCCCCATGAAGAAGACCGGCAGGGCTATAATGACCAGCTGGGACAGCGTGTAGGCATGGAAGCCGGAACGGCTGAGTTTCCACATGGCGATGGCACCCAACAGGGAGATGCCATAGAACACTCCCAACGAGATGAAGAGCAGTCGGGGGAAGGCTGCAAACAGGTCGGCAGAGACAGCCATCTCACCATTGGCCGAGGCGATGGCGGAGAGGGTCTGCTGGAACGTGTCGTAGAAGATGCCCGACATCAGATAGGCCAGACAAGAAAAACCCGATCCGATGAAGGTGAGAATCAGGACGATGTGGAGGGAGAGCTTGGGGTTCATTTTTTTTTTTGGTTTTTTAGTAGCTAAGGAGGTAAGTAGCTAAGTAGTTAAGGCAAATGTATAGTTGGGGTGGGTGGAAATTGGACTAATTGGGCTAATTAGACTAATTGGACTAATGGGTGAATGGGGTTAATGGGCGAAATGGGGTTAATGGGCGGGTTGGGGTAGTGTGTGGGCGGGGGTAGTGTGTGTTTTATTTTTTTTTGGGGGGAGGGATGTAGTTTGGGGCGGATTTTTTTGGTTTAGGGATGGTTGGTTAGAGGTATTGGGACATTTGTTTTTGGAGCTTTTGGGCTTCTTCGGCAGCTCGGTCGGCGAAGTCGGTGCCGTTGGAGGCATAGATGATACCGCGCGACGAGTTGACCAGCAGTCCACAGTCTTCCGTCAAACCATAACGGCACACCTCTTCCAGGCTGCCACCCTGGGCTCCTACGCCGGGCACCAGCAGGAAGCTGCGCGGCGCGATGGCGCGCACTTGCGAGAGCATGGTGGCCTTGGTGGCTCCCACAACGAACATCAGATTGTCGGGCGTGCCCCACTGGGCAGCACGCTCCAGCACACACTCGAAGAGCTGCTTGCCCGACTGGGCATCGCGGAGGAACTGGAAGTCGGCAGCACCCTTGTTGGAGGTCAGCGCCAGCAGGATGACCCACTTGTCGGGATAACCCATAAAGGGCAGCACCGAGTCCTCACCCATATAGGGCGCCACGGTGACGGCGTCGAAGTTGAAGTCGCCCGACGCATCGAAGAAAGCCCTGGCGTAACGCTGCGAGGTGTTGCCAATGTCACCGCGCTTGGCGTCGGCGATGGTGAAGGCTTTCTTGTCCAGACTCTGGAGATACTGCATGGTCTTCTTCAGCTGCACCAGTCCTTCGATGCCCATGCTCTCATAGAAGGCGATATTAGGCTTGTAGGCCACGGCATAGTCGATGGTGGCGTCGATGATGGCTTTGTTGAACTGGAACACACCATCGGGCTGACCCTGCAGATGGGCCGGCATCTTGTCCGAGTCGGTGTCGAGACCGACACAAAGGAAGGATTTGCGTTGACGGATAAGGGAGATGAGTTCGGAACGGGTCATGGTGAATGGTGATTAGTGAAGTTGTTAAGGTGTTAAGATGTTAAGTTGTTAAGGTGCTACGCTTCATTTCTTCACAACTTCACATCTTCACGACTACTAGCCGATGGTGAGGTGGTGGAAGCGTTCGGTGAGCTGCTGGGAGGTCAGGTGCTCCATTTTGTCGTCGGAGACGATACGGCCTCTGTTGATGATGATGGCACGGCTGCACATGGCTTCGACCTCCTGCATGATGTGCGTAGAGAGCAACACCACTTTCTGCTTGCCGACTGTGCGGATGAGTGCGCGTATCTCTTCCAGCTGGTTGGGGTCCAGTCCCGTGGTAGGCTCGTCGAGGATGAGTACCTCGGGGTCGTGGATGAGCGCCTGCGCCAGTCCTACACGCTGCCGGTAGCCCTTGGAGAGCTGGCCAATCTTCTTGTCGGCCTCGGGCGTCAGCCCCGTCTGCGCGATCACCTCCTCGACACGCTGCGCCACATTGTCCAGATGGAAGACACCGGCGGCGAAACGCAGGAACTCACGGACGTACATCTCCAGATAGAGGGGGTTGTGCTCGGGCAGGTAGCCGATGCAGCGACGCACCGCCAGCGGGTCGTCGTAGATGCTGTGTCCGCATACCGTGACACTCCCCTCCGAGGGAGGGATGAAACAGGTGACAATCTTCATCAGCGTGGATTTGCCAGCACCATTGGGACCCAGCAACCCCACAATCTCGCCCTTGTCGACATGGAACGAGACGTTGTCGAGCGCCAGCTGGCTACCGTAGCGTTTGGTTATTTTGTTTATTTCGAGCATGGGATTTTTGGGGGTGGGTTTTCTGATTAATCAGAGTATTCGGATTATTCAGATTGGGTTTCTTGGGTGGGTTATTCTGAGAGTTCGCGGGCTTGCTGGATGCTGATTTTCTTTCCTTTGTAGAAGGCTACAACGAAGGCGTCTTTGAAGCCCAGCTCACGCAGCTCCTTCTGGATGGCTTTGGCTTTGTTGATGGTGTTGGCGTTGCCTTTGATGTAGCGGAAGGTGCCGTTCTCCTCATAGACGTCATAGTCGGTGACACCGCGCAACTCGCGGGCGTCCTCCTTCAGCGGATGGCTGACCGAGAGGAACTGCACCTTGTAGACCGGTCGCTCCACCTCGGCCGTCTGGGTCTGCGTCGCGGGCTCTGGCAGCGGCAACGGCTCACCGTAGATGGTGTCGGCAGGCTTCGCCTGCGGTGCAGCCACCGCAGCAGTCGCCGTCGTGTCGACCGGCGGCACCGTGTCGGCCACCGTCGTGTCGGCCACCGGCAACGGCTTGACCTCCTCCACCTTGGTCGGCGCATTCTTGCCGTAACCGGGCAGATCGATGACGGGCTTGGCGATGGGCTGGCCGCCCTCCTCGGCGCATTTGTAGGCCATGAAGGCGTTGAACAGGGCGATGGCGATCTTGGCCTGTCCGGCATCGCTCATCATCAGCGCCTCCTCGGTGGGGTTGCTGATGAAGCCTATCTCCGTCAGCACAGCGGGCATGGCGGACATGTAGAGCACCATGAACTCGGCCTGCTTCACACCGCGGTTGACCGTGCTGAGCAACTTGCCATACTGTTTCTGTATCATCTCGGCAAAGGTGAGGCTCTTGTCCAGATAGGCGTTCTGGAACATGGCGAAAATGATGGAGCTCTCGGGCGAGTTGGGGTCGAAGCCCTGGTAGGCGCTGTTGCTCTTGTAGTCCTTCTCCAGCAAGATATCGGCATTCTCCTTGCGGGCCACATCCATATTGGCCTTGCTCTTGGAGAGACCCATCACAAAGCTCTCCACGCCGGTGGGCGTCGAGGTGGGGTGCGAGTTGGCATGGATGGAGAGGAAGAGGTCGGCCTTGGCCGTATTGGCGATGTGGGCGCGTTCGGAGAGCGCGATGTCCACATCGGTGGTGCGGGTATAGATAACCTTCACATCGGGGTAGTTGTCGTTGATCAGCTTGCCCAGTTTCTTGGCTACCTGCAGCACAATGTCCTTCTCCGAACAGTGCTTGCCGATGGCGCCGGGTTTCACGCCGCCGTGACCCGGGTCAATGACCACCGTCCGAACCTTGCCTGCCTCCTTCTTTTGGGCACTGACAGTGCCTGCTAACGTCAAGCAACAAACCAATAGAAATGCCAACCGTTTCATCGTGAATTTGTATTTATTTGCCGAGATATGGCCAAATAATCTTATCTTTGCAACTTTAAGCTGCAAAGATACAGAAAAAATCATTATCCATGTTTCGCAAGTTCCTTGCAAAACAAACAAAGCGGACTCCGGCGCAGAAACAGTTGCAAGACAGGCAACTGGAGAAACGCTGTTGGCTGCTCTGTATCTGGCTCCTGCTGTTGCTGCCACCGTTGGCGGCCCAAACGGTAGCCGACAGCACCCTGCATCCTACCGACAGCCTTCTGCACCAGATAGACAGCGTCATCCAACGGGGCCGTATGCTCGACAGCCTGGGCCACGCCTACGACAGTGCCGCCCGCATCGACCCGACGGTGCATGTCGACACCGTGCCCGCCGCCATGCCCGTCTCGCCCAACGCGCTGAAAGATGTGGTCGACTACCAGGCCAAAGACTCCATCGAGCTGGACGTCCTGATGCGCCGCGCCTACCTCTACCGCGAGGGGGCAGTCAAATATCAGGACATGACGCTGAAAGCCGACGCGGTGCAGGTGGACTTCAAGTCGACACGGCTCACCGCCACCAGCGCGCCCGACAGCAACGGCCGCATCGGCGGCAAGCCCTTCTTTGCCCAGGGTGAGTCGGAATATCTGGCCGACACCATCGTCTTCAACTACAACAACAAGAAAGGCATCATCTCGGGCATCATCACCCAGGAGGGCGAAGGCTACCTGCACGGCAGCCGCATCAAGAAGATGAACGACTCCGTCATGTTCCTCAGCAGCGGACTCTACACCACCTGCAACTACAGTCACCCGCACTTCTCCATCAACTTCTCCAAATCGAAAATCATCACGGGCGACAAGCTGCTCACCGGTCCCGCCTACCTCTCGCTGGCCGACGTGCCCACCCCCATCGCCATCCCCTTCGCCTTCTTCTCCATATCGCACGAGCGGTCGTCGGGCATCGTCATCCCCTCCTACGGCTGGATGAACAGCCGCGGCTACTACCTCAAAGACGGCGGCTACTATCTGGCACTCAACGACAACATCGACCTGTTGCTGCTGGGCGACATCTACACCAACCTCAGCTGGGCCGCCGAGGCCAAATCCAACTACTACCGGCGCTACCGCTACAAGGGCAACTTCGATGTGCGCTACGGCATCACCAAGGAGGGTCTGGAGGGCGACTCCAACACCTACAACAAATACAGCGACTTCAAAATATCGTGGCAGCACGACCAGGATCCCAAAGCCAACCCCTACCGCCGTTTCTCGGCCAACGTCAACCTGCAGAGCCGCAACTACAACCGCAACACCACCAACCGCAACGACTACTTCACCTCGACCACCACGTCGAGTATCTCGTTCACCTCGCAGCTGGGCAAATCGTTCAACCTGGCCCTGTCGGCCCGCGAGTCGTACAACGTGCAGACGGGTCTCATCAACCTGCAGCTGCCCTCCCTGTCGGTCAACAGCGTCAGCTTCTACCCCTTCCGACGCAAAAACGTGGTAGGGTCGTACAAATGGTATGAGAACATCTCCATGTCGTACACCCTCAGCGCGGAGAACAACATCTCTACCGGCGACTCCACCCTCTTCACCGCAGCCACGCGCAACAAGATGCAGTACGGCATCCAGCACTCCATACCCATCTCCAGCACCATCAAAGTGCTGAAATACTTCAACTGGACCAACTCCATCACCTACAACGAGCGCTGGCACTGGTCGACCATCGAGAAACACTACGACAGCGTCACCGACAACGTGATCACCGACACCATCCGCAACTTCGCCGCCAACCGCGACTTCAACTACTCCTCCACCTTGTCGACACGCATCTACGGCCAGTTCAACTTCAAGATACCCTTCTTGAAGGCCATCCGCCACGTCATCAACCCCTCGGTAGCGTTCTCATACCATCCCGACTTCGGCAACAGCCAATTCGGCTACTGGAAAGAGTACACCGACGCCACGGGCTATGTACACCGCTACTCCATCTTCGAGCAGAGCCTCTACGGCGGCCCGCCCGACGGACGCGCCGGAAGCATCCGCATGAGCATCGGCAACAACCTGGAGGCCAAGATTGCCACCAGCAACGACAGCGCCGCCGAGATAAAGAAGATCACCCTGCTGGAGAACCTCACCCTCTCCATGGGCTACGATTTGACCAAGGACTCTCTCAACTGGTCGGACCTGAGCATCACCGGCCGCACCACCCTGTTCAAAGGCCTTATCCTGAACTACAGCAGCAGCTTCTCGCCTTACGTCATCGACGAGGCGGGACGCAAACACAACCAGTTCCTCTGGGACAAAGAGCGCAAGCTCTTCCACCGCAACAGCTCCAACTACAGCGCACAGCTGTCGCTCTCCATCAACGAGAAGACGCTGAAACGGGGCGGCGACACCCCGAAAAGCGAGGGACAGGTCCTGCCGCCGTCCATCCTGCAGTCGCCCTATTCGTGGAACCCCGCGCTGCTGGTGGGCACGTATGCCGACTTCTCGGTGCCGTGGAACGTGTCGGTCAACTACACCCTCACCTATGTCAACAGCTACGTCGCCGCCAAATACAACTACGAGAGCAACATCACACAGACCCTCAGCCTGTCGGGCAACATGACGCTGACCGAGAACTGGAAGATTGCGTTCTCGTCGGGCTACGACTTCGTCAACCACGGCATGTCGTATACCTCCATCGACATCTACCGCGACCTGCACTGCTGGGAGATGCGTTTCAACTGGGTGCCTTTCGGCTACTACAAGAGCTGGATGTTCTCCATCAACATCAAGGCCTCGGCGCTGCGCGACATCAAATACGACAAACGCCGCTCCTACCAGGACAATCAGGGATATTATACTTATTAAGAGTTGAAGGGTTGGTTTTGGTAGTTAAGTAGGTAAGGAGTTAAGTAGTTAAGGCGAATGTATTGTTTGGGTTGGAGGGTTGGAAAGTTTAAGAGTTGAAGGGTTGGTAGGCGGGAGTAATAGGTCTAATTGGACCCATTGGACTAATTAGACTAATTGGACCAATAAGACTAATTGGACTAAATTAGAAAAAAACTATGGGAAAACTGTATTATACTATTGGGGAGGTGGCGGAGATGCTGCATGAGAGCAGTTCGACGCTGCGTTTTTGGGAGAAGTCGTTTCCGCAGCTCAAACCTGTCAAGAACAGCAAAGGCGACCGGCGCTACACAGAGAGCGACATCGAGCTGCTGCGCCGCATCCAGCAGCTTACGCGCGACAAGGGCTTCACCATCGAGGGCGCCCGTGAGCAGTTGCGTCACGACCGCACGCAAGTCGCCGCAACGCTGGAACCGCAACCGGACCCCGTGCGCGAGCAGGTCATCGCCACGCTACGCCAAGTGCGGCAAGAGCTGGTAAAGCTGTCCGAGCAAATATAGCTCGACTGATGCTTGATTATTGAGTCAATGCTATTTCGATTGCGCAGCCAACCACTGTTCTACCTTCTCGCCCACCGCGGATATTATCTCCTGCGCCAAACCCTGTAACGTTCCAATGCTTTCTTCATCATGGTCAAACATATCTTCGTAATCTCCTGTCTGTCTGGCTTCAAACAATAGACTGTAATATCTACTATACGACTTCGGGAACATGCCAGTCTTAATGCAATGAAGGTTTAACATCTGCCTGGCTCCATTGTGTGATTTCGTAGTTATCTTGTTCGCCACAAGCAATGCACTCACAGCATAGTAACAAGATAATAAAGCCTGCTTGCAGCTGTGTTGTACAGTTTATTGTCGACCAATACATTTATCTCCTTCATAGTTCGCCTCGCGTTTTCTAAACGGTAGCGTACTATTTCTAACCTGTTATCGTCGGTAAGCATTGCTACAATCTTTTTCTATCATTTTCCACATTGTCGCGGAATGGAGTCATTCGTGACTCCCACTGTTGTTTCGACACAACAAAGGGATTGATAAGCACCCCTGATTCTAACTCCACCGTACTGGTAACATCGAATACTCTGTCCTTCTCCTCAAAGTCAACTCTAGGCTTGTTGAATAAAACCAGCAGATCAATATCAGAATCGGGACGCGCATCACCTCGGGCTTCGCTTCCATAAAGCCACAGTTCCATATCATACGGCAAACTTTCCAGTTTCTGCTTAAGAATCTGTATGATTTCCGGTCTTTGCATAATTAGTTTATTTCTCAATATAACTATATTATCTGTTTTTTATTGTGTGACATTCCTCATGATGTTACACAAAGCGGTACCTCTTTTACACCAAAGACCTGAGAAAAGACAAGGAAACGCGGCTATTATCGGTTTATCTGACACCGTTTGTATAGATAGGAAAGAGCCGGAGCCTTCGCCGCAGGGCGGATGTGTTACGTGGCAACATCATCCACCCGACGGCTACCAACACCGGCAGTCAGGCGGTCTTCGACCGCTCTATTTCGTTTGGCTGCGCCAAACACGACATGAACGTGTTTACTACGACGAAATCCATCTATCATACTAAGCTAATGGAGCACGACGCGGAAGCCGTAGTGGTCGGTGCGGTTGCTGGAGGTGTTGCTGTCCCGAGCCGCAACGCGGCAGCCCCGCGCGTAGCTGCCCCAGCCGCCACCGCGGAGCACGCGGAAGACGCCCGAAGGACCAGTAGGGTCGGTCTGGCTCGCACTATTGTATCTGCCATACCAATCCTGACACCACTCCCACACGTTGCCACTCATGTCATAAATACCCAACTCATTGGGGCGCAACTGCCCGACAGGATGGGTCTGAGAACCACTATTCCCATCATACCACGCCACTTTATTAATTGCATATCCACCACTGTACTTGGCTCCTGTGGATTTTTGTCCGCCACGTGCCGCATATTCCCACTCTGCCTCAGTGGGTAGACTGAACTGACGACCCGTTATGCGGCTTAACTCGGCACAAAACAACTGTGCATCCTTCCAACTGACACATTCCACTGGACGGTCAATTGATTTCCACTGGCTCGGGTTCTCCCCCATCACTGCCTCGTAAAGCTTCTGCGTCACCTCAAATTTTCCAATGTAGTAGTCGCGTGTAATGGTCACACGGTGATAAGGACTCTCATCGTCATCGCAGTCGCCGCCCTGTTCATCTGTACATCCCATGACGAAGCTTCCTGCCTTCACCTTCACCATGTCGAAACTCACACCCTCAACTGTTAAGGTTAGAATACTGTCATTCTGAGAAGATTGACTTTGAGTTGATGACAGGAAAAACAGCGACAACAATGGCACTAACGCACAAATAGTATTCCTCTTCATATTTATCTGATTTTAAAATACTGCTATTATGAATTCCATTGAGGTCAGAGGAATAATACTTTTCTCATTAATTACACTTTGACGTTTCCTTGAATCTACAACTCGTCAACTCAATATCATCAACATAAACCGTTTGTTCATCGTCACCGGAGCCCCAACCTCCACCAATACCTATTTTAGATTTAATTTCCAAGTCATCTGAAAAAGTATTTCTCCAGTCACCACTTTGAGGATCAACTGTTCCTGCAATGGTGCAAGACGAACTCCTTGTGATATAATCTACTTTACCATATTTGTAATACTTGTACTTTACATCAGCTTTCACTTCCAATACTACATTTACCCTCTCGTTTGCATCACTGGTAAATGTAACCGAAACTTTTCCTCTTTTATTCACATCAATTTTCTTAATCATTACCTGCGAGGACGTTCCTCTAACTGTACAAGACTGTCCCTCAAATTGAGCATGTGCAAAGTTGACAGCAAATAGAGATACTAAAACAAATAACAAGAGCTTTTTCATTTTCTTTATATTTTAGGGTTAAACATTACTGCAAATTTCCGCTTATTCCTTTATTCTCTAGGCGTCAAATGTTGTCGGGTGTCAGGATTTGGCGGGTGGCAAGAGCGTCGGAGAAAAAATGGAAAAAGTCGGTATTGAGGACGGTGCTAATAAGTAAGAGCTGGCGTGTGTCGATGGAGGGACGGTTGAACAGCCGCTGCAGAGTGCGTTCAGAGACACCGATGCGTTCCATCATCCATTCGTTGGTATGACCCTGCCGACGCAGCTCGTCGCGGATAAGGTTGCCGATATGAATCTGCATAGGGATTGCTATTGGTGCGCTTGGCTACCGAATCCACCTATACATCCCTACGACCGCAGACAAAAAAAGAAGGCGAGCAATCTCGTCTCCAGCTTGCGGTCGTAGGAAAAACCTTTACGGATAGACAAAATGCTCGCTAATCGGCGAGCATTTGCTTTTGTCATCCGTAAAAGTAACCATTTTGAAGTTTCCTACGTTTCAAGCTGGTCGGGACAATAGCAAACGCTATGTGAATATTTCAGTTGCTGTTACTGTATCTGTTTCTTGCTATAGGTTTTATTTGTTTGCAAATATACGAATTATTCGTCTCACCATCCCGATGCGGAGATTCTTGGCATTATTCTCCGCAAATTTGCGGAGAATACGCTACTTTCTTCACTCCGGCAGGAGTTGGGAGGTGTGGTTCTTGGTGTCGACCTTTCCGATGTCGTCGACGATGGTGCCTTGCTCGTCGATGACGTAGGTGGTGCGCAGCGTGCCCTCGGTCACCTTGCCGTACATCTTCTTCTCGCCCCAAGCCTCGTAGGCTTTGAGGATAGTGAGGTCTGTGTCGGCGATGAGGTGGAACGGCAGGTTGTATTTGGCGATGAAACGCTGGTGCGAGGCGGCGCTGTCGCGGCTGACGCCCAACACCTCGTAGCCCAGCGCGAGGAAACGCTCGTAGTTGTCGCGCAGATCACACGCCTCGGCGGTGCAGCCCGGCGTGCTGTCCTTGGGATAGAAATAGAGCACCAGCTTCTTGCCTTTGTAGTCGGACAGGCTGACCCGGGTGCCGTTCTCGTCAAGACCTTCGAAATAGGGGGCTTTGGTTCCTATGGATAACATGATGAAAAGGGGGAATAATTTCTTGTAGTTAAATGAAGTTAATGTAGCTAAAGGAGTTAAAGGACAAATCGGAGTTGATCTGTGGATATGTTGATAGGTTATAAACGAGACACGTTAAACGTTAAACCTTAAACGTTAAACGATAAGTCTTATCCCAACACGGCCTGCATCTCGGCATCGTTGCGGTAGGTCATGCGACGGAAGGGATTCTGCTCGTCCTTCTCACGGGTGACACGCACCTGCTCTGCCACGTAATGACATAGCTCGTCGTAGCGGGTCAGATACTGGCTCCACTGGTCGGCGGAGAGCGTCTTCACACCCGCCAGCATGCAGAGCAGCTGGTAGGCGTGACGCCGTTTCTGGTCGGGGTACTGCTGCCACAGCGTGTCGAAACGACCGTGCACCTGCTCCCACGAGGTGAGCCGTCCCTCCTCGATGTCGGCCATCATGTGCTCCAGGTCGCCGCGTGCGATGAGCTGTCCGCCGATATTCTCCCAGCACACCTCCCGCGGACCCTCATACCGTGCGGCGTCGGGCATGGTGCGGTCGCCCTCGGCACGGTCGGCGAGCAGTGTCTGCATGGCGTAGTAGACCAGCATCTCCTCGTAGGCGGAATAGCCCTGTGCAGCCTTGGTGATGACGACGCGGCGCTTGCCTTTTTCCATGCCCGGCGCGGTGACGACAATCTTGCCGTCGCTGCCCTGGGAGGCCAGGTAGGCCTGCTCCGTCCAGTGGCGCAGCAGCTCACGGCCACACACAATCTCCTCGGCCGTGTCGGGTGCCAGCGGCGTGAACTCGATATGCTGGAACTTATAAACGCGCTTGTCGCGTTTGGCAAACTTCTTCTCGTTGCGGTTGAGGGCATACATATTGTACATCCACCAGTAGGCCGGCATCACCTCCAGCTGGCCCTTTGCCTCGTTGTTGCTCACCAGCGCGAACGGCAGCGAGATGTCGAGCTCGGCGGGATAGGCGCCCTTGGCCAGCAGACAGTAGGAGGCGAAACGGCTGGAGTGCTTAAGGCTGCAGCAGAGGCCGGGCCAGAAGCCACGACCGGCGGCTATCTCGTTGTCGGCGGTGCGGCCGTTGTGGTTGGAGCCGATGGTGGAGCCTGCCGCCAGGTTGCTCTGTCCCATGACGAGGGCGGCGATAAGGAACGAGTTGTTGTGGTGCTGCTCGTGGGCGGGGAAGATGATGCTGCAGCCCACCTCGCAACGCGCGATGGTAGAGTTGTCGCCCACCACGGTGTCGTTGAGACGCACGCCGAACTCCAGGTGCACGTTCTCGCCCAGCAGGAAGCGGCGCGCCATGCAGCCGTCCTCCAGCGTGCAGCCGTAACCCACCACGCCGTCGGCCAGGATGACACAGCCTGAGACATGGGTCGGCGCCTCGGCGCTGGAGGCGATATGCACATTGTGCAGCTCCTTGCTATTCTTAATCACACAGGCATCGCCGATATGGCCGTAGGCACACTGCGGCTGCTGCAACGCCTGGAGCGTCATGCGCTCCAGCGCCTCCATCAGCCGCTGCCGGTCGCGGTAGCGCGCCCACAGGTAGGCGTCGCCCACACGCATTCCACCGAAAGGCAGGATGCGGCGGCCGCCGCACTCGTTCATCGGCTCCAGCCAAGCGTAGTCGGTGCCGCAAGTCATCTCGTCGACATTGAACAGCAGACAGTCGTCGCCCACACGGTAGCGGGAGAGCATGCGGACATTGTGCAGGGCCACACGGGCACCCACCGTGCAGTTGTCCAGCGCCGAACGAAAGAGGCCCCGCGGCAGCCGCAGGTCGCCGTGGGTGGCGAAGCCGTCGTCCATGGCGCCGAGATACACCGTGCCCGAAAACGAGCAGTCGCGCACCCGTGACGGGACGAAGGGGTCGGCAACAAAAACCTGGTTCCAGTCCTCGGCCATACATCCGGCCGCTGTCAATGCCGACACCTCGTCGGCAGTAAGATTACGGTACATATATTGTGGGGTTAAGGGTTTGGTTCTGGTAGTTAAGTAGGTAAGGCGAATGATTTTTTTTGGGGGGGGGCTTATTGGACTAATTGGTCTTATTGGACTAATTAGTCCAATTGGTCTAATTAGTTTGGGGGTTGTTTTTTTTTGGAGGGGGGATGCGGTTATGGTTGGGGGTGCGGTTATGGTTTTTGGGGGTTACATCGATTGGATGATGAAGGCGACACGGCGGTTGGTGGCGCGGCCTTCTTCTGTGCTGTTGGTGGCGATGGGCTGGGTGTCGCCGTAGCCCTTGTATTGCAGTCGGCGGGGGTTGACGCCTTTGCCTATCAGGTAGTCGACGACGGCCTTGGCCCTGCGCTCGGAGAGGCGCCGGTTGTAGCTCGCCGACCCTTTGCTGTCGGTATGGCCCTGTATCTCGATGCGCATCTTCGGGTAGCGGTTGAGGAGGTCCAGCAGCTGTTTCAGTGTCTGATACGACTGCTGCAGTATCACGCTCTTGTCGAAATCGAAGTAGAGGTCGTTGAGCACCACCACGTCGCCCACGGCATAGGAGGGCGCAGCCGTTTCTTCCTGTGTTGGCGGCTCCGCCACGCAGTCGAGACAGAGCAGCGTCACGCTGTCGATATAGTAGTAGGCACCAGCGAGCAGACCCGTCAGCGAGTCCGCCTCGCCGACGTTGGACTGCGAGGCGGCGCAGAAATTACCCAGGGTGATGAAGCGCTCGCCGCCCTCAGCCACGAATTCACCCGACACCCGCTGCCAGCGCTGTGTGCTGTCGAGGCGGCGCGATGCCGCATTCTGCACCTGCGGCTGGTAGAACGACGACACCGTCTGCACCACCCCCGGCGCCAACTGTGCCGACGTGCGGTGCATCAGAATTCCTTTGGCGGTATCGGTGACGCGCTCCGCAGAGAACAGCGCGCCCAGCGTGGCGACGGCGACATTCGAATACTCGGAGAGGCTGACATAGAACGAGAGACGGTAGGTGCGGCCCGCCTCCAGGGGGCGCACCAGCTCCGACTGCAGGTACTCGCGGTAGACATCCTTGCTGCAGTAGATGCCGCAGTAGGCCCTGCCGTCGTAGGCGGGCTGGTAGCCCAGCTTGTTGGCGGGGATGCCGCACTCGCGGCCGGCGGCCACATGGTAGTAGTCGGCGCTGCCGCCCGTAGGCTGGTACCACGCCTCGACGGCCGAGAGCACGCCCAGCGCCTCGATACGGCGCGGCAGGAAGAGGTAGTCCTCAAACGAGCCGTTCTCCACCCAGTTCTCCGACTGGGCATAGAGCAGCGTGGGAAAAAGCAACAGTATCAGCAGTCGTCTCATCGTTCGGCCACAATTTTTTGAATACTCTGCCACAGCAACGTAGCGGTGCGCTGCCAGCTGAACAGCGTGCGCTGGTGCCGTCCGCGCGCTATCAGCTCGTCGCGCAGCGCAGGCGACAGCAGCAGCCGTTCCATGGCGTCGGCCATGGCGTCGGCGTCGTGGGGGTCCACCAGCAGGGCGGCGTCGCCCGCCACCTCGGGCAGCGACGTCGTATTGGAGGCGACAACCGCTGTCTCGGCGTAAAAAGCCTCCAGCACCGGTATGCCGAAGCCCTCGAAAAACGAGGGGTAGACCAGTGCCTCGGCCGCCGACAGCAGGCGTGCCAGCGTGGCGGTGTCGGTGTGACCCATAAACAGCACCTCGTCGGCGTGGCGCATCCTGTCGTAAGCCTCGCGCAGCTCGTCCTGCCACCAGACGCGGGAGCCCACCACGACGAGTCGCAGGTCGTGCCGGTCGCGCAGCCGATCGTAGGCGGTGAGCAGCGTAGCCAGGTTCTTGCGTTTCAGGATGGTGCTGACAAAGATAAAATAGCGCTGTCCGCCGGTCAGCTCATCGCGGGTGCGGGCGTTCTCCTCGGCGCTGTGGGCGCTGTAGTCGGCATGGGCGCCGTCGTAGACCACGTCGATCTTCTCCAGCGGGATGCCGTAAGTGGCGGCGATGTCCCGCCGCGAATACTCCGACACCGTGGCGACACGGGTGGCGCAGCGCGCAAAACGCGGGAAGTAGTGCGACATATAGCACTGGTGCGAAGGCTTGAGATTGCCCTTCGCATGCTCGAAGTTCAGGTCGTGGATGACCGCCAGCGACGGCACACGGCGTTGCAGCGGCAGGAATCCGTCGGGAGACAGCAGCACGTCGATACGATGGCAACGCAGGGCGCGGCGCAGGCTCCACTCGAAGAAGAGGAACCACAGCACCGGATGGCGTGCCGGCGGATGCAGCACGACGAACTCCACATTGTCGCCAAAGCGGAAGACCGGCGACGGCGTGCGGTCGAAAAAGAAGACGAAGGTATGCTCGGGGTGGGCGGCGACCATGCAGCGCATCGACTCGCTGGCAAACCAGCCGATGCCGTCCATCTTGCCCTCAATCATCAGGCGCGCGTTGACCCCGATTCGCATGGTTTGTTGTTTTGGGTGGGATTGGTCTAATTGGACTAATTGGTCTAATTGGACTAATTAGTGGGGCGAAGCCCTGTTATTTATGGTCTTTCGTTTTTAATCCATTTCTCGATGACGACGGGGAAGTGCTCCTGTTCGAGCAGGTGTATCTTCTGTGCCACATCGTCGGGGGTGTCGGTGGGCTCGACCTTGCAGACAGCCTGGAACAGCGTGGTGCCACAGTCGTAGCGGTTGTCCACCACATGGATGGTGATGCCGCTCTCCGTCTCGTGGTGCGCCACCACGGCCTCGTGGACATGGGAGCCGTACATGCCTTTTCCGCCGTACTTGGGCAGCAGCGCCGGATGGATATTGACGATGCGGCCCGGGAAGGCGTCGAGCATCACCTGCGGCACCAGCAGCAGGAAGCCCGCCAGCACCACATAGTCCACCTTGCGCTCGCGGAGGTAGTCGACGACAGCGGTGCCCTCACGGAACTGCGACGAGGGGAAATAGCGACTTGTGACGCCGAGGTTGGCGGCACGCTGGGCGATGTAGGCGTCCTTCTTGTTGTAGAGGATGCAGTCGACCACGATGCGGCCGTCGCCCTGCTGGAAATATTCAGTGATACGTTGCGCATTCGTGCCGTTGCCGGAACCCAGAATGGCGATACGGATTGTAGGGGACATGGGAATTGAGAGTTGAGAGTTTTGGGGGGTGGGGTTATTTAGTTGGGAGGAGTTGGGGGGGAGTGGGACTAATTAGACTAATTGGTCCTATTTGTTAGCTTGAGGGTTGGAAATGCAAATATAAGAAAAAAGGTGAAAACCTATTTATATGGATAATAGGGCGGTGGATAGGGTGCAAATTTCTCAACAGAGCAAAGAATTGATTTACACATAAATTAACCATTGCCGAGTCGCAACTGCGGGTAAAAAAAGTTCCCATTTGAATTTTTTTTTGTTTCTTTGCATTTTGTTTTAACCTTAAAAAGAAAAAAAATGTCTGAAATTGCAACAAAAGTAAAAGCTATCATCGTTGATAAGCTTGGAGTTGATGAGAAGGAGGTTACTCCTGAGGCCAACTTCGCCACCGATTTGGGTGCAGACTCTTTGGACACTGTTGAGCTGATCATGGAACTTGAGAAGGAATTTGACATTCAGATTCCGGACGAGGAAGCCGAGAAGATCGCCACCGTTGGTGATGCCGTCAGTTTCATCGAGAACCACACGAAATAGTTCTGCGACCCATTGAGAAACTGAAATCACACCAGTTTCCAAACGAATGGAATTGAAAAGAGTAGTCGTAACTGGGCTGGGAGCATTGACGCCCATTGGCAATAGTGTGTCACAACTGTGGCAGTCGTTGCTCAATGGAGTCAGTGGTGCCAGCCCGATTACTCGTTTCAATGCTGAAAATTTCAAGACCCGCATCGCGTGCGAGGTGAAGGGGTTCGACAGTCTCGCCCACTTCGACCGCAAAGAGGCACGCAAGCTGGATCTTTTTACCCAATATGGTTTAGTTGCCTCTGAGGAGGCCATCCTCAATGCAGGACTCGATTTGTCGCTGGTCGACAAGTCGCGTGTCGGCGTTGTCTGGGGCTCCGGCATGGGTGGAGCGCCCACATTCCAGGAGGAGGTGGTGGCTTACGCCCAAGGCGGAATGCTGCCTCGGTTCAGCCCCTTCTTCATCCCGAAGACCATCACCGACATCTGCCCGGGCCATATCTCCATCAAATATGGCTTCAGTGGTCCCAACTACGCCACCACCGCCGCCTGTGCATCGTCGGCAGTGGCCATCAGCAATGCCTTCGACCTCATTCGGCTGGGGCGCTGTGAGGTGGTCATCACAGGTGGATCCGAAGCCTCCGTCACCGAATGCGGCATCGGTGGTTTCAGCTCCATGCAGGCGCTGTCGACCCGCAACGACGACCCCGCCACCGCCTCACGTCCTTTCGACCGCGACCGCGACGGCTTCGTGCTGGGCGAAGGGGCCGGCGCACTGGTGCTGGAAGAGTACGACCACGCTATCCGGCGTGGAGCCCATATCTATGTCGAGTTGACGGGCGTAGGCATGTCGGCCGACGCCTACCACATCACCGCCTCGCATCCCGACGGACTGGGGGCGGCGCTGGCCATGCAACGTGCCGTCGAGGAGTCGGGCATGCAGCTGGCCGACGTGGACCACATCAACACCCATGGCACCTCGACACCGGTCGGCGATATCTCCGAGCCCAAGGCCATCGTCAAACTCTTTGGCGACCACGCCAAAGCCATCTCGCTCAACTCCACCAAATCCATGACGGGACACCTGCTGGGTGCCGCCGGTGCGGTGGAAGCCATCGCAACCATCCTGGCCATCCAGAACAACGTGGTGCCGCCCACCGCCAACCACTTCAACGACGACCCCAACATCGAGCCGTTGGATTACACCTTCAACCAGGCCAACGCACGCAACGTGGACTTCGCGCTGAGCAACGCCTTTGGCTTCGGCGGTCACAACGTATCGATCGCCTTCCGTAAACACATCGGATAAGAACCATTCCTTCATTCCGCCTTTCCGCCCTGCCACAGTGAAAACGAGACTGATACCACGATTGTTTCTGAGGCAGGAGGACAAAGCGTTGTATGAGTTCTGTACCAACGTGCTGGGCTTCTATCCCCGCCATACCGAGCTCTACCGCATCGCCTTCACCCATCGGTCCAAATCAAAAGAGCTGGGCCACGGCCACCGCATCAACAACGAGCGGCTGGAGTACCTGGGCGACGCTGTGCTGAGCTCCATCGTCGCCGACTACCTCTACCACCGCTATCCCGACAAAGAGGAGGGCTTCCTCACTGAGCTGCGCTCCAAGATTGTGTCACGCAACAACCTCAACCGGTTGGGCAACACCATCGGTCTGTCCGAGCTCATCCAGTTCGACAGCCGCAGCAACGGCGAGTTCAAGAGCAAGGAGGGCGACGGCGTGGAGGCGCTGGTGGGCGCCATCTACCTGGACAAAGGCTACCGCACCACGCAGAAGGTGGTGGTGGAGCGCTTCCTGCGGCTCTACATGGACATCGAGAAGCTGGCCACCATCGAGTGGAACTATAAGAGCAAGCTGCTCGACTGGGGACAGCAGCACCGCCACAAGATCAAATTCGAGGCCGAGAAGATCGACGGAGAACGCAACCGCAGCGAATACAGCGTGACGGTGCATATCGACGAGAAACCGCAGTCCAGCGCCAAAGCCAGCTCCATCAAGGTGGCCGAGCAACTGGCCGCCGAGAAGACCTACCTGCACCTGCAGGAGGAGGGCCGAATCAAGGCATAACCCCCCATAAAACCTCACGCTATGCGACGCTTCCGTATCTTTGCGCTGCTGCTGGCGCTGACAACCGGCATCGGCCTGCAGGCACAGCCCGCCGTCAGCCGTATCGAGCGCATCGACACCCTGGGCCTCATCGTGCTCTACCCCACCCACACCTCTGTCGAGCTGGTCTGCGGCCGTCGGCCGTCGCGCGACGACAAGAGTGTGCTGTTGATGGCCGAAGCCGCCTACACGCGTGTCAAGCCGCTGCGCAAGCGTTTCAGCCACCGCAACATCCACGGCATCCACGTGTCGCGGGGCAAACGCTACAACGGCACCCCCTTCGACAGGAAGACCGGCGCCTTTGTGTGGTACAAGGAGCACTACCAGTTCCTGCAGCTCTCCACCGTCGACACGGCGACGCGGGCGGTGACGCGGCTGCCCGATTACAACAAACGGTGCAGCATCTTCAACACCGCAGCGCGACATGGCGGCATGGGCTTCATGCAGGAGCTCATCATCCACGACAGCGTCGTGCTGCCCACCGTGCGTCAGGCACACGAGATGCACCAGTACCGCGCGCTCTGCAGCCACAACGGCCGTCTCTGCATCGCCGAGTCGGACACCGTGGTCTCCTTCGGCGCGTTCAAGCAGCTGCTCCACGCCTACGGCATGAGCGAAGCCCTCTACCTCGACATGGGCGGCGGATGGAACTACGCCTGGTACCGCGACGGCGACGACATCGTGGAGCTCAACCCCGAGGCGTACTACAGCCAGTTTTGCACGAACTGGATCGTGTTCCGGAGGAAAAAACTAAAAAGTAAAAACTAAAAACTAAAAGGTAATTTGACCACGGGGTTAATTTACCACGGTAAACCTCTAATTATTATTGAGAACACGAATCTAGCGAATCTAACGAATTATTATTCGTGTTATTCGTGCAATTCGTGTTCGAACAAGACGAATAATTAGTGGTTGCCCACGGTTTTTTCTACCACGGTTTTTTTTTATCGAACACGGATCTGACGGATCTTCACAGATTATATTTCCGTGTGGATCCGTGTTATCCGTGGTCGATATAATTATATTTATCCGTGTGGATCCGTTCAATCCGTGGTCGATATAATTATATTTATCCGTGTGGATCCGTTAGATCCGTGGTCGATATAAATGTTTATCCGTGTGGATCCGTTCAATCCGTGGTCGATATAATTATATTTATCCGTGTGGATCCGTTCAATCCGTGGTCGAATAAAATCCGTGGTCGAATAAGAATATTAGTGGTTTCTTCAGTGGTCTCTACAGCTTGAGACGGAGTTGCACACGCCACTGCTGGCGGTGTGAGGTTTCCAGGGCTTCGTAGTCGGAGCCAAAGAGGCTGTCGTCGAGGTATTGGCTGACGCTGTATTTGAAGGCGAGCGTGAACCAGCGGTTGATGTCGTAATGCACCACGGCGTAGGCGCGCACGCCACGGTGGTTAAAGAAGGTGCCGCTGTTGTCGAACGCCACGCCGTTCTCGACAGCATAGATGCGTGCGTCGTAGTCGTCGACGTCGAACAGCGACAGCCGTAACGACAGCGACAGCGGCAGGGTGGCCGGCGCCCAGCGTACGTCGCCATGCAGCAGCAGTCCCTGTGCGCGCTCCTCGTCGAGCCGGTAGCCCACCCACGCCAGACGCAGACCGTAGTGCCACGCCGTGGCGTCGTAGTGCAGATCCAGCTGGCACTGGTGACGCCGTGCGGGGAACAGGAGGTACTCCCCTCCCCTCTTCACGTTGGCCTCCTGCCGCTTGTAGCGGTAGAGCAATGCCGCCGACAGCGCCTGTCCCAGCGGCCGTGAGAGGCGTGTGCGGAAATCCCACGCCTGCGAGGCGCCGTAGGCCGTCGAGCGCATCTCCGGGTAGCGGCACCACGACAGGGCAGACTCCGCGCGGAAGCGTGCCGGCAGCGCCGTCACCGTCGTCAGCGTCGCCCCCTCCTCGTTGCGGGTGTAGCCGCCCATGGAGAGCGCGTCGGCGTGCAGGTTCCAGTACCAGGCGTCGTAGTGGTGTACGGCGACGCCCAGCCGATTGGAGGCGCCATAGAGGTAGTCCAGTCCCGCTAGCGCCGCCAGACGCTGGTTCTGGCTCATCGCCACCTCGCCGAAGGCCAGCAGATTGCCGTGGCGGTAGGCGGCATCCAGACCCAGGTTCGTGTTCTCGTGACCCGAGAAATAATAATAGTTGTAGCGATAGGCATGGGGCTGCACATACTTGTTGAGCTCCATGCGGTAGCCCGTCAGTCCCACCCTCAGGTGGGTGTTACGGTAGGTGATATGGGCACCGTAGAGCTGTTCGTCCAGCTGGTGCCGTTTGGCGATTTCCGTCGCCGTGCGATGATAGCCCGACAGGTAGATGCTCTGTACCAGCGGCAGGCCGTCGCGGAGCTCCCCTTCCAGCTTCGACGGCACCGTGGCGTCGAGCGGCGTATAGGCGTAGAAGAGCGTGACCTCCCACGGCTCCGCCGGTGCCACGGTGGCGGCGACACCCGTCAGGTAGCCGTACTCGACGAAGGCGCTGGCGGGGACGATGCCGCGTGCCGACCGATAGCCCGGCATGCCCAGCGTCGTATAGGGTGCGAAGCCCGACCAGAGCGTGGCGCCCTGTCCAAACTGGAGGTTGAAATCGCCCACCACCAGTCGGCGCAGCCATCCCATCTCGTTCACCATCAGGTGGAAGCCGTAGTGGTCGAAGCCCTGTGTCTGGCTGCCCGCAAAGAGTGCCTCCCCCGCATCCTTGTCGCCCGACAGCTGCAGCTGCACATGACGCCCCGCGCGGTAGCGGTAGCGCCAATAGAGGCGGTAGGGGCTGCCCTCGTATTTCTCCTCGCGGTAGCCGCGGGCGCGCTCCACGGTGCCGTTGGCACCCATCAGCAGGTGGTGTCGGCCCTTGCGCCAGAGGTCACGCCAGGAGAGAGCTGTCGGCACCGGAGGCGCCGACAGCTGCACCACGGGCCGTAGCAGCGCCACTGTGGCCTCATCGAACCCCGGGACGAGCGACAGCTCATCCATGCTGAGTAACGCGCCGTATTGGCCGATATAGGCGCGCAGCGCGGCACATTGGAACGGCGACACAAAGAAGAGCTGCTGCAGTCCCTCGCCGACGGTGTCGTTGATGTCTATCGGCTGCGCGGCGAAGAGCTCGAAGAGCTCCTCCACCTCGTCGATGGAGACGGGGCTGTCGGCCGTCTCGTTCCACCGTTCCAGCATCTCCTGCCAGTCCGTGGGCAGGTCGGCCTGTGCCCATACCGGCCGCCAGGGGCAGGCCAGCAGCAGCGCCAGCAGGAAGCAGCGGAGCAGGGTGCGGAGGGTCATAGTGAGAAGGTAAGGTGGTTAAAAAGAAAAAGGCAACACCGGTTGGGGTGTTGCCCTTTTATTTATGTCAAGTTCGAAAACTTATTCGATGACACGGTAGAAGGAGACGCGACGGTTGACGGAGTAGGAAGCATCGCCAAAGTTGACGCTCTTACCCTTACCCTCGGTGGTCAGACGATCCTCAGCAATGCCATACTTCTTGACGAGGAGTCTCTTGACCTCGTTGACACGCTTCTCGGAGAGCTTCTGGTTGTAGTTGTCGGAACCACTGTTGTCGCAGAAACCGTAGAGGTTGAACTTGGTGTTGGGGTTGTCCTTCATGACGCGGGCAATAGCATCGAGTTTCTTCATCTCGGAAGCCTTGACGGTGTACTGGTCGATGTCGAACAGGATCGAGAACGGGAGAGCGTAGTAAGTCATCTGCTCAGCCTTGATGTTGTCGATCAAACGCTGCAGGCTGTCGGCGACAGCGCCGTTGCCCTTGGGAGCGTTGGCCAGTTCTTTCTCCAACTGAGCAACACGGTTCTCAAGTTTCTTGATTTGTTTGTCCTTGTTGTCAACCTTGTTCTTCAGCTCAGCAATCTCGTTGTTGAGGGCGTCGCAGTTGGCACCACCAATCTGGTTCACGTTGGCGAGACGCTCGAGGTCAGCCTTGGTGGGACCGAAGTTGTAGAGGTAACCGATAGCGAGGTAGCCATCCAGGTAGGTGTACTTACCGTTGTTGCTGGTGAACATGTTGCGGATACCGGCGTGGTTGTCGATGTAAGCCTCGGCGAAGAGGGTGCTGTGCTTGCAGATGCGATAGCTGTAGCCAAGACCCAGCTGAGCGGTCAGCGTGAGGTGCGACTTACCGGTTTTCAGCATATCGGTAGCGTCGTTACGTTTGTAACTGAGGCCACCCATAGCCAACATGTAGATAGAACCGCGACGAGTGGAGTCGTAGCCCATGATGGCATCGTTGATGGAGAACTTAACACCCATGACGACAGCAACAAAGTCATCAAAATGTTGCTGTTTCTTCTTGTCGTCGAAGATGGTGTAAGCCAAGCTCGGGAACTGGAAAGCCAAACGGTAGTCCCAAACGTAGTTGAGCTCTTTCTCAATGATGAGATTGAGACCGGCGCTGGTACCGCGGCCCCATTTGCTACCGTGACCACCCTGGTTCACATAGTCAATACTTCCACCAATGGACCAGTTGCTCCAGAATCCGTAGTGCGGATACTCTTGCTCCTGAGCGTTAGTCGTGCCGCAGATAGCAACAAAGCTCAGCAGCAGCCCAAAAGTAAAAATTTTTTTAATCATTTTTTGATAAAATTAAGTGGTTATTTGATACAAAACGAAAGGGCATGAAGCCACATATTTTTTGCAAAGATACAAGTTTTTTTTCATTGCAAGAAAATATTTTGCTTTTTTTTTCCGTTATTAGAATAGTTTACAAAACATAAAATAACCTCTAATAAGTTGTGAACACGAATCTAACGAATTACTATTCGTGTTATTCGTGCAATTCGTGTTCAAATAAAACGAATAATTAGTGGTTACCATAAGCATAAACCAACAGCTATGAAGCAGATTGAAATTTCCGACAAGTTTACCAACAAATTCCTAAGCGACAGCTCATTACACGAAATTGAGCCAGAAATCCAGCAGGCTTACCAAACCCTGGTCTCGCACAGCGGTGCCGGCAACGATTTTTTAGGGTGGATCGACCTTCCCGTCGATGTGGCGAGCCAGCTGAGCCGCATCCAGGCCGAGATTGACCGCTTGAAAAACGACATCGACACCTTCGTCGTCATCGGCATCGGCGGCAGCTACCTGGGTGCGCGCGCCGTCATCGAGGCCCTGTCGTCGGCCGACGCCAAGCGCAACGCGCCGCGCATCCTCTATGCCGGCAACACCATCAGCGAAGACTACTACTGGGACCTGCTGCAGCAGCTGGACAACAGCAACTACGCCGTGGCCGTCATCTCCAAGTCGGGCACCACGACCGAGCCCGCCATCGCCTTCCGCATTGTCAAGGACCACGCCGAGCGCAAATACGGCAAAGCGGAGGCGGCACGTCGCATCATCGCCATCACCGACGCCAAGAAGGGCGCCCTCCACGACATCGCACAGCAGCAGGGCTACAGCAGCTACATCATCCCCGACAACGTGGGTGGCCGCTTCTCTGTCTTCACGCCGGTGGGACTCATCCCCATCGCCATGGCGGGCCACAGCATCGAGGAGCTGCTGCAGGGCGCGCGCGACATGCGCGAGCGCTGCCTGAAGAGCGACAGCGTTGTTGAGAATCCCGCGCTGCGCTATGCGGCGCTGCGCAACCTGCTCTATCGCCAGCAGCGTCCCGTCGAGATGCTGGTGAGCTTCGAGCCGCGCCTGCGCTACATCAGCGAATGGTGGAAGCAGCTCTTCGGCGAGAGCGAAGGCAAGGATGGCAAAGGCATCCTGCCCCACAGCCTCTGCTACACCACCGACCTGCACTCCATGGGACAGTATGTGCAGGATGGCCAGCGCATCCTGTTCGAGACCTTCCTCCACGTCGAGGAGTCGAACCACCGTGTCGACATCCCGCACGACGAGCAGGACCTCGACGGCCTGAGCTATCTGGAGAAGAAAAGTCTTACCGAAATCAACCACCAGGCGGAGCAGGGCACCATCATGGCCCACAACGCGGGCGGCGTGCCGGTCATACAAATCACCCTCCCCACCGTCAATGCCTACTACATCGGACAGCTGTTATACCTGTTCGAGTTGGCGTGCGGCGTGAGTGGGTACACGCTCAACGTGAACCCCTTCGACCAGCCGGGCGTAGAGGCTTACAAACGCAACATGTTCCAGTTGCTGGGAAAGCCGGGCTACAACAAATAAGCGCCTTTTAGAAAGGCAGATCCCCCAACGGCTCGGTGTCGGAGGTGAGGATCTCTTCCAGCGGATTGTTTCGACCGTTCAGCGAAGCAGTCCGCTGTTCGTTTGCACCACCCTCGTCGTTGTGGGGACGGCCGGTCAGCACGGTGAAGTTGTCGGCGACAACCTCGGTGATGTAACGCTTGTTGCCTTCCTTGTCCTCCCACGAGCGGGTCTGGAGACGACCTTCGACATAGAGGGTGACACCTTTGCGCAGTATCTTTTCGGCAATTTCAGCCAGATTGCGCCAGCAGACCACATTGTGCCATTCGGTCTGCTCTATCCGCATACCTTCACGGTTGCGGTGATATTCTGTCGTGGCCAAAGTGAAGGAGGCTTTTTTGACCACACCGGGGTTTTCACCATTACGATCCATCGGGAACGCCACCACGTCGGGGTTGCGACCCAAATTACCAATCAAGATAACTTTGTTTACTCCAATCATCGTTACGTTACGCTAATTAAATTTCGATACTCTGATTTAGAAGCTGTTTAAATTTAATTCAATGTTTTTCTTAGAGTACATGAACGGCATCTTTTTCACCTTTCCTCAGTCACAATTTCCTCGCCTTCTTCGAAAAGTGGGAACTTTTCGAGGCTCGGCTCACAAGTCCACAGGACTTGTTCACACCATTGTTCCATCGGAAAGGCAAAA
>JAFSYK010000087.1 GCA_017449975.1 Bacteroidales bacterium
CACAATGAAAGGCATCATCATTGGTTATACCGACCCGGTGGAGTTCACTTACCATCCCGAGGACACAACCATCACCTATGGTACAGGGGATACATATACCTACCACCCACTGACAGAATAGAATACTATCAAAACACACCCAACATGCAACACCACATTCTCAAATCCCTTTTGTTCTCCGCTTCGCTATCGAAAGTCCACCGGACTTTCTTCACACTCGCCATGGGCGCGATGCTGCTGACATCTTTCCGTCCGATGCCGAAAGGAGAGCATGAACTTGTCGGCAACTGGCAGTATGTCAAATCGGCTGTAGCCATCCGTTGGGACGATCCCGCTCCATTCCACGACAGCGCTGCGAAGGACGAAGAGAAGCCCGAGCGCAAGGACATGACCATCAACGCTGACGGCAGCATGACAATGGTGGCCAGAGACATCGAAATCGGTCGTGTGTACAGAGACGGCGACAGTTGCGCAATGAAATTTAAGAACTATGACCTCACGTGGGTTTTCTACGCAGAGCCTGACTCGCTGAAGGTCATGTCGCCATCTGGTGGCAGCGAGACCTGGAGAATCGACCAGTTGGACGGAAACACGCTTGTCTATGTTGTGGACAAGCCTTTTGAAAGCCATATAGGTTCCGGAATTCTTACCTACACGTACACCTACCACCGCAGATAGACAATCAACTTCAAGTTTCTTGTGGCGGGGTGGGATTTTATTTTCAACAATCTGTAATATTTACCCCCCCCTTTGTGCGTTTATTAATAGTAAAACAACCCGAAATGTACAACAACTAAAAAACAATCAACAATGAAAATAATTCAAGAAAAAGATCAACAGCCTGTACTGCCGGAAAGAGAAGGGTACGTGGCCGTGGAGAAAACCGTAAACGCCGTAAGTCTCAGTATCATTGTCGGTTTAGTAGGACTACCGCTGATTGCCGTTGCTGCCATCGGCCACTTTCTCCTATGGAAAGAAGTAATAATGGAACAATTCACCTCGCTCCGTTTCTGGCTTGTGCTCGCTGTTGGGATGTTGGTATCATGTTTTCTTCTCATATTCCTCTTCGAACTGTTCCATGGCATCGCATGGTGCGCAATGTCGGGACTGCCGATGAGCCGTATGCGTTTCGGCATGGCTGGCGGCGGACTCTTGTTTCAATGCCACATTGATGGCGAGCTGCTTACCAAGCGTGAATACGTGCGCGGACTTATTATTCCCGACCTCATCTTCGCTGCCGTGTTGTTGGTTGTTGGCTTATGCCTTAACTGCTTCCTTGCAACCTTTCTTGGCGCAATTGTGCTTATGTGCATCGTGGGCGACATAATGATTGCCAATAAGGTGAGGAATGAGCGCGATGACACGCCGGTGTACATCCACCCCTTACAGGCAGGCGTTTACGCCTACCACAAAGAGACGGAGTAAAATAACAAAACATGCAACACCACATCATCAAATCCCTCGCCGTCCTCGCTTTGGGTGCGATGCTGCTGGCGGGGCGGGATGTTTTTTTTTCTACAACCTATAAGATTTCACCACCTTTTGCGTCTTCTATATAGAACGTTTTCGATAAGCCAAATGACCAATGGAAGCTTGCTTACATTGGCATGGCGAGAAAACGTGGTTGCGAAGAAACCAACGACAAAAACAACATTTATGCAAAAAACAAAACTAACAATCGTAATGCTGGCCGCCGTGCTGCTACTCGGCGGCTGCGGGCTGGTGAAAGTCTGCATCGAGAAGCCCAAAGATATCGCCAACGCACACAAGTACACCGACCAAAGGCCGCTGACTGCCGACGGGCTGAAACACCTTATGGTGGACGACACAACGCACTACAAGGTGGTGATCTTCTACAGCCACTGCTGCGGCCCCTGCCAGGAGCAGATGAAACTCGTCTTCAACCAGCTCTACAAAGCCGACACAGCACACGTGCGCTGGTATTTCGTGCTGGAGAATTGTGCGTCGCTGAAATACGACAACACCAAGTACCTTAAGCGCTACGGCATCGAAACACCCTATATGTACTACCTCCGCGACGACGACCCGCGCTTCTGCACTGGCGCCGACGACCGTTATCTCAACATCGCCCAGTATGTATTCGACAGCCAGTTCGAGTTGGAGGATGTCATCGACGGCATACCTTGCATGTTCGTGGTCAACCCGCAGGGCAGGCTAAAACTGGAGTACCGCCAATATGCCAACAAGATGGTGGTTGCCAACTACGACCGTCTGTACGAACTGCTCTATAAAGATATCTACCCTGAGCTGGTGCCGCAGGAGCATCCACTTCGTGTGCAGGACCTTGACTTCAACCGCCGCGACACCTCCGACTGGTCTACCTTCGGCAGCTACACCCGCAACCCCCGCGTCTGCACCCCCGAGGGCTGTTTTTAAAACAACAACAACTAACACAAAATAACCTCTAATAATTAGTTGTGAACACGAATCTAACGAATTACTATTCGTGTTATTCGTGCAATTCGTGTTCAAATAAAACGAATAATTAGTGGTTACCACAATAAAAAAATGAAAAAAGTAATCGTAATGCTGGCCTGCGTGCTGGCAATCGGCGCGGCAAGCGCACAAAATGGAATATACAGGGTGACAAACCAAAACGAGTTAGCTACTGCCGCCGTCAAGCATAACCTACGCTCCTCTATGACGATATCGTACACCGAAGACGAGGAAAGCGAACATGCTGGGATGCAGCCCAAGGAACCCGACACAGCGGAAGCGATGAACGTCTTGGCGGAATGGCTGATGATGCAAACAAGCAACGCGGAGCAACGAGCCATCACAGGCGCAATCCCCGCGCAGGCGACGGTGGACGGGCAGGCCGTCACGCTCACCGACGACCGCGGCGACACCATCCAATCCTATGCCGTCAATGAAATCCGCGGAAGCGAGTCCAAAAGGGAATTTGTCTGCGCTGACGGCACTATCATCAAACTCCTCAACGTCGGAAACGACCGCTATATATTGCAGGTGCCGAAGATGGAGAAGATGGAACTGAAGAAGATAAAATAACAACAAACACATCTAATATGCAACACCACATCATCAAATCCCTCGCTGTCTTTGCCTTGGGCGCGATGCTGATGACCACCACCGCATGTGCCCAAAGCAATGATGAGGCGAAGAATGTCCTCCGTCTCTCGCGCGAGAAATGCAAGTCCATACAGCAAGGGCATTATGTAATGGAGCACTGGGAGAAATTCGTGTCGCACAAGGACACCAACCTGACCATCTATACGTGCGACTTCCGCAAGGTGCGCCGGGACAGGCTGTTCGGAATGGTCTTTGCGATGCACGACGACAACCCAGGCCATCCCGAATGGAACGGATACACGCTCTACACCGGCGAGGAGTTTGTGAACTACTCTGATTCAACCGGCGAGGTTATGTCTTGCAAAAAATGGAAGAACGAGAAAAATAGCATCCGCCACAATTACACCTACTACGAAGCATAGACTGAACGCAACAGCCAACCGCTC
>JAFSYK010000088.1 GCA_017449975.1 Bacteroidales bacterium
GTTCCCACTTTTCGAAGAAGGTGAGGAAATTGTGACTGAGATGAAGAAATGCCAGTGGCATTTCGATAGCGTAGCGGAGAACAAAAGATGCCGTTCATGTACTTTAAGAAAAACATTGAATTAAATTTAAACAGCTTCTTAATCACTATTCGACAATAAAATTGTATCTTTGCAGATTATGGCATCGTTGTTGTCACTATTTGTCTCCTTTTTCAAAATCGGCACCTTCACCATCGGTGGAGGCTATGCCATGATACCGCTGATGGAGAAGGAGCTGGTGGAACGGCACGCCTGGATGGAACGAAACAACTTCCTCGACCTGGTGGCGTTGTCGCAGTCGATGCCGGGGGTCTTTGCCGTCAACATGGCCACCTCTATCGGCTACCGGCTGCGCGGTGTTCGCGGCGTGGTGGCTGCCGTGCTGGGCAACATTGCCATGCCCATCGTCATCATCCTACTGCTGGCCATGTTTTTCCAGTCATTTAGCGACAACACGGTTGTGCGTCACATCTTTATGGGTCTTCGTCCCGCCGTCGTGGCACTCATCGCGGCTCCCGTATTCACGCTGGCACGCACAGCCAGACTCACCTGGCGCAACGCATGGATCCCCGTACTCTCCGCCCTGCTCATCACGCTCTTTGGGGTAAGTCCCGTCTGGGTCATCCTGGCGGCGGCACTGCTGGGGGTGTTTTGGGGGAGAATGAGAACTACAACAAAATAAATGAACGAAAACACGAAAAACAATATAACAATGAATACAAAGACTATTACCCCGTCCGATTCCCACCGCGTATTGAATCTTGTTGCGATGAACGCCGTCCTGGTTGGATTATCGCTGTTGATTCCGACAATGAGTCATTTGACCGCGTTGCCGCTCTATCAACTGAACCCCATGCTTTTGCTTATGCTGGCGGGGATATTGATTGGCAAAAGCCGCTACAATAGTCTACTGCTGGCTGTGGCCCTGCCCTTCGTCTCCTATCTGATTGTCGGCATGCCCTCCGCAACAAAAGCCCTCTGCATGGCTGCCGAGCTGAGCACCCTATCGCTGGTGTTCCCGCTGCTGCTCGGCACTCGTACCACAACGGTTGCCACATGGTATAGCATCGTTGTCGCTATGCTCTGCGGAAAAATAGTATACTACCTCATGAAAGCCCTGCTGATCGGTGGCACGCTTGTCGAAACCGATCCGACCCTTCAGATACTTACCCTTGCAGGCTATGGTCTCCTGTTCGCCGCCATTAGCGCTGGGGTGCGCCGCTTACAGGATAAGCGATACGGGCATGATAAATGCTGAGCATCCTTGACTTGAGGATGCTGCGTATCTTGCTGATGTCGCCGAAGGTGAGATCGCAGTTGGCCAACTGACCTTCCTCTATCTTCCCCTTCACGATACGGTCGACCAGTTTGTCGATTTCTTCCTGCGTGTGACTCTTCATGCTCTTGCAGGCTGCCTCCACGCTGTCGACAATCATCACCACTGCCATCTCACGGGTGAACGGCATGGGGCCCGGATAGCGGAATGCCGTCTCGTCGAAATCGCCGTTGGGGTGCTCGGCTTTCATCTTGGCAAAGAAATAGCCGGTATAGGTGGTGCCGTGGTGGGTGCGGATGAAATCCATCACGACGGCAGGCAGTCGATATTTGCGCGCCATCTCGATACCGTCGCTCACATGCCGTGTAATCAGTCGCGCACTCTCTTCGTAGTCCAACTCGTCATGCGGATTGAACTCGCTTGTCTGGTTCTCCGTGAAATTCAGCGGGGCCATCGTCTTGCCAATGTCGTGGTATAATGCGCCCACACGGGCCAACAGCGAGTTGCCGCCAATCTCATTGATAAGGTCCTCGCTGATATTGGCCACCTGCATGGAATGCTGGAAAGTGCCCGGCGCCTTGCGCGAGAGCTCACGCAACGCAGGTGTGTTGGTACTGCTGATTTCCAACAGGGTCAGTGACGACGTCTGTCCGAAGACCTTCTCAGCCAAATAAATGAGCGGGTAGACCAACAGCGTCAGCAAGGCGTTGAAGAAGAATATCAGATAGCGTTCCAGGCGGATGTTTGCAAAGTTGGTGTCTTGGCTTAAGATACCAAAGGTGTAGATGAGTGAGTAGGTCACAAAAATGACTAAACCGACAATGAAGAACTTGCTACGGCTCTCAAAATTCTTCACGGTGATGATGCTCATCATACCCGAAATCAGCTGGTAAAAGATGAACTCAAAGCTGTTGGGCACCATATTAGCCAAGATAATCACCGTGGTCAGATGAATGTAGAGTGCCACGCGCATGTCGAAGAAGATGCGCATCATGATAGGCACCACGCACAACGGCACCACCAACACATACTCCGGTGCCAGGCGCACGGTGAAAGCGATAGCCGCCGAGATAAGCAGTATGTTGGCCAGCACCAACGTCACCTTGCGGCTGTCAGTGAGGGTGTCGTATTTGTTCATCACCAAGAAAAGACACAGCGCAGTGAAAGCAATCAGTATCAACAGTGCCTGTCCCGCCACATGGCCGGCGATGCTATAGTGCGAATCGAAACGCTGGTCGTTCTCTTCCTCCAACGCACGGATTAGCTGGGCTTTCTCCTCAGTCACATACTCGCCTTTTGCAATAATCAGCATGCCCGTCTGTACTTGACGTGCATGGTAGGAGCTCTGCGAAAGACGCGACTCCAGCTCCAGCTGTGTGCGCAACTCATCGAAAGCGATATCGGACACCAGAATACTGTCGCGCAGCAAGTCGTTGGACACATCGTCGGGCGTAACGTATTCGTCGATATTGTGTTCCGAACCCACGTTGCCCTGCAGCAGCACCAACGTTTGACCGCTGACGCGCAGCAGTCCTTCGGGCAACACCACATAGCCACGGCGATAGATGCTGTCCATGCTACGGCGCAGGCTCTGACGCGCTTGAAACGACAACCCCTGTCGGGCCGCCACACGCTCCAACCGCTGCAAAGCACGGTAGTGCGCCGTGCTGTCGACCTCGAAATAGAGCAGGCTCTTCATGCGGGCCTCCGCCTCGGCCTTCTCGCTCTCGTCGGGCGTCAGGGAGACGCTGAAATCGAAGGGGGCGTAGAGGTCGTTGTTGCTCCAGAAACTGCCCACGCTGTAGTCGTAGTGCGTACCCTGTCGGTCGACAGGAAACATGATAAGCAACAACACCACCGTCACCAACAAAGCAAAAACATTGTAGGCGGGTTTCAGATAGGGAAGAATCTTGGAGGAAATCTTATCAAACTTCATGCTGCAAAGTTACAAATAATAATTGTATCTTTGCACTATGTCCTGCCCACTCTGTCCCCGCCACTGCGCTGCCGACCGTCGCCTGACGCTGGGCTTCTGCCAAGCACCAGAGACACCCGAGGTCTCCACCATCTGCCGCCACACCGGCGAGGAGCCGCCATTGGTGGGACGCAACGGCATCTGCAATGTCTTCTTTGCCCACTGCAACCTGCAGTGCGTCTACTGCCAGAACCACCTTATCTCCCACCCCGGCACCGACCCCGACCTCATCCGATACCGCAGCATCCCAGACATCGTGGACCGCATCGCCGAGGTGCTGGCAACCACCGAAAATATGGTGGGATTCGTCAGTCCGTCGCACTACGCCCACCACATCCCCGCCATTGTTGAAGCGCTGCACAGCCGCGGACTGCACCCCACAGTGGTCTACAACACCGGTGGCTACGACTCTGTGGAGACGCTGCGCCAGTTGGAGCCCTACATCGATATCTATCTGCCCGACTACAAATACAGCGACGCCACGTTGGCGGCACAGCTTTCCCACGCCGCCGACTATCCACAGCGCGCCGCCGAAGCGCTGACGGAGATGTACCGCCAGAAAGGCTCTGCGCTACATGTCGACGACAACGGTGTGGCCTTCGGCGGCATCATCGTGCGTCATCTGGTGCTGCCGGGTGCGGTCGACAACTCGCTGCATTGCCTCGAGTGGCTGGCTGACAACCTCTCCACCCGGCTGCATATCTCCCTTATGGCGCAATACTTCCCGCCCGAGGAACTGACGGCAACCATCCCCGCCGACTCACCGCTGCGACGCACACTAAAGTCGGAGGAATATCGGGCCATAGTCGAACATTTCCACGCACTCGGCTTCTATAACGGATGGATACAGGAGCTGACGGCAGCAGCGAACTACCACCCCGACTTCACACGAAAAGAAGCATTCTGATGAGACAACAAACACGCATGGCCGAGCTGTCGCTCACCTTTTCCGACACTGCGTTTCTGCTCTGGGAGACGCAGAGTCCCAACTACGAGTTTGCTGAATACATCAACCGGCTCTACAACCTCGCGCTGAGTCGCCAAAGCGACCTGCAGCTCTCCGACGGCACCACCTGCCCGTTCTTCCTCTACTACGACGAATTGGCATCACTGCTGTATGTACTCATCGACAATCCGCGCAGCGGCATCTTTGCCGATTTTGCCAACTACGACAAAATCATGCTGCTCAACGGTCGCGACGCCTTCGATCAACAGCAGGTGATATACGACGACTATGCCACGCATCACTTTCCACCGGCCGACGACGACCTGCTGCAGTGGCAGCATCACGAACTGCTGCTGGCGGCACGACAGAACATCTTTTCCATCCACTATTTCGACTACCGGCAGTCGGAAGAGGTGCAGCAACGGAGTCTTGATGAGATGATGATTGAGCGACTTACCACCAAAAACAAGACAGCCCCACAAATGCGTCGACGCACTGCGGCACCCATCCCTCAGAGCTCGCTGCTCACCGCCGTGCGCAACGTCAACAGTCCCCAGATGCGCAATACGCTCAACAACATATACCTACTCTTTGAAGACATCCTCCACGCACTGGAGAACCCCATCTACGAAAACGAGGAGGAAAACGAATAAGTTGCCGAACACTTGCAAAAACAAATAATATAACGTACATTTGCACAATGAATAAAAAATGTTAAAATGTTAAGATGAGAAGATGATAAGTTGACGACTTCACAACTTCACATTTTCACAATTTCACGAATCACTAATCACATATTCAAGCCATCAAATAATCACTAATATTTCAAATTATGACTATTAAAAATCTGGAACCGAAAGAGCTGTGGAACAATTTCTACCTGCTCACCCGTTGTCCGCGTCCGTCCAAACACGAAGAGATCGTCCGCGACTTCCTCGTGAAATGGGCCAAGGAGAAAAAGATTGACTGCCGCGTCGACAAGGTCGGCAACATCATCATGACCAAGCCCGCCACCAAGGGCATGGAGAACCGCAAGACCGTAGTGCTGCAGGCCCACATGGACATGGTGCCCCAGGCCCGTGCCGGTAAAAAGCACGATTTCCTGAAAGATCCCATCGAGACCAAGATTGTCGAGGATTGGGTCTACGCTTGCGACACCACGCTGGGTGCCGACGACGGCTTGGGCGTCGCTGCCATCATGGCGGTCTTTGAGTCCAAGAAGCTGAAACACGGTCCGCTCGAGGCCCTCATCACTACCGACGAGGAGACCGGCATGACCGGCGCTTTCGGCCTGAAAAAAGGCGAGCTGAAGGGTGAGTACCTCCTCAACCTCGACTCCGAGACCGAGGGCGAGCTCTATGTGGGCTGCGCCGGCGGTATCGATGCCACCCTCTCTGTCCCCTACTCCACCGAGAAAGCACCGAAAGACTATGTCGCCTACAAGCTCACGCTGGGCGGTCTCAAGGGCGGTCACTCGGGCATGGAAATCAACACGGGTCGCGCCAATGTCAACAAGCTGCTCTTCCGTCACCTGCGCTGGGTGGCCGAATGTGGTCTGCGTCTCATCAGCGTCAGCGGCGGCAATATGCGCAACGCCATCCCGCGCGACGGCGAGGCGGTCGTCGCCTTCCCGAAGGAGCATGAGAGGTGCATCCTCGAGGAGTTCGACAAAGTGGCGGGATGGGTCAAGAAAGAGCTGGCCTCCGTCGAGCCCGACTTCTTCATGAAATACGAACGCGTGCGCATGGCCACGAAGGTCATCACCGACGCCGACACCCAGAAGATCATCAACCTCATGATGGTGGCTCCCAACGGCGTCATCCGCATGAGCCGCGACATGGAAGGCTTGGTCGAGACCTCGCTCAACCTCGCCATCGTCAACACCAACGGCAAGAACTTCACCATCCAGGCCCTGCTGCGCTCCTCCGTCGACACCGCCAAGGAGGCGTTGGCCGAGCGTCTGGTCTGCCTGGCCGAGCTGGCTGGCGGCAGCTGCAAGCTGAGCGGTGCCTACCCCGGCTGGAAGCCCAACATGCAAAGCAAGCTTTTGAAGACCATGAAGGCCACCTACAAGAAGCTCTACAAGAAAGAGCCCGCCGTCGTGGCCATCCACGCCGGTCTGGAGTGCGGTCTGCTCGGCGGCAAGTACCCCGACATGGAGATGATCTCCTTCGGCCCCACGCTGCAGAGCCCCCACAGTCCCGACGAGCGTGCCAACATTCCCAGCAGCAAGAAGTTCTACGACTACCTGGTGGCTACGCTGGAAGCCATCCCCGAGAAGTAGTAAAAACAACCAAAGAACACCAACCATGAGTAGTAAAAACAACCAAAGAACACCAATCATGAAAAGATTAGGTATTGCCTTGATGGGTGTCCTCATGCTGTTTTCCGCATGTTCCAAGGACGACAGCTCGTCTGGCTCAAACAGCGGTGGCGGGAGCAGCAGCAACCCGCTCATCGGCATGTGGAGTCAAGACGCGGTAGAACACAGCACCAATGCATCGCGCGACGAAGTGTACCAGTTCATCGACGACAACACCGTCATCAGCTATGGCCGCTGTTGGAACACTAGCGCCGAAAGCTATGGATTGACGAAAAGTCCGCTACCTGACCACTATGGCTGGTACTACTTCGACATCAACAGAAAGATGTACACCTATGCGCTCGTCGACAACAAGGTATACGTCACCGAGGGCGTCATCATGACGCTGATGGGCGACGAACTCTACATCGACGGAGTCACACGACCGCTGCACCGCTTCTAACTGCAGAGATAGCGTACATCGAGAAGAGTAGCGGGTCGGGAAACGATGTTTCCCGACCCGCTACAGTTTTCACGTTCTCAATCTATTTCAACCTAATAATAATTCCCCACTCGTCGGGATAAATGTCTACAGTTGTCTTATAGGTGCCATAAGTACAATTGCTCTCGCCCTCAAGATGATTAGTCAACTCAGCATTGCTGAACCAATCAACAAAATCCTCCCGGGAGGTAAAAGAGTGCTGGTCTGAATCCCCATTATAAATATAGCCATGATAAGATTCCATTGTCCTATTGACAGAGAACAGCTTCTCTTCCTCAATCTTTTGCAACACAGCACTTCTCAATCCTCCACTAGTTCTTAATCCGTCCTCTCCATACCAAAAACAGGCTCTCGTAATTACTCCATTTTCGACTTCGAAAAGATAGTCAACCGTAGTCGTTAGAGTAATTTTTTGCGCATCAAACGATTCGCCATCCTCCTCAATCACATACCCTGCATTACGAAACTGTGTTTTCACTGCCTCGATATCACTGCGTCCAATATAAGTACTCAAATAAGAGAACGTCGCCATTTCATTGACAGAAGCAGAACCTCCTGCGTTATTCAAGTTACTAGATCACTGGAATGCCAATCTACGCCTTCCCGCCTTTGAACAGGTGCCCGATCCATTGGCGGTTGAGGCGGGCTATGTGTTGGCGTTTGATCTGCTTGGGGCACTCCGCCTCGCAGGCGAAGGTGTTGGTGCAGCTGCCGAAGCCCAGCTCATCCATCTTGCAGACCATCTTGCGCACACGGTCGGCCGCCTCGGGCTCGCCCTGCGGCAGCAGGCTGAGGTGGCTGACCTTGGCGGCGACGAACAGCATGGCGCTGGCGTTCTTGCACGCCGCCACACAGGCACCGCAGCCGATGCAGGCGGCGGCATCCATCGCCTCGTCGGCCTTATGCTTCGGAACCAGGATGGAATTGGCGTCGGGGGCGCCGCCCGTGGTGGCACTGATATAGCCGCCGGCCTGGATGATTTTATCAAAAGCACTGCGGTCGACCACCAGGTCTTTCACCACGGGGAAAGCCTTGGCACGCCACGGCTCGACCCAGATTTCGTCGCCGTCGTGGAAACGGCGCATGTGCAACTGACAGGTGGTAACACCATCGTCGTTGCCGTGCGGCCGGCCATTGATATAGAGGCCGCACATGCCACAGATACCCTCGCGACAGTCGTTGTCGAAACAAACGGGATGGGCTATGGGTTGTTGATTTGTTGAATTGTCGGATTGTTGATTTGAAATGATTTGCTCATTGAGGATGTCCAGCATCTCCAGAAAGGAGCAGTCGGGCGAGATGTTCTCCAAAGAGTAGGTCTCAAAACCACCTTGAGCCTGAGCATTGGCCTGTCGCCAGATATGTAGGGTAAAGTTCATATTTCTTGGAGCTTATTAGACCCATTGGACCAATGGGACCAATTAGACATAGTATAATAGTATAATTATTTTACTTATTTATAATTACGGTTGACAATCTGAATATCCTCGTAGTGCAGCGGTTCGGTGTGCATGGTCTCAGCCTGGTTCTCACCTTGGTACTCCCATGCACCGACGAACATGAAATGGTCGTCGTCGCGCAGCGTCTCGCCATCGGCCGTCTGGTGTTCCACACGGAAGTGGCCGCCACAGCTCTCCTCGCGCTGGGTGGCGTCGGCCACGATGAGGCGTGCCAACTCGAAGTAGTCGGCCAGATGCCACGCCTTCTCCAACTCGGGATTCATGCTGTCGGCCGTTCCCGGCACACAAACGTGCTGGTAGAAATCAGCCTCCAGCTCGGCAACCTTCTGGGCGGCAGTCGCCAGACTCTCCTTGCTGCGGGCCATGCCGCAATACTCCCACATGATGCGGCCAAGGGCCTTGTGGTAGTGGTCGACGGAGTGAAATTGAGAATTGAGAGTTGAGAGTTGAGAGTTGGCTGGCGCGTCGGAAATTCCGGAATCTCCGGATAATCCGAATTTTCCGGCAATTCCCATCAACCTCTCTATTCTCTCCCGCACCCGCTGCTCGGCGGCGTCGAAGGCGGGGGTGTTGCTTTCTACCTTCCCAACGTAGATCTGGTCGGCCAGGTAATTTTGAAGGGTATAGGGCAGCACGAAGTAGCCGTCAGCCAGGCCCTGCATCAGCGCCGAAGCACCGAGACGGTTGGCACCGTGGTCGCTGAAGTTGGCTTCGCCTGCGGCGAAGAGTCCCGGGATGGTGGTCTGCAGCTCGTAGTCCACCCACAAGCCACCCATAGTATAATGGACGGCGGGGTAAATCATCATCGGCTCCTCGTAGGGGTCGGTGTCGACAATCTTCTGATACATCTGGAACAGGTTACCATATTTCTGTTCCACAACATCGCGTCCCAGTCGCTGGATGGCGTCACGGAAATCGAGATAGACAGCCAGTCCGGTACCCACGCCGTAGCCAGCATCGCAACGCTCCTTGGCGGCACGCGACGCCACGTCGCGCGGCACCAGGTTGCCGAAGGCCGGGTAGCGACGCTCGAGGTAGTAGTCGCGGTCCTCCTCGGCAATGTCGTTGGGACCCTTCTCGCCACGACGTATCGCCTCGGCATCCTCTTTGCGCTTGGGCACCCAGATGCGGCCGTCGTTGCGCAGACTCTCGCTCATCAGCGTCAGCTTCGACTGATAGTCGCCGTGTACGGGAATGCAGGTGGGATGTATCTGCACATAGCAGGGGTTGGCAAACAGCGCACCCTGACGGTGGCATGCCCACGCCGCACTGACGTTGCTGTTCATGGCATTGGTAGAAAGGTAGTAGACATTGCCGTAGCCACCCGACGCCACCACCACCGCATGGGCGGCATAGCGTTCGAGGTCACCCGTCACCATGTTGCGCACGATGATGCCGCGCGCCCGCGCCACACCCTGTGCGTCGTTGTCGACCACTAGATCCAGCATCTCGCTGCGCGTGTGCAGCGTCACGGTACCACGGCTGATCTCACGACTCAGCGCGCCGTAGGCTCCCAGCAGCAGCTGCTGACCCGTCTGGCCACGAGCGTAGAAGGTGCGGCTCACCTGTGCGCCACCGAAGGAGCGGTTGTCGAGCATACCGCTGTAGTCGCGGGCAAAAGGCACGCCCTGCGCCACACACTGGTCGATGATGTCGCCACTCACCTCAGCCAGACGATACACGTTGGCCTCGCGGGCGCGGTAGTCACCACCCTTGATGGTGTCGCGGAACAGGCGCATCACGCTGTCGCCGTCGTTCTGGTAATTCTTGGCGGCGTTGATGCCACCCTGCGCGGCGATACTATGGGCCCGACGCGGCGAGTCTTGCAGACAGAAGATGTCGACATGGAATCCCAGCGCACCCAGCGACGCAGCCGCCGAGGCACCCGCCAGACCCGTACCTACGACAATAATGTCGAGCTTGCGCTTGTTGGCAGGGTTCACCAGTTTCTGATTGGTCTTGTAGTTCGTCCACTTCTGTGCCAGCGGACCTTCAGGTATTTTGGAATCAGGAAACATTCAAATTGAGAATTGAGAGTTGAGAATTGAGAATTATTATTTGTGAAGTTGTGAAATTGTGAAGTTGTGAGCTTAACGTCTTCGCATCTTAACATCTTAACATTTTATTACTGGCCACTATTTACTTTTTAGTTTTTACTTTTTAGTTTAAACTAACACCCCATATAAATGAGGATGGGCACAATGGCGAACATCAGTACCACAATCCAAGTGTAGGCTTTGCCCAACAACTCGAGCGCAGTATTGTATTTATAATTGTTGAGGCCAAGCGTCTGGAAGACCGACGGGAAAGCGTGGCGCAGATGCAGGAATATGACCGCGAAGAAGAGCAGATACATCACCACCAGATAGAGGCTCTGGAACTTCTGGCGGACCATATAGTAGAAGTCGGGTTCCACGCCACTCTCAGGCAGCAGCTCGCGCAGTGTCTGTCGCTCGTCATAGGTCAGATGACGCAGCCATTTGCCGTCGGCAGAGATATTGCCCTCCTGATAGGCTCGCTCCAGTATCTGGTACAAGGACAGCTGGTCGCGCATCTCTTCCAGATAGGCCGTCGTCTGCGGGTCGGAAGCATCGCTATCGGCGTAAGACTCCATCTCCCTGAGCAAATCGGAGGGAGTCATATTCATCTGTGATGAGAACTGCATCAGCTGGTTCAACTCGGGCGTTTGCACTTTCTCCGTCTCCACCATATACTCGCCTTTCACCCAGCCCAGCTTCACGAAGTAGAAGTCGGTGAAATGGAGGATCATGCACACGAAGATAAGGATGCCGGTCCATACCATCAACTTCGACGTGGTGTGCGTGGTGGTGCGCTGCGGCTGACGGTAGCGCACGGGACGTGCCAGTTTATTGGTGACGGCCAACCACATCGTCAGCACGATGTGAATCATAATGGTGGCCAGCAGTACCACCTCAAAGACTTTCACAATCCAGTTGGTGCCCATGAAATGACAGAACGTCGAATACCAAGCACCATCATCATGACGCAGCACGAAGAGATTCGCCGTGGCGTGAAACAACAGAAATACGAGCAAAAAGGCACCCACCAGGGCTACAAGTATTTTTTTGCTCACCGAGTGGATTTTGGGGATATTCATTGGGTTGTAAGATGTTAGATGTTAGATATTAATTCGTTAATTCATTTTTTCGTTATAACGTTATAACGATATTACGTTATATCGATCATTCTCAAATTTAAATTTTCAATTTTCAACTTCCGAAGTTGTCGTAACAGATATTTTCGGGCGGGACGCCCAGCGATTCGAGCATCTGGGTCACCGCAGCGCTCATGGGGCCGGGGCCACACATATAGTATTCGATATCCTCGGGGGCGGCATGGTCTTTGAGGTAGGTCTCGTACATGACGTTGTGGACAAATCCGGCGGTGTAGCGCACGCCAGCAGTGTCGGCAGCGGGGTCGGGACGGTCGAGGGCAAGATGGAACCGGAAATTGGAGAACTCCTGCTCCAACTGGAGGAAATCCTGCAGATAGAACACCTCGTTGAGGGCACGGGCGCCGTAGAAGAAATGCATGACGCCGTCGTTGACATGCAGCGTGCGGGTGAGGTGCATGATCTGTGCCCGCAAGGGTGCCATACCGGCGCCACCGCCCACCCAGATACGTTCGGGGATGGGATTGCCAGCGGCGACGGGACGCACGTGGAAGTCGCCATAAGGACCCGACATCAGCACCTTGTCGCCCGGCTTCAGCGAGAAGATATAGGACGAGGCGACACCGGGACTCACAGAAAGGAAGCCTTTGCGGTCGGGACGCAGCGGCGGCGTGGCAATACGAACGGTGAGCATAAACACGTCGCCCTCGGCGGGGTAGTTGGCCATGGAATAGGCGCGCACCGTGGGTTCGTCATTGTCGCACCGCAGGTCGAACAAACCATGCTGTTCCCATGCCGGCAGGTAACTCTCGCCTATCAACGCACGGTCGAAATCGGCATAGCGGATATGGAAGCGCGGTATCTGTATCTGGGCGTAGCTGCCGGGTTCAAAGTCGAAGTGTTCGCCTGCCGGCAGCTGCACACGCAGCTCCTTGATGAAGGTGGCCACATTATTGTTCGACAGCACCGTACACTCATATTCCTTGACAGCCAGAATGCTGGGCGGAAGAAGGATGTGCATATCTTCGCGCACCTTCACCTGACAGCCCAGTCGCCAGCCTTGCTGCTGTTCCTTGCGACTGAAGAAGCCCTGCTCCGTGGGCAGGATGGCTCCCCCACCCTGCTGTACACGACAGCGACACTGTCCGCAGCTGCCCTTGCCACCACAGGCCGACGGCAGATGTACACCTTGCTCCGCCAGTGTGCCGATCAGCGTGCCACCCGTGGGCACCTTCAACTCACGGTCGTCATTGATGCGCAGCTGCACATCGCCCTCTGGCATCACCTTGGCACGCAGCCACAGCAGCAGCGCCACCAGCAACAGAACTATTGCCAGAAAAACAACTATGGCGGTGAACAAGGTAATCATTTCAATCTTCAATTAATTCTCTAACCTATTTCCCTTCATATCTTGAATCCCATAAAGGCCATGAAAGCCATACCCATCAGGCCGGTGATGATGAACGTGATGCCCACGCCGCGGAGCGCCGGCGGCACCTGCGAGTAGCGCAGCTTCTCGCGGATGGCGGCGATACCCACGATGGCCAGCAGCCAGCCCAGTCCAGAGCCCAGCGCAAAAGCCGTCACCTCGCCCAGGTTGTCATAGGCTCGTTGCTGCATGAAGAGCGAGCCACCCATGATGGCGCAGTTGACAGCGATGAGAGGCAAGAAGACGCCCAGCGCATTGTAGAGCGCAGGCGAGAAACGTTCCACCACCATCTCCACCATCTGCACGATGGCGGCGATGACAGCGATGAAGAGTATCAAACTGAGAAACGACAGGTCGATATCGGCCAGCGAAGGCGAAAGCCACGACAAGGCTCCCGGCTGCAACAGATATTTGTCAATCAAATAATTGATGGGAACGGTAATCAGCAATACCAGCGTCACTGCCACGCCCAAGCCGAACGAGGTCTTGACAGTCTTGGAAACCGCCAAAAAGGAGCACATGCCCAAGAAGAAGGCAAAGACCATGTTGTCGATAAAGACCGAACGTACCAATATATCGAAGAATGCTCCCATACCTTATTTCTCTTTCTCTTGCAAATCCTTGTCTGCACTGCGCTGAATCCAGATGATAACGCCCACCAGTATCAACGCCATCGGTGCCATGACAAAGAGTCCATTATTCTGATATCCGATATTATAAAGTCCCAGCCGCTCCACGACAGGATAGTCCCACAGGGTGCCGCTGCCGAAGAGTTCGCGCACGATGCCCAGAATAACGAGTATCACCGCATAGCCCAAGCCGTTGCCCAAGCCGTCGAGCATAGACTCCCACGGACGGTGCGTCATAGCGAACGCCTCCAATCGTCCCATGACGATGCAGTTGGTGATAATCAACCCCACATAGACCGACAGCTGGCGACTCACATCGTAGACAAAGGCTTCCAGCACCTGGTTGACCACCACCACCAGCGACGCCACCACCACCAGCTGAACGATGATGCGGATACGCGGCGGTATAGTGTTACGCAACAGCGAGATAATCAAGTTACTGAACATCACAACCACGGTCACGCTGAGCGCCATCACCACGGCGGGCTTGAGTTGCGCCGTCACCGCCAAGCAGGAGCATATGCCCAGCACCTGCACCGTGACGGGGTTCTGCTTGCTGAAAGGCAGTTTGATGAGGGGGCTGATTTTCATTGGACAGCCTCCTTTCTAAAATCAATCTGATTACTCTGAATATTCGGAGTAATCAGATTTTTGTAGTTTTCATACGCCTTTTCCAGCATCTCCGTCACGCCGTTGGAGGTCATGGTGGCACCACTGATAACATCCACTTGGTAAGGGCTGTTATTGTCTGCGTTCTTTTTGAGACAGATAGGTTGGCTGTCCATACGCTTGCCGATAAAGCGGGCGGCAAACTTGTCGGTGGCAATCTCACCACCCAAGCCCGGGGTCTCGCCCTGATGGTCGAAAACAGCACCTACCACCGTGGCATTACTGTCGAGTGCCAGATAGCCCCAGATGGGACCCCAGAGACCACTGCCTTGTATCGGGATGACTATGCCACCGTCGTAACGCAGGGGCGTACCGCCGTGTATGTCTTCTTCTGCCGATGACCCATTGGGGGACTCCCCCACCGTAAAATATTGTTCAAACAGCTCTGCGGCATTATCGCGCGAAGCCTCCACACCGATGGTCTTCAGTATCATCTGTTTCTGCTCGGCCGCTTTGTTGCGCTCTTGGCGAGGCTTGAGGCTGACGCTCACAATGGTAAGCAGCAGCGCCGCCACCGTCACCAGTGCCGCCGCATAGAAAAGCATATAACGGTTGGAGAAGGTCTTAGCCATTATGGGCCTCCTTTCTTGTAGTTCTAGATTGTCTAGATAATCTAGATTGTCTAGATTTGATATTTCTGGCGATGACGCAGTGGTCTATCAGCGGTGCCATGCAGTTCATAAACAAGATACTCAGCATCATGCCTTCCGGATAGGCGGGGTTGCACACGCGCAGCAGTACGGCGAAAGCGCCCACCAGCAGACCGTAAATCCAACGGCCTGTGCGTGTCTGCGCCGCCGTCACCGGGTCGGTGGCCATGAAGACCGCACCGAAGGCGAAGCCACCTAGCAACCAATGGTAGTAGAAAGGCAGCTGGAGGTAGATGTGCGTTGAAAGCTGAGCGTCGAGCGATGGAAGCAGGTTGAAGAACAGGCCCATCAAGCCGCCGCCGAGGAAGACACCCAGCATGATACGCCATGAGGCAATGCCGGTGAATAGCAGCAGCATAGCACCAAATGCGATGGCGATGAAGGAGGTCTCGCAGGTGCTGCCGGGGATGGTACCGACCAATAGGTCGAGTACTGAATACTGAGAATTGAAAACTGAGAAATCCGCACCGGCGGAAAGTGCGGCGAGGGGTGTCGCCCCCGTGATGGCGTCGCTGCCCCAGAGGTCGTGGGCAATCCACACCGTGTCGCCCGACATATTAGTGGGATAGGCGAAGAAGAGAAACGCCCGTGCCACCAGTGCCGGATTGAGGAAATTCATGCCCGTTCCGCCGAAAGCCTCCTTGGCGATAATCACAGCAAAGGCCACCGCCAACGCCAGTTGCCACAGCGGCGTGGTGACTGGCACAATCATCGGTATCAGAAGTCCCGTCACCAGGTAGCCTTCGTTGACTTCATGGTGGCGCACCTGGGCAAAAGCGAACTCGATGGCCAAACCCACGACATAACTCACCACAATCATCGGCAGCATACGCAGGAAACCGAACCACCAACAATCGAATAATTGAGAGTTGAGAGTTGAGAGTTGAGAGTTAGCGGCAAAGTGTTGGTAGCCGATGTTCCACATACCGAACAGCAAGGCCGGCAGCAGTGCCAGCACCACGGTAAACATGGAACGTTTCATATCGACAGCGTCGCGCACATGGGCACCGCTGCGGGTGACGGTCTTGCGCACAAAGGTAAAGGTGTGGAATGCCTCGTAGGTACTGCCGAGCCAAGCCCACTTGCCTTGGGGCTCATGCTTCTCAAACCAATCGGCCAACCGTTGATCCCACTTTCTCCCTCTCATATCTTTATCGCTCACATGCCCTCCTTTCTACACAGCTCCAGTGCCGTGCGTATCAGGGTCTGTATCTCCGTTTTCGACGGGTCAACAAACTCACACAATGCCATATCCTCTGGCTCAATCTCATAGATACCCAACTGTTCCAATCTTTCTATATCGCCTATCACTGCCGCCTTGATTAGCTCCATGGGATAGATGTCGAAGGGGAAGACCCGGTCGAACACCTCGCCGAACACCAACGGACGCACGTCGCCATGCCGCTGGGTGTCGAATTCGGGGGCCAACGCTGGCTTCTGTTTCGACTTCCGTTTCGATCCAAAACCCGAAAGGAAAGTGCGCGAAAAGCTGTATTTATGCAGGCCAAGCAGCAGCCAGCCCAGAAAGTCGTAGTAGTCGCCCTCGGGCAACAATGTCAGTTCGTTGGTGTGGGCATGCAGAAATCCGTCGGCGGCCACCTGAACACCCGTCAACACATTGCCGGCAATAACACGCGGCTGCGGTTCCGCAGCATCGATCTGTCCTTCCAGCAGCGGCGCCACGCAGGTGCCCGCCACCGTGCGGTAGTAGCGCGGATGCTGCGCGGCGGGACCACACACCGCCACCACACGCTCGGGCGCATAGCAGCCCGTCAGCGCCAATCGGCCGATGTTGGCCACATCCTGTGGATCGACCGTCCAAACGACTTCTCCTTTGTTGATAGGGTCAATGGCGGCAATCTGCGTTCCCACATTGCCCGAAGGATGAGGGCCACGCACCACATGCAGCTTCACTAAACCTCTATTTTCAAAATCGGCCAGCAGACGGCCGATAATACTCTGTTCGTTGTACGAGACATGCACCGGGGCCGGTGCCACCAACTCGCCCAGTGCCTCCAATCCGCGACAAAACTCCTCTTCCCTACCCCGCAGCGTGATGTCGCAGCGCGCCGCCAGCGGCGCGCTGTCGCAGCAAGAGACAAACAACGCCTTGGGCTTCACATCGGGTGAAGCCATCGTGCCAAAAGGCCGCTGAAGAATGAAGGGAAGGATTGGAAATTGAGAATTGAGAATTGAGAATTTGAGGGTTTGTGGGTTTGTGGGTTTGTGGGTTTGTGGGTTTGAACCCTCAAGCGAAGCGAACCCTTCAACCTTCAAGCGAAGCGAACCCTTCAACCCTCTCTCCACCACCACCGCCAGTATCTGGCGGCGTTCACCGCGCACGATGGCTTTCACCGTGCCCGACACAGGCGAGAGCAGCCGCTGCCGCTCATCTTTCTTGTCGCACAGCAACGGGTCGCCGGCTTTCACACTGTCGCCCTCCTGCACCAGCAAACGGGGAGTGAAACCCACATAGTCCGTCGGACAGACCGCACAGCACTGCACGTCACGGACGTCGACCAACTCATCGACCGCCGCACCCGGCAGTGGAATATCCAATCCCTTTTTTATCTTGATGATATCCGACATCTTTCCGACGAAATTAAAGATACAAAGATACGAAAAATATTAAGATTTCGTGACCGGTGATCTGTGACCAGTGACACGATACGGGTCACGCATCACAGGTTACAGGTCACGAATTTCAATTCTCAATTTTCAATTTTCAATTCTCAATTCTCAATTTTCAACTCCACCGGTTGCAGCATATTTTCGGGCTTCAGAATTTCGTCGAGCTGAGCCTTGGTCAGCAGGCCGTGCTCCAGAACAAGCTCATAGACACCGCGTCCCGTCTCGGCAGCCTCTTTGGCTATCTGGGTACTCTGCTTGTAGCCGATAATAGGGTTGAGCATGGTGACAATGCCGATACTGTGCTCCACCAGTTGGCGGCACCGCTCCTCGTTGGCGCGGATGCCGTCGATACAGAGTGTACGCAGCGTGTCCAACCCATTCTTCATCAGGTGGATGCTTTCAAACATCGTATAGACGATAACGGGCTCCATCACATTGAGCTCCAGCTGTCCATTATCCGAGGCCAAACTGATGGTCATATCATTACCTATAACCTTGTAACACACTTGGTTCATCACCTCGGGAATGACAGGGTTCACCTTGCCGGGCATAATACTGGACCCAGGCTGACGCTCGGGCAGGTGTATCTCGTTCAAGCCACAGCGGGGACCGCTGGAAAGCAGACGCAGGTCGTTGCACATCTTGTTGATTTTGATAGCCAGCCGCTTCATGGCGGCACTGTAGGAAAGCATGCAGGTGGTGGCACTGGTGGCCTCGATGAGGTTGTCGGCCAGGTTGATATTCCATCCGGTAATCTTTCGCAGCGCCTTGACACAAGCCTCGCTGTAGCCGGGCTTCGAACAGATGCCCGTGCCGATGGCGGTGGCACCCATATTGACCACCAGAAACTCATCGGCCGTGGCGCGCAGGTTCTTGTCCTCACCCCTAAGCGAATCGGCAAAAGCGCCGAAAGTCTGACCCAACGTCATCGGCACCGCGTCCTGCAACTGTGTACGGCCCATCTTGATAACATTCTTGAACTCTTCTCGCTTGACATCGAGAGCACCGATCATCCGCTCCAGATGGGGGATAAACGACTGGTGCTCGAGTGCCAACGCCATGTGGATGGCACAGGGATAGGCATCATTGGTGCTCTGCGAAGCGTTCACCACATCGTTGGGCGAACAGTATTGATACTCTCCTTTCTTGTGACCCATGCGCTCTAGAGCCAGATTGGCAATCACCTCATTGGCAGCCATATTGGTACTGGTGCCGGCGCCACCCTGAATCATGTCGATGGGGAATTGGTCGTGGTACTTGCCCTCAATCAGCTGGTCGCACGCCCATTTGATGGCGTCGCCCTGCTCCATGGTAATCATACCCATCTCCATATTGGCCATTGCGGCAGCCTTTTTCGTGAACGCCATGCCACGGATGAAATTGTGGTAGTGACTCAGCAGCTGTCCACTGATATGGAAATTTTCCATTGCGCGGGATGTCTGGATGCCATACAAGGCCTCCGCCGGAACCTCCTTCGATCCAAGGAGATCGCTCTCTATTCGATAGTTCAGTTTCTCAGTCATGGCTATTCGAGTAACGTTTAACGTTTAAGGTTTAACGTTTAATGTTTGTATATAATAATCAAGAATTTGCAACAAGCATCGTTGCACCTTGGAATTCTTTTGCAAAAATACACTTTTTCTCACTAACTAATAGACGGATTGAGAAGTTAGCGGCTAGCTGGCTGACGCAAACAAAAGCTGACCGCTAACTGCTAACTACTGACCGCTTAATATCAATTTTCAATTCTCAATTCTCAATTCTCAATTATAATTAGTATATTTGCAAGTTCAAAGTGTTTGTCAACTTTCCAACAAAAAAATAGAAACGAAAAAAATAGAATCATTAAACGTTAAACCTTAAACGTTAAACGAAAAAACCAAAGATATGATTTCAAAAGAATTACTCAATCCCCGCAGCATCGTTATCTGCGGTGCATCGGCCGACATCCATAAACCCGGTGGCAAAGCCCTGAAAAACCTTTTGGAGAGTCCCTTCAAAGGCGAGGTCTATGCCGTCAACCCCAAAGAGAGTGAAGTGCAGGGCATCAAATGCTATGCCAGCGTTGAGGAGCTGCCGCAGGTGGACTGCGCCATCCTCTGCATCGCCGCCAAGTTCTGCGCCCAGACCGTCGATGTGCTGACCCAGCAGAAAGGCACCAAGGGTTTCATTATTATCAGCGCCGGCTTCTCCGAGGAGAACGAGGCAGGTGCCGCCATCGAGAAACACATTGTCGACAGCATCAACGCCGTCGGCGGTTCCCTCATCGGTCCCAACTGCACCGGCTTCCTCAACACCAACTATGCCGGTTGTTTCGACACCCCCATCCCGAAACTCGACCCCCACGGTGTGGACTTCATCACCGGTAGCGGTGCCACCGCTGTCTTCATCAAAGAGTACGGTATCAGCAACGGTCTTACTTTCAACAGCGTGTGGGCCGTCGGCAACAGCGCCCAGCTGGGCATCGAGGATGTGCTCGAGCACCTCGACAACACCTTCGACCCCGAGCGTTCCAGCCGTGTCATCATGCTCTATATGGAGAAGATCGGCGACCCGCAGCGTCTCCTGAAGCACAGCCGCAGCCTCATCAACAAGGGCTGCCACATCGCCGCCATCAAGAGTGGCGGTAGTGCCGCCGGCAGCCGTGCCGCCTCGTCGCACACGGGCGCCCTGGCCACCAATGACGCTGCCGTCGACGCCTTGTTCCGCAAAGCGGGCATCGTGCGTTGCCAGAACCGTCAGGAGCTGACCACGGTCTGCGCCGTCTTCATGCACCCCGAACTGAAAGGCAAACGTTGTGCCGTCATCACCCACGCCGGCGGTCCCGCCGTCATGCTCACCGATGTGCTGAGCAACGGTGGCATGGAGGTTCCCTCGCTGAAGGACCACCCCGCCAGCCCCGCCCTGCTGGAGAAACTTTTCGGCGGCTCCTCGGTGGGCAACCCCATCGACTTCCTCGCCACCGGTACGGCTGAACAGCTGGGCTATATCATCGACACGGTCGAGAACGAATATACCGACATCGACTTCTCCGTGGTCATCTTCGGTTCGCCGGGACTCTTCTCCAACAAGGAGGTCTACGACCTGCTCGACGAGAAGATGAAGACCTGCAAGAAGCCCATCTTCCCCGTGCTGCCAAGCATCATCAATGTCAAGGACGAAATCAACGATTTCATTGCCAAGGGACGCATCAACTTCCCCGAAGAGTGCGTGCTGGGCAATGCCATCGTCAAGGTCTACCATACGCCCAAGCCGCAGCCCGAGCAGGTGGAGCAGCCCGCCATCGACGTGGCACGCATCCGCGCCACCGTCGACCGCTGCAAGGATGGCTATATGGAGATTGCCGACTACAACGAGCTGCTCGACGCCGCCGGCATCAGCCGCAAGAAATCGGTTGAGGTCAGCAAGAAAGAGGACGCCCTCGCCTTCGCCAAGGAGGTGGGCTGCTCGAAGGATGTGCCGCTGGTCATGAAAGTTGTCGGCCCGCTGCACAAGAGCGACGTGGGCGGTGTGACGCTGGGCGTCAAAGACCTCGACACCGTGGCCAAAGAATTCGACCGCCTCATCGTCATCCCCGAGACCTACGCTGTGGAGATGTATCCCATGCTCGACGGTATCGACGTCTACATCGGCGCCATCAAGGATGCCAAGTTCGGTCATCAGATTTTCTTCGGTCTGGGTGGCATCTTCATCGAAGTGCTCAAGGATGTGCAGTCCGCGCTGGCTCCCATCACCGCCGCCGAAGCCAAAGAGATGCTCAAGCAACTCAAGGGCTACAAGATTCTCGAAGGCGTCCGTGGACAGGAGGGCGTGAACATCGATCTCTACGCCGACCAGATTGCTCGCGTCAGCGCACTGGTGCAGGCAGCCCCCGAGATTGCCGAGATGGACCTCAACCCGCTGCTGGGCAACCCGCGCTATGTCACCGCTGTCGACGCCCGCATCCGTCTGGAGAAATAAGATTAGGAGTTTTAACAAACTAAAAGTAAAAACTAAAAACTAAAAAAGGGTTGAACGGTTCACTTCGCTTGAAGGTTGATAGGTTGATAAGGATTGCGAATCGTATAAACGTATCAACATTAAACATATCAACATAAACCCTCAAACCCTTTAACCCTTTAACCTTAAAACCCTTCAAGATGAAAATCGCCGTTGCAGGAACAGGATATGTAGGACTCAGCATTGCCACCCTTCTGGCACAGCACCACGACGTGGTGTCAGTGGACATCGTGCCGGAACGTGTCGACATGGTCAACCGTCGCCAGTCGCCCATTCAGGACGACTATATCGAGCGCTTCTTCCGTGAGGACCTGGCTTTACAGCAGGGACAGACGCTGCCCGACAGCATCCTGAAGAAACCGTTGTCGCTGCACGCCACCCTCGACTGGAAGCAGGGCTACGCCGATGCCGAATATGTGGTCATTGCCGCTCCCACCAACTACGACAGCGCCAAGAACTATTTCGACACCTCCGCTGTGGAGGATGTCGTGGCCAAGGTGCTGGAGGTCAACAACCACGCCATCATGGTGCTGAAGAGCACCATCCCCGTGGGCTACACCGAGTCGGTGCGTGAACGTTTCCACACCGACCGTGTGATGTTCGCCCCCGAGTTCTTGCGCGAGAGCAAGGCTCTCTACGACAACCTCTACCCCAGCCGTATCATCGTGGGTTATCGCCACGGAGACGCCGCACTGGCCGAGGCGGCACGCACCTTTGCCCGCATCATCGCCGAAGGCGCCATCAAGCCCGACATCCCCACGCTGGAGATGGGCAGCACCGAGGCCGAGGCCGTGAAACTGTTTGCCAACACCTACCTGGCGTTGCGCGTCAGCTTCTTCAACGAGTTGGACACCTACGCAGAGATGAAAGGTCTCGACACGCAGGAGATCATCAACGGCGTCTGCCTCGACCCGCGTATCGGAGACCACTACAACAACCCCAGCTTCGGCTACGGCGGATACTGCCTGCCCAAAGACACGAAGCAGTTGCTGGCCAACTACGCCAATGTGCCGCAGAACATGATGAGCGCCATCGTCGAGAGCAACCGCACACGCAAAGACTTCATTGCCGACCAGGTGTTGAAGATGGCGGGGTACTACACCTACTACGAGTCCAACAACAAATGGAATCAGCAGCAGGAGCGCGAATGCGTCATCGGTGTCTATCGTCTCACCATGAAGAGCAACAGCGACAACTTCCGCCAGTCGAGCATCCAGGGCGTCATGAAGCGCATCAAGGCCAAGGGCGCACAGATTATCATCTACGAGCCCACGCTGGAGGACGGCAGCTCCTTCTTCGGCAGCCGCATCGTCAACGACCTTGCCGCCTTCAAGTCGCAGAGTCAGGCCATCATCGCCAACCGCTACGACGCGCTCCTCGACGACGTGAAGGAGAAGGTCTACACCCGCGACATCTTCAAACGCGACTAAAAAAAAACGGATACGAACAATCGCAAACGTCTCTAAATACCCTCTGAGGGTAACTTACAGCCAATCGCATATAAGAAAGGCGGCGGATTTCCATTCGCCGCCTTTCTTATACTATTTTATTTCCCTATGATTTTTAGTGAACGGGGATGGTTGACGAAGTGGAGCTCTTTGCCGACATTCTCTCCTTCGCCGTCAATGTTGACCCATTTGTCGACATTGCCCGTGACCATGATGTCGCGCGCGCGGAACATTTCAACATGCTGGCTCAACTCAAACAGGTTGGTGTAGACCAACGGGGCGGTGATGAGGGCATGCTCGACCGGAATCTTGTCGACGATACTAATGTCGATGAGGCCGTCGTCGAGTTTGGCATGCGGCGCCACGGCGACATTGTAGCCAAACTGGTTGCTGTTGGCAAAGGTAATGAACCACGCCTTGCGGTCTACCGGCGTCTCCTTACCGTCGAGGTAGATGCGATAGTCCTTGCTTTCATAGGTAGGATATTCGCGCAAAATAAGGTTGAGGTAGGCCGAAAAACCACGTATCTTAGCAGCCTTCATGAGGCGCGCGATAAAAGCGTCGAAACCCACGCCGGCGATGCTGGCGATGAGGAATTTGTCGTTGAGCACGATGGTGTCAATGGCACTGACTTTTTCACGGTTGAGCAAGCGGATGGCGAAAGCGGGCGTAAGGGGTATCTTCATACAGCGCGCCAAGCCGTTGCCACTGCCACAAGGCACGATGCCCAGCACAGTGTCGGTACCCTTGATACCCTGTATAACATCGTTGACCGAGCCGTCGCCGCCGACAGCGGTGACCACATCGTAGCCCTTGTCGACCGCATCACGGGCGATGAGAGTGCCGTGGTGGATGTATTCCGTGTAACACACCTCGTAGTCGTAGAGGTCCCGGTTGAGGTTGTTGCTTAAAAGAGTCTCTATGCGTTTCTGGCGGCCCACCCCCGAGTGGGGGTTGACGATGACGAGCATGCGTTTCTTCATGGGAAAGGGTTGGAAGGGTTAAGGGTTGGAGGGATTTTAATAACGAAATTATTTATTCCTCTAATCACTATTCACTAATCATCAAAGACGTAGACGTCTTCGTTGGGGCGTTTCATCAGGTATTCTTCACGAGCAAAACGCTCTATGGTGTCGAGGTTGTGGACGAGGTTGACGGCATGGATGCTGTCGGCGACAACGGCGCGCATCTCGTCGCGCTCCTCTTGCCGCAGGTGACGCACCTCACGGTGTAGACGCGAGATGACGAAGAGGTTGTTTTGATCAAGAAAGACAAAGAGCACCACGAATATCAATGAGGTGGCGACGTACTTGTTCTTGACGATTTTCCAAATCTTGGACCAGTTCACTGAATGAAGCGTTTTTCTTGCTATTACCTGATTACGTTATTACGGAGTTCGCCAATCACAACTTAATCCTCTGTCCAACTCGGATTTTGTCGTTGCGGAGCTTGTTTTTCTTCCGCAGGGCGGTCACGGTAGTGCCGTGCTGGCGGGCAATAGACGAAAGGGTCTCGCCTCTGCGCACGACATGCGTGGCGCCGCCGTGGCGTCCCGATTTGCGCGACGATTTGGCGACCGGATGGTAGTCCTCCACCTCGACAGGCGCTTTGCTCAACGAGTCGGTGGTGCGGGCATAGACGCTGTCCTCGTAGCGGATCATGAGGTCGATTTTGTTGGTCGGCAGACAGATGGTGTAACGACCTGACGCCGCCGGGATGAAGTCGACCCGATACTGCGGGTTGAGGCTGCGCAGCTCGTCCATGGAGACTCCCGTGAACTGCGACACATAGCAGAACAGCGCATCGTTGTGCAGCAGCAACGTATCGGAGTGGATGGGCAATGCAAAACGGTGGACACGGAGGCCATGCTCCGGATAGTAGTTCATGACGTAGGTGGCGGCGATGAAGGCGGGGATGTAGCCGCGCGTCTCGGCAGGCAGGTAGGGATAGATCTGCCAGAAGTCGCGCTTGCCACCACTACGCGAGATGGCTTTGTTGATGTTGCCAGGACCACAGTTGTAGGCGGCGATGGCCAGCGTCCAATCACCGAAGATGTAGTGAAGGTCATGAAGATAGCGTGCCGCCGCCACGGTGGAGCGGTGCGGGTCGCGACGGTCGTCGACAACGGAGTTGACCTCCATGTCGTAGAGCTTGCCAGTGTGATACATGAACTGCCAGAGACCGGCGGCACCCACACGCGATGTGGCCAAGGGGTTCATGGCCGACTCAACGATGGAGAGGTACTTCAACTCCTCGGGAACGCCATAGCGTGCAAAAACCTCCTCGAACATAGGATGGTAGTAGTCGGCCAGCGACAGCGTGACGTCGAGACGTGTCGACATCTTGTTGAGATACATACGGATATAGGCGCGCACCTGACGATTGTAGGTCATGGGGATGACCGTGTGAAGCGCAGCGAGACGACGCGCGATGACCGAGTCGGGCACATGGTCGAAGTCTTCGACCGACACCCACTGGTTGTGACGCGAGAGACGTTCACGATAATTGCGCAGATAATACGAATTGAGCAGGCTGTCGTAATTGGAGACATAGGCCGACGAGAAACGGCTGACGTCGGACGAGCTGTCATAGCCGGACTGGGCCGAAACCACAAGGGCCGGCATCATGAATGCTACTGCCGTCAAGGTCTGACGGGAACGGGATAGAAAATGAAGAAAATGAAGTAACATATTTAAAAAACGCAGAAAATAATAGTTTGGTATATGAGGATAAAAAAATAATATGACAGCCATGTTGCTATTAACAATTGTTGAAAACAATATTAAGTCAAAAGGGGTTGTAATGAAAAGAAAAGAAGTACCTTTGCAGAGGAAGAAATGTTGTGTGCGTTGCCGTCGGCAACGCACACAACAGAACTAACGAATTCACAAATTTCCAAATTAACAAATTCAAATATTATGACCATTCATGTTACCGAGGAGCAGTTTGCTTCTATTCTGAACACCGACAAGCCCGTTTTGGTTGACTGCAGCGCCACGTGGTGCGGACCCTGCAAGGCTTTGGCTCCCATCGTCGACGAGGTGGCCAACGAGTATGAAGGTCGTGCCGTGGTGTGCAAGATGGACGTGGAAGAGTGTCCCGAAATCTCGATGCAGTACCGCATCCGCAACGTGCCCACCGTCCTCTTTTTCAAGAACGGCGAGGTGAAGGACAAGAGTGTGGGTTTGGTGCAGAAAGCCACCCTCACTGAGAAACTGGATGCCCTGATGTAAGTCGGGAGCCATGTTCGAAGAGACCGAGCGGTACAAATCGCTGAGTTTCCACGCCCGCCAGATTGTGGAGGGCTACATTACGGGGCTGCACCGCAGCCCCTTTCACGGTTTTTCGGTAGAGTTTGCCGAACATCGGCAATACAACAACGGCGAGTCGACACGCAACATCGACTGGCGGCTGTATGGCCGCACCGACAAGCTGTTTGTGAAGCAGTATGCCGAGGAGACCAACCTGCGCTGCCGCCTGGTCATCGACCACAGTGGATCGATGCGGTTCCCGCCCGAGGGACGTGGCGACCTGCAGCATCCCAACAAACTCACCTTTGCCGTCTACGCCAGCGCCATACTGATGGAACTGCTAGTGCGCCAGCGTGACGCTTTCGGACTGACACTGCTGAGCGACACCATCGACCAGCACAGCGAGATGCGCAGCAGCAAGGTGCACCAACGGCACCTGCTGTCGCTGCTGGAACAGGAGCTGCGCGACGATGCGCCGACAGGACGCCCCACGTCGATAGCGGCCAGTCTGCATCAGCTGGCCGACGAGATGCACCGCAGGTCGATGGTGGTACTGTTCACCGACGCACTGCTGCGCGACGACGAGCGTGACGCCCTGTTTGACGCCCTGCGGCACCTACGGCACAACAAACACGAAGTGTTGCTGTTTCATACGTTGGACCATCGCCATGAAGCCGAATTCGACTATGTCGACCGACCCACCCTCTTCATCGACATGGAGAGCGGACGGCAGCTGAAGGCACAGCCGTCGGAGGTGGCCGAACGCTACCGTGCCCTGATGCGGCAGCAACTGGACGACCTGCGTCGGCATGCCATGCAATACCATATCGACTATCAGCCGGTGGCGGTGGAGGAAGGCGTGGACCATGTGATATTACCCTTCCTGCTGAAACGAGGCAGGATGCAGTGAACGGAGCGATAACGTTTTAACAGATATTTGCACAATTCGAGATAATTCATTATCTTTGCAACGGACAATTAAACAAATACTAATACTAAATAAATAAGAGCGATGAGAAAATACACTTTAGTGATCAACCCGGGCGCCACTTCGACGAAGTTCTCCATCTATGAAGGAGAGAACGAGTTGTTTACCGAAAATATCAAGCACCCCATCGAAGAGATACAGCAGTTTCACGAGGTGGCTGACCAGTTCGACTACCGCAAGGATGCCATCATGAAGATGGTCCACGAGCAGGGCTACAAAGACGACGAGATAGCCATCGTGATGGGTCGTGGCGGTCTGACACGCCCCTGCGAGAGCGGTACCTACCGTGTCAACGAACTGATGCGTAAAGAGTGCATCGAAGGTATCCAGGGCAAGCACGCTTGCAACCTGGGCGCCCTCATCAGCGACTCCATCGCCAAAGAGATTGGTTTGGAATGCGCCTATATCGCCGACCCCGGCATCGTGGACGAGCGTCCCGCCTACGCCAAGATTACCGGCCACACGGAGTTTGACCTCGACCCGAGCCACGAAGGCGTCATCTGGCACTGCCTGAACCAGAAGATGACCGGCAAGCTCTACGCCCGCGAACTTGGCAAGCACTACGAGGATCTGAACCTCATCATCGCCCACATGGGTGGCGGCGTCAGCGTGGGTATCCACGAGCACGGTCGCTGCGTGGAGGTGAACCGCGCCCTCTGCGGTCTCGGCGCCTTCTCGCCCACCCGATCGGGTTCCATCAACGCCAGCAAACTGATTGAGGTCTGCTTCAGCGGCAAATACGATATGGACAAGGTGAAGAAGATGGTCACCGCCGAAGGTGGCTTTGTGTCGTACCTCGGCACCAACGACGCCTACGAGGTGGAGAAACGTGCTCTGGCCGGCGACGAGAAATGCAAACTGCTGGTCGACGCCTTCTGCTATCAGGTGTCGTTGGAGATCAGCCGTCTGGCCGCTGTGGTCAAAGGCAAGGTCGACGCCATCATCCTCACGGGCGGTATCGCCTACAGCAAGCCCTGGATGGCACAGATTACCGAGCAGATCGACTGGATCGCCCCCGTCAAAATCTACAAGGGAGAGAACGAGATGCTGGCCTTGGCTATCTGCGGCAAAGAACTGCTCGATGGCAAACCGGCGAAGGAGTACGTATAAGATTAGAAGTTAAAGAAAAAAAATATGTCCCACTGGTCCTATTAGTCCAATTAGACCAATATTGACAACTTAGACTATGAAAAAACTTGTTTTCCTCTCGTTGTTGCTATTTGCTGCAGTAGCGGTGCAGGCACAGGGCGTCGCGCTGAAGAACTTTGAAGATTCAGCATCCTACGCCATTGGTCGCGACATCTTCTACAACATGACGCAGCAGTGGCAGCGCCAGAACCTGCCCATCAACACCGAGGTGGCGGTGCAGGCCATGATGGACTGCGCCAAAGGCAGTGATAAATGGGACAATGCCATGGCACAGCAACTGCTGACCCGTTTCCAGCAAGAGGTGGAACGTCGGCAGAAAGAGGCCGTGCAGCTCACCATCGATGCCGGCAAGAAGTATCTGGACTCCATCCGCAACAACAAATCGGTCCGCACCACCGAATCGGGACTCTCGTACCGTTGCATCCGCGAAGGCAACGGCAAGCGCCCCAGCCTGAACAAGGACGTCAAAGGCGGCAAGCCCGACAAGGTGAAGGTGCACTACACCGGCACCCTCTCCAACGGCAAGGTCTTCGACAGCAGTGTGCAGCGCGGACAGCCCATTACCTTTGCGCTTGACCGTGTCATCCCCGGATGGACAGAAGGATTGCAGCTGATGGACGAAGGATCGAAGTATATGCTCTACATCCCCTACAACTTAGCCTACGGCGAACATGCCGCCGGCGACATCCCCGGGGGCTCGACACTGACTTTCGAGGTGGAGCTGTTGGAAATCAATCCCGAGAAATAGTAAAATAGAACAGCAAGAAGGAGTCCCGCGGGACTCCTTCTTCAGCATAATCCCCCACCCTATCGCACCATGAACACTTTTGGACAACAGCTGCGGCTGACGACCTTCGGCGAGTCACACGGCTCCGCCATCGGCGGCGTTCTGGACGGCCTGCCGGCGGGACTGTCCATCGACATGGAACGGGTGGCGGCGGCGCTGACGCGCCGCCGCGAAGGCGACAGCCACCATGAAGCCGTGACGACACGCAAGGAGGCCGACGCCGTGGAGTGGCTGTCGGGACTGCTCGACGGCACAACGACAGGACAGCCCCTGGCCTTTCTGGTGCGCAACAACGACGTGCGCAGCGAGGACTACGATGCGCTGCGCGACGTATGTCGTCCCGGTCATGCCGACTACAGCTGGCAGTGTCGCTACGGGCTGCGCGACTGGCGTGGCGGTGGCCGCGCATCGGGTCGCGAGACGGTGGCGCGCGTGGTGGCCGGCAGCGTGGCACGACAGCTGTGCGAGCAGAAGTGGCCTCATTTCGACATCCACGCCGAGGTCGACGAAAACCACTGCATCGCCTGTCGCATCGACGGCGTGCCCGCCGGCGTTGGCAACCCCGTCTTCGACCGTCTCAACGCACGGATGGCCTACGCCATGATGAGCATCCCCTCGTCCATCGGTTTCGAGATGGGTGCCGGCTTCGCCGCAGCCGACTCGGACGCCACGACGTGGCGCGACGAGTGGAACAGCGACGGCACAACACGCACCAACCACTGCGGCGGCGTACAGGGCGGCGTGAGCAACGGCATGCCCATCACCTTCCGTGTGGCTTTTCACGCACCGGTGACGACACCAGGAACGGAGATGGTGTGCCTGGACCCCCAACTGCACACCCTGCGAAAGGTCGACGTGGAAGGTCGCCACGACCGTGACCATATCGGACGACTGCCCGTGGTGGTGGAATCCATGGCCTGCCTGGTGTTGGCAGACATGGGAAAATGAACCCATTTGACTAATTAGACCAATAAGCAATATGAAGAGAATCGCTTTCATTTTGGTGGGACTATTCCTTTGCGTGGCCTGCGGCCACAAGGACAGTTTCACGCTAGAAGGCACACTACAGAACGGAGCAAACCGTACACTCTATATCGAGGAGCTGACGCCCGACGGGCCGGTGTTCCTCGACAGCATCAAGATGGACAACGACGGCCACTTCGAATACCGCCACGACCTGTCGTATGAGACATTCTTCAACTTGCACAGCTCGGCGGTAGACTATGTGGTGCTGTTGCCGCGCGTGGGCGAGCACATCGTGATCACGGGCGACTGCAAATCGCTGCAGTGGAGCTATCAGGTCAGCGGATCCGAAGGATCGACTTTACTGTGGCAGTTGCAGGACTATAGCAACTATGGCATCGACGTGCTGACGGAGCTGGTGCAGAAAGACCAAGCCAACCGCAGTCAGTACGGTGCCGACAGCAAGGAATACAAGAAAGCCAAGGAGGCCACCGACTCGGTATACCGCGAGGCGGCACAGGAGCAGGTGGACTATGTGGCACACTTTATACAAGAACACCAAGGGTCGCTGGCGACACTGATAGCGCTGTATAAACAGTTCAACCAGCACGACATCATCGCGCCGGAGGTAAACTTCGACTACTACGAGCTGGTGTTGGAGGGTCTGGAGGAATCGCAGCCCGACAACCCCCACACCATCCATTTCAAGAACCGTGTTGAGAACCTGCGCCACCGCTACGGCAAGCCGAAGGAGGCGTTAGATATGGTATTCGATGGGCAATAAACTCTACTTTGTGACCGACGCCCACCTGGGCGTGGGGGCCGACACCGCCGAGCGCGAGCGCAGCCTGTGTGCCCTGCTGGACAGCATGAAGCAGGATGCCGCCATGATTGTACTGCTAGGCGATATGTTCGATTTCTGGTTCAGCTACCGCCATGTGGTGCCACGCGGTCACATCCGTCTGCTGGGCAAGCTGGCCGATCTGGCCGACAGCGGCATCGAGCTGCACTATTTCATCGGCAACCACGACATGTGGCTTTTCGACTACCTGGAGAAAGAGATGACCATCACGATGCACGAAGAGCCGACAGTCATCACCTTTGGCGGCCGACACTTCCTGATGGGTCACGGCGACGGACTGGGACATCTGGACCGTCGCTACGACGTGTTGCGCCGCATGTTCCGCAGTCGTCTGAACCAGTGGCTCTTCGCCTGTCTGCCCGAGTGGATGACCTTCGGCATCGCACTGCGCTGGAGCGACACCAGCAAACAGAAGCACCTGCGCGAAGACCTCAGTTTCAAAGGCGAGGATGGCGAAGGCATTATTCTATACTGCAAAGAGCGGATACAGCAGGAGGACATCGACTACTGCGTCTTCGGACACCGTCACAACCCTGTCAACATCACACTGAGCATACCCAGCAACGGTCACCCCGTGCAGTATGTCAACGTAGGCAACTGGTTCACCGAACGCACCTACGCCTGTTTCGACGGCGAGCGTCTTTCCATCATCAACGCAGCCAGCTGCGCGGATTCTGACTCTGCTGTCCCTTCCAAATCTGAAAACTGAATTCCGACGTGTTGTCGTCGGCAATGTAGACCGTACCCAGCGACTGACGGGTGTTGACCTCACTGCCTTCTCGCACGGCCACGCTGCCCATATTGGCGTAGACCGTCATATAGTCGCCGTGGCGCACGATGATACCCTTGGTGCCGTTGGGACAGGTGAAGACACGTGTCACCTTGCCTTTGAACACCGTGTAGACGGTGGCCCCCGAGGCAGTGAGCAGATCGATACCGTTGTTCATATTCTGTCCGCCCGACGAGTGGGTGTAGCGGCCATATTCGCGTGACACCCGGTTGTAGGAGACGGGCCACTGCAACTTGCCCTTGTTGCTGGCAAAATCGTTGGACAACGCCACCTCGGCCGACGAAGGTGCATTGGAAGCTGTCGGCGATGTAGTCACCGCATTGGTCTTGCCGCTGGTGCCCTTCTTCTTGGCCGCCTCGGCACGGGCCTTGGCGATCTCCTCGTTGATGATACGCTGAATCTGCTCCTGCAGCTGCTTCTTTTGTTTCTCTTTCTTGGAGAGCTGTGCCTTCAGGTTTTTCTCCTGCTGCTGCGACGCCGCCTGGTTCTTGCGTTTCAGCTGTTGTTCGCGGTCCAGCTCGGCCTTGTGTTTCTTCTCCTGCAACAGCAATTTATTCTGTTCCGACCGTTGCTTCTCAAGGTCGAACGAGACATCCTGCAACTGCTGTTCACGCAACTGGATGTTGTGCGCCTGATAGTGACGGTAGCGCGAATAGGCCTCGAAGTATTTACGGCGCAGATAGGCGCGGTTGTAGCCCTCGTTATCGAAGACCAGCATTTGGCGCGTCAGGTTGTCGCGCTCACGGTAGAGCACACGGGTCATGCGTCCATACTCCAGCTTCAAGCTGTCGATGCGTTCGTTGAGGGTGACAATGCTGTCGCGCGTGCGTTCAATCCTGATGTCGAGCAGATTCAACTGTCCGTTGATATTGTTGATGAGGCGGGTACGCTCCTTGATTTTCTTGTTGAGCGCATCGAGCTGTTTGGCCGTCAGCTTCGTGTTCTTGCGGGCCTTGCTGAGTTCAACGTTGAGACGTTTGATTTCCTGCTCAAGTTTGGTCTTCTCTTTCTCAAGCTGCGACTTCGATTGCGCGGAAGCCGTTGTGAGACAAGAGACCAAAACAACAACAGGGAGCAGGCGGGAAACGATGGAGAACAGACGACGCATGACAATATTAGATAATATACAACGCAAAAGTACAGAGAAAAGCCGAGGGCACCGCAGTGCCCTCGGCTTAGTTATGCAACTGCCATTGTTGATAACAACGGTCTGTCGTCAGTCAGCTTACGCCCAGTTGAGGATGCGTTTGAAATCGTACTCCTCGGGATTGGGCAGGTAGCGACGCGCTGCCTCATAGTCGGCCGGTGTGATGTAATCCATGATGTCGTTGACATAGGACATCACCTTGTTGCTGTTGACATTGACCTGACGCGGCGGAATCTTACCCGTGGTGGGATCCTGCAGGTCTTTGAGGTAGAGCGGCGACACATTGCCCTGGTGGTCGATATAAACCATGCAGCCCGTGCAGCCCTGCTGGAAGAGGGTGTGGACACCCATACCCATCAGCGAGCAATAGGTGAGGTCGAACGCGATGGGCGTATGACAACGGATCTCATAACCCACCTCGACGGGACGACTCTTCACCTTCAGACCCAACTCCTTGACCTTACGTTCCAGCAGGTCGTTGAAGATGTGCGCCTTGGAAACCTTACCCAGTTCGGGGTGACCGTGCTCGTCATAGCTGAAATGGATGCCCGACTTGGCAATCTCCTCGTCGCTGAGACTATGGAAGACGCCCTCGGAAATCATGGCAGCGCCATAGTTGATGCCCATCAGCTTACGTTTCACGATGCAGGAGACCACCATGTTGACAATCTTGTCGACGGTAATCTCTGTCTTATTAAAGAATTCGGGGATGATCACCATCGGATAGTGGCAGGCGCCGGCGATACCCAATGCCAGATGTCCGGCGGAACGACCCATGGCGGAGACAACAAACCAGTTCTCGCTGGTGCGGGCATCCTCCATCACGGCAGTGCCGATGATGCAGCCCTGCGCCTTGGCGCTGTTGTAGCCGAAAGTCGGCGAACTGTTGGGCAGCGGCAAGTCGTTGTCGATGGTCTTGGGGACATGGATATTGGCGATGGGATACTGACGGTCGGCCAAGAACTTGGCGATGCGGTTGGCTGTCGACGCCGTGTCGTCGCCACCCACCGTGACCAACAGCTTGATGTCGTTATCCTTGAACAGGCTGAGGTTGAAGCGCTGCTGGAAATCCTCGTCCGTCGGTTTGAAACGGCTCATCTTGAGCAGTGAACCACCCTTGTTGAAAATCTCGTCGGCAGTGAGGAAATCGAGGTCCTGCATGCGCGGCTTGTCGGTGAAAAGCGCACTGTAGCCGCCATGGAGTCCGATGACACGAAACCCGTCACGCAGAAAGGTTTTGGCCACGGAGGCCACCACAGTATTCATTCCCGGCGCAGGACCGCCGCCCGTCAATATGGCAATACTTTTCATAAATATAATGTATAAAGTTAAACAGATTTGTCTACAAGATGCAAAGGTAACGAAAAAAGGGCAATCGAACAACTCGATTTTTGGACAAAGGAGTCGGATGAGAAAATTCCATTTTTTCAAAAAGAAAAAAGAATAAAAATGAAAAAGATTTTTCCACTGCAAAAAGTGAATAGAAACGGTACTTGACGCATTCAGAACGAGTTAATACAAATGGCAAAAACAGATTGTTTTCAAAATCAATATTATAGCATAATACACTAAACAACAAATACTTGCAAACAAAATAAACACCCATCAAGCAGACTATCAAAAGGATAAAAATATTTGCACAGGTAAGGGCCATATAGCATAAAAAAGCACCAAAAATATTTGCAAGAATAAAAACTTTTCCCTACCTTAGGCAGCGAAAATATGAAAAATGCCCTTTTACAGGCATATAGCATTTTTAGGTGTCGATTTTCTTAAAAAAAAAAGATTGCTTTGCATAAAATTTTTGAATTGTGCAAATTTATTTTTCAGAGCAGGTAGAAGAAATTTGGATGATATTTGCAAAGGAAACGAGAGAACATCGGTTTTTAGCATTGGACTAATTAGACGAAAGATATAAATTTGACCTATTAGTCCAGTACCAATAAGACGAATCAATCGGACAATAAAGATATACTTATCAAAGAATTATGGAGAAAGATTACAAAGCCGTTTGGGCGAGTTGTTTGGAGATTATCAAGGATAATCTGGGAAAGGAGAACGAACAGGTGTTCCGCACCTGGTTTGAGCCCATTGTGCCTGTGCAGTTGGAGGACAACAGCATCTTGAAGATTCAGGTACCCAGCCCCTTCTTCTATGAGTGGCTGGAGCAGCATTTCATCGACATCCTGCGTCGCTCGATTCGTGCGGTGCTGGGTCCGCAGGGCATGCTGAAATACATCGTTGTAATGGATCAGAGCATTTCAGGTAAACCGATCGTGACCACCTTGCCGTCGACCGGTGGTCGCAGCGCGGTGAAGAACCGTCCGCAGGACATGCCTTTCAATCTGAACGGAGAGAACTCGTCGGATTTGCCAAATCCGTTTATCTTCCCCGGCATCAAGAAGGTGCGCGTGAACTCACAGCTCAGCGACGCCTATTCGCTGGCCAATTTTGTGGAGGGCGACTGCAACCGTCTGGCACGCTCGGCGGGCTACGCCGTGGCAGAGAACCCGGGCAAGTCGTACAACCCCCTGCTGCTGCACGGCGGCGTAGGTCTGGGCAAGACCCACTTGGCCAATGCCATCGGTCTGAAGACAAAAGAGCTGCACCCCGAGAAAACCGTATTATATGTCACCTCGGAGCAGTTTATGCAGCAGTTTGCCGACGCTGGCAAGAACAACAACACCAACGACTTCATCCACTTCTATGAGTTGATTGATGTTCTGATTATCGATGACATCCAGTTTTGGGCCAACAAGGCATCCAAGACGCAAGAGGCATTCTTCCACATCTTCAACTATCTGCACCAGAAACGCAACCAGATTATCATCACTTCGGACAAAGCACCCAGCGAGCTGATAGGCCTGGAACCGCGACTGCTGTCGCGTCTGAAATGGGGTCTGGCCGCCGACCTGCAGATGCCCGACGTGGAGACCCGTATCAAGATTCTGCAGCAGAAACTCGACAACGACGGTATCGAGATGCCCTACGAAGTGATTGAATACATCGCCTATAACATCAACACCAACGTCCGTGAACTGGAAGGTGCCCTGGTGTCGCTCATCGCACAGTCGTCGCTGAACCGCAAGCAGATCACCATCGACCTGGCCAAGCAGATGATCGACAAATTTGTGAAGAGCACGTCGCGCGAAATTACCATCGACTATATCCAAAAGGTGGTCTGCGACTATTTCAACCTGCCTATCGACAGCATCCAGTCGCGCACCCGCAAACGCGAGATCGTCCAGGCTCGTCAGCTGGCCATGTACTTCGCCAAGAAGATGACCAAGTCGTCGCTGGCCATCATCGGTCTGCAGTGCGGAAACAAAGACCACGCCACGGTGCTGCACGCCTGCAAGACGGTGAGCAACCTGGCAGAGACCGACAAGCAGTTCCGCTACTGGGTCGAAGACCTGGAGAAGAAATTCAAAGAGAGCTAATCGCTTATGGGCAAAATAGCTTTCAAGCCGGGAACGATGATATACCCGCTGCCGGCCGTGATGGTGAGTTGCGGCGACAGTGAAGAGAACTACAATATTATTACAGTGGCATGGACGGGCACTATCTGCAGTGACCCGCCCATGTGCTATGTGTCCATACGCAAAGAGCGCCACTCGCACGCCCTCATCAGCCGCTGCAGCGAATTTGTCATCAACATCACCACCGAGGCGCTGGCCTTTGCCACCGACTGGTGTGGTGTGAAGAGCGGCCGCAACTTCAACAAGTTCCGTGAAATGCATCTGACCCCAGAGCCTGCACAAATGGTGAAAGCACCGCTGATAGCGGAGAGTCCGCTGAACATCGAGTGCCGCGTGGTGGAGGTCAAAGAGCTGGGATCGCACGACATGTTTATCGCCCAGGTGGTGGCCGTCAATGCCGACGAGCAATACATCGACAAAGGGACCGGCGCCTTCCAGCTGAACCATACTGTACCCCTCGCCTTTTCGCATGGAAAATACTACACATTGGGCGAGAAACTGGGCGGTTTCGGCTTCTCGGTGAAGAAAAAGAAATAAGGGTTAAAAGGTTTAAGGGTTAGATGTTCGACTGATAAATTGACGAATTAACACGTATACGAATTAACGAATTCTCTCATCATGCATATCGTTTGTGTTGAACCGTTAGGAATGCCGGAAGCTTTCTTTGAGGAGAAGCGGGCTTTCTTTGCCCAGCAGGGCGACACTTTTTCCTATTACATGGACCGCAAAGAGGATCCGGCAACCTTGGTGGAGCGCATGAAGGATGCCGACGTGGTCATCATCTCCAACATACCGTTGCGAGAGGAAGTGCTGCGGGCCTGTCCGAAGCTGCGTTTTCTCTCGGTGGCCTTCACCGGCCTCGACCATATCGACCTGGCCTATTGTGAATCCCACAACATCCGTGTGCGCAACGCCGCCAGCTACTCGACGACCGCTGTCAGCGAGCTGGCTGTGGGCATGATGCTCGACCTGTTGCGTCACGCCACAGCACTGGATGCCGTGACACGTCGCGGTGGCAGCCGTGGCACACTGCTGGGCGGCGAACTGCGCGGACGCACGGTGGGCGTAGTGGGAACCGGCGCCATCGGTATCGCCACCATCAAGCTGTTACAGGCCTTCGGCTGTACCGTCGTGGCCTACAGCCGCACAGAACGCGACGAGGTGAAAGCGATGGGCGTACAGTACCTGCCGCTCGACGAACTGATGGCGTGCAGCGACATCGTGACATTGCATGTGCCGATGAAAGCCGACACCCGTCATCTGATCGACGCCCGACGCATCGCGCTGATGAAGCCGAAGGCACTGCTCATCAACACCGCCCGTGGCGGCGTGGTGGACACCGCGGCACTGGCCGAAGCGCTGCAGAAAGGCACCATCGCCGGTGCCGCCGTGGATGTCTACGACAGCGAGCCACCGCTGGCGACAGACCATCCGCTGCTGCAGGCACCCAACTGCCTCTGTCTGCCACACATCGGCTACGCCACCCGCGAAGCTTTCGACATCCGCGCAGGAATTGTCTTTAGTGATTTGAAAATTGAGAATTAAATCGAATACTAATTAGACCTATTGGACCTATTAGTCTTATAATACCAAAACCAAATGAAAGAGCTGATTTTTGCGACCAATAACGCGCACAAGTTGCAGGAGGTGCGGCAGATGCTGGATGGCGTGGTGCAGGTGGTGAGCCTGCGCGAAGCAGGTCTGGAAGGCGAAATACCCGAGACCGCCGACACGCTGGCCGGCAATGCGCTGCAGAAAGCACAGTGGGTGTGGGAGCGCAGCGGTCGCGACTGCTTTGCCGACGACACCGGACTGGAGGTCGATGCGCTGGACGGCGCACCCGGCGTATACAGCGCCCGCTATGCTGGCGAGCACTGCTCTTTTGACGACAATATCGACAAACTGCTGCACGCCCTTGACGGCAACGACAACCGTCGCGCAGACTTCCGCACCGTCATCTGCTTGATGGAGGACGGGACGCCGCGCTACTTCGAGGGACGTGTCGACGGACAGATACTTACCGAACGACACGGCGCCGCCGGCTTCGGCTACGACCCCGTGTTTATGCCCGACCGCTACGCCGTAAGTTTTGCCGAGATGCCGATGGAGGTGAAGAACCACATCAGCCACCGCGGTCGCGCCATCGCAGCCCTACACGAATACCTGAGTCAACAATGAGTCACCCCGAACAATACCACACCGTCTATCCCTACGAGATACGCCAAGGTTATGGCGAGGGATGCTATGTGCTGATGTTGGCCGAGCCCAAGCAGGTGCGTGTGGTGCCTATGCTTATCGGCGCTTCCGAAGCAAAAGCCATCATGCTGGCACAGGAGCACCAGACAACGATGCGTCCCATGACACATCCGCTGATGCTCAACGTCATGGAGACCTTTGGACTGACACTCACCCAGGTGGCTATCGAACGCTTCGACGAAGGCATCTTCTATGCCAACCTCTACGTCAGCGACGGTTTCAACGAGAAAGTCATCGACAGTCGGTCGAGCGATGCCGTTACGCTGGCACTCATCGCCGAGCGTCCCATCTTGATAGCCGAGCGTGTGTTGGAGGAGACATCGGTGCCGATGGAAGCGATGGATCGCGACAAATTCACCGACGAACCCGACCTGGATGAATTGGAACGACTGCTGAAACGCTATGAAGAGGAGGAAGATTTCGAGAAAGCAGCGGAGGTACTGAAAGAAATAGAAAAGAGAAAAGGTCTTTAATCAATGTCAAACGACGCATATATACAACAGATTGAAGAGGCGGCAGGGTATGTGCGAAGCCGTTGCGAAGCCGCAGGCAAGTCGATGCCCGACAGCGCCGTAGTGCTGGGCAGCGGACTGGGCGACCTGGCCGACCGTATTGCCGACGCGCTGGTGATACCCTACAGCGACATCCCGCATTTCCGTCAGTCGACGGCGGTGGGACACAAAGGCAACCTCATCGTCGGCACATTAGGCAGCCACCAACTGATAGCCATGCAGGGACGCTTCCACTACTACGAAGGCTACACTATGCGCGAAGTGACGCTGCCCGTGCGCGTCATGGCGCGGCTGGGCGTGCGCACGCTCTATGTGAGCAACGCCGCCGGCGGCATGAATCCCAACTTCAAGGTGGGAGACCTGATGGTTATCACCGACCATATCAACTTTATGCCCAACCCTCTGATTGGTCCCAATCTGGATGCGTACGGCGTGCGTTTCCCCGACATGACCGAGGTTTACAGCAAGCGGCTGCGCGAACAGGCACACCGTCTCGCCACCGAGATGGGGCTGACGCTGCGCAACGGCGTCTATGTCGCCGAGACAGGACCCACCTACGAGACGCTGGCCGAATACCGCATGTACCGCATGATGGGTGGCGACGCGGTGGGCATGAGCACCGTGCCAGAAGTCATCGTGGCGCGCCACAGCGGCCTGGAGGTCTTTGGCATCAGCATCATCACCAACCAGGTGGCAGACCTGCTGGAAGGTGGCCACAACGACGGCGACGACGTGATAACGGCCGCCAAAGCCGCCACACAGACCCTATCGACACTTATGGAGCAGCTTATCGCCGCCAACTAACCCCCTACCCTGTCACTACTATCCAACGGTTCCGCTCATACGTACTGCCTGTCGCCCTGCTGCTGGGAATCCTGCTACACCCGTGGTGTGTGGCGCTGAAAGATGTAGTCCCCTTCATCATCTTCACCATCCTGTTGCTCACCTTCTGTGCCGTGGACATCCGCCAGCTACGCCTGTCGTGGCTCGACGTGTGGCTGATGACCTTCCAGGTGACGGTGGGATGCGGTGGCTATGTCGTGCTGCGGCTCTGCGGCGTGGACGAAGTCATCAGCCAAGCCGTGCTCATCGGTGTACTCTGTCCCGTGGCATCGGCGGTGGCCGTGGTCAGCTGCATCCTCGGCGCCAACCGACAGACGGTGACCACCTACACCATCATCGACAACCTCATGGTGGCACTGGTAGCCCCGTTTATGTTTACCGCCATCGGCGTGCATCCCGAGCTCTCGTTTTTCCATTCGCTGTGGATCATCATGTGCAAGATAGCCCCCACGCTGGCGCTGCCATTCGTCATCGCCTGGCTGTTGCAGCGCTGGTGGCCGAAAGGCAACGAGGTATTGGCGCGGCACCGTGGCAAGGCCTTTTACCTCTGGGCGTTGGCACTCTTCTTCACGCTGGGTCAGACCATCCACTACATCGTGGAACACGGCGACGGGGTATGGCGAGAGGTGGCCTGGATGGCATTCGCATCGCTGACAGCCTGCGTGGTGCAGTTCGGCGTGGGACGAAAAATCGGGCGACACTACGGCGATGTGGTGGCCGGCGGACAACTGCTGGGGCAGAAAAACTCCGCCATGGGCATCTGGATGGCCAACACCTTCCTGATTCCACTCTCGTCGGTCTTCCTGGCCTGCTACAGCATCTACCAGAACCTCTTCAACAGCTGGCAGCTGTGGCGACATGACCGACGGACAAATCAAAACGGTAAAAAAGAGAATTAAATGATACGCGCTGCCTTTTTCGACATCGACGGCACCCTGCTGAGTTTCCGCACCCATCGGGTATCGGAAGGTACCGTGCGGGCCTTCGACTTGCTGCATCAGCACGGTGTACGCACCTTTATCGCGTCGGGCCGTCCCATGTCGCTGATACCGCCCATGCCGCTACAGTTCGACGGACACTGCACCATGAACGGTGGCTACGTCTTCGTTGGCGACCAAGTGTTGGTGCGTCACCCCATCCCTCAGAAAGAGACCGACCGTTGGCTGCAGCACTGTCAAGAGAAAGGGCTGAGCACCATGGTCTTCACCGAGCATGAGATGTTTGCCTGCAATGTCAACGCTGCCGCCATGCAGCTGCGCAACCAGCTGGAGTTCGAGATGCCACCCATCGTGCCCATTGAAAAGCTGTTCGGCCACGAAGCTTTTCAACTTATCGCCGTGGTGCCACCCCAAGCCGACGCAGCACTGCAAGAGATGCTGCCCCACTGCAGGATGCCGCGCTGGTGTGAATATTTCACCGATGTCATCCACCGAGACTGCAGCAAGGCGGTAGGTCTCGAAAGCCTCTGCCGCCACTTCGGCATACGACAAGAGGAGACCATTGCCTTTGGTGACGGTGCCAACGATATCGAGATGCTGGAATGGTGTGGCATCGGCATCGCTATGGGCAACGCTTCCGACACGGTGAAAGCGCACGCCGACCGCGTGACCGCCAGCGTCGACGAAGAGGGTATTCTGCGGGCGGTGGTAGAATTGCTGGATAAGTAAGTACAAAGGAAAATTTATGGAAACAGAAATGAATGAGCTGGAGCGATTGCGGAAGCTACTCGCCAACTATGAGGAGCTGGCTACCGACATGTCCGACGACGACAGTTATGTAGCGCGTGGCAACGGCTTCTGCGACACCAAATACAGCGAAGATTTCATTGAAAGCCAAATTGCGCACCTTCGCCAACAGATTGCCGAGTTGGAGAAACACTAACCCACCACGACTTTAGAAGCTGTTTAAATTTAATTCAATGTTTTTCTTAAAGTACATGAACGGCATCTTTTTCACCTTTCCTCAGTCACAATTTCCTCTCCTTCTTCGAAAAGTAGGAACTTTTCGAGGCTCGGCACACACACAAGTCCACAGGACTTGTTCACACCATTGTTCCATCGGAAAGGCAAAAAATCTGCTCGCCAATGTCCATAATAAAACTCATCAATCAAACTTAAACAGCTTCTTATGTGAATAAGGAACAATCCTACTGATAACTACTCTGGCAACGGATATAAAAAATAAGCGGTGCAATCTTTTTGATTGCACCGCTTTGATTTTTGGAAGTTTTATTGATTGATTCGCGGAGCGGTCTAACCAACCGTAGTTCCCGCAAGGGGAAAGTTGCTCCGCTTCGCTATCGCGAAATTACACCTCCCAAGTGTCGCCACTGTTAAGCAGATCGTCCATGCATTTGTATTTGCCGGTGGTCATCTGCTCTTCCATCTGCTCTTCGTAGAGCTGGGTGTAGGAGACTTTCTTGACGTTGCGGATGACGCCGAGGGCCACGGGCAGGTCGCCACCCATGTGGGCCAGCATCATGTGGATACCGGTATCCTCGGTGGTCTCGTCGTGCACCATGATATCGTCGATGGTGATGCCGTTCTCGCCAATGGTGACAGTCTCGAGGCAGCGACCGTTGAAGCGCAGACCTTTCTCCTTGTTCTTGCCAAAGAGCATGGGCTTGCCGTGCTCCAGCACGATGGTGCGGTCGTCGCGGACAGCGCGGTCGGTGATGGCGGCATGCGTCTTGTCGTTGAAGATGACGCAGTTCTGCAGCACCTCGACCACACTGCAACCGTCGTGCTTGGCGGCGCGGGTCATGCACTCGGTGGAGAGCTGCGGCACGCAGTCGAGGGTACGGGCGAAGAAGGTACCCTGGGCACCCATCACCAGCTCACCCGGGTTGAAGGGATAGTCGATAGTGCCGTAAGGCGAAGTCTTGGTAATCTGACCAAACTTCGTCGTGGGGCTATACTGACCCTTGGTGAGACCGTAGATCTCATTGTTGAAGATGGTGATATTGAGGTCCTGGTTACGACGCACGGCGTGGATTAGGTGGTTGCCACCGATGGCCATCGAGTCACCGTCGCCCATGTTGACCCACACGCTGAGGGCGGGGTTGGCGAGCTTGACACCTGTGGCGATGGCGCAGGCACGGCCGTGGATGCTGTGGAAACCGTAGGTGTCCACATAGTAAGGAATACGGCTTGAGCAACCGATACCCGAAACCATGCAGACGTTCTCTTTCTTGTAGCCCGTCTTGGGGAAGGTGGCCAGCAAGGCGGCGAGGATGGCGTGGTCGCCACAGCCGGGGCACCACTTCACCATCTGGTCGCTCTGGAAATCAGCCTTGGTATATTCTTTATCCGCTTTAGGAACGAAATGTTTTTCCATTGTTTTGTTGTATTTGGGGGCCTATAGGTCTTATAGGACTTATAGGTCTTATAAGACTTATTGGTTATTTCTCAAGGAGTCTGTTGAACTCAGCTTTCAGCTCGCCAACCTCGAACGGCAGACCCATAATCTTGTTGTACTGGGTCATGGGGCACTCGGGGAACTGGGTGCGCAGGTAGCCGGCAAACTGACCGTTGTTCAGCTCGCAGACCACAATCTTCTTATACTTGCGCAGGATGTCGCCGGTGTTTTTCGGCAGCGGGCAGATATAGTTGAAGTGGGTGTAAGCCACCTTCTTGCCTTCGTTGTTCATCTCCTCGACAGCGAGGGTGAGGGCGCCAGCGGTGCCACCCCAGCCCACCACGAGCAGGTCGGCGTCGGGGTTACCGGTCACCTCCTGGTCGGGGATATAGTTAGCCACGCGGTTGACCTTCTCCTGACGGTTCTTGGTCATGAGGGCGTGGTTCTCGGGATCGGTGCTGAGCGGACCGTCGGGGCATTTCTCCAGACCGCCGACGCGGTGGCTGAGGCCTTCCATGCCAGGCAGCGCCCACTCGCGGGCATATTTCTCTTCGTCGCGACGGAACGGACGATAGTTCGGGTCGTTCTCCTTGGCCAGACGCGGCTTGATTTCGGGCATATCCTTCATGCTCGGAATCTTGAACAGCTGGCTGCCGTTACCCAGATAGCCGTCGGTGAGCAGGATAACGGGGGTCATGTGCTCGAGAGCAATCTTGGCGGCGTTGAAAGCCCAGTAGAAGCAGTTGGCAGAGCTCGAGGCGGCGACCACCACCAGCGGAGCCTCGCCGTTGCGGCCATAGAGCGCCTGGTCGAGGTCGGACTGCTCGGTCTTGGTGGGCAGACCCGTGGAGGGACCGCCACGCTGCACGTCGACGACGACGAGCGGCAGCTCGGTCATCACAGCCAGACCCAGGGCCTCGCTCTTCAGCGACAGACCGGGACCAGAGGTGCTGGTGCAAGCCAACGCACCGGCATAGCTGGCGCCGATGGCGGAGCAGATACCGGCAATCTCATCCTCTGCTTGGAACACGCGGGCACCGAGGCTTTTGTGCTTGGCCAACTCGACCATCACATCGGTGGCCGGGGTGATGGGATAGGAACCGAGGAAGAGGCGGCGACCGCTCTTTTCGCTGGCAGCCAAGAGGCCCCAAGCGGTAGCCACATTACCGGTGATGTTGCGGTAGCGGCCATGCTCCATCTTATCGGCATGGGCAATCTCGAAGATGTGCGAATGCATCACCTCAAGTTTGTCGGCATATTCGTAACCCTCGGTCAGAACAGCCTTGTTGAGGGCCACAACAGCGGGTTTCTTGGCAAACTTACGCTCCAGATAGGCAAACGTCTGGTCGAGTTTCTTGTGGGTAGCGTAGAAGATGATGCCGAGGGCAAACATGTTGCGGCTCTTGTCGGCAGTCTTCTTGTCCACACCCTGGGCCTCGCCGATGCGCTCGGTGAACGAGGTGACGGGGGCCTTGATGATGGTATAGGCGCGCTCCAGCTCGTCGGTGAAGGGGTTCTCCGTGTAGCCAGCCTTCTCCATCGCCTCATCGGTGAAGGTGTCGATGTCGACGATAACGGTGGCACCCTTCTTTGCCCACTTCAGCTGCGATTTGAAGGCGGCGGGGTTCATCGCCACGAGGATGTCGCACTTGTCACCCGAGCTGTAGATGTGGTTACCCACATGCACCTGATAGCCGGAGACACCCGCGATGGTGTTGTGCGGAGCACGAATCTCGGCCGGATAGTCGGGAAAAGTAGCAATATCATTGCCAGTCAGTGCCGAAGCATCGGAAAACAGCGTACCGGAAAGTTGCATACCGTCTCCCGAGTCGCCGGCGAATCGAACGACCAAGTCGTCCTTGTTAATTATCTGATCTGTTGCCATAGTTTATGTTATAAATATTTTGTTTTTGAAAAGTGATTTGCAAATATACGAAAAATGACGGGTTATCGCAACAATGTCACCGTACCGGTAACAATATGCCACTCGTCGGAGCGCAGGACCGAGCGGTAGCGCACCTTGTAGACATAGGTACCCTGCGGACATTTCTCGCCGTCGTGGGTGCCGTCCCATTCCTCATTCAATGCATCAAACTGGGTCACCAGCAGTCCTTCGCGGGTATAAATAAACGCCTCGGCTTCCAGCAGGCTGTTGCCATAAACCTTAAACGAGGAGTTGGTCGCCAACGACGGGGTGAAAACATTGGGAATGTAAAGGGTCGAACGATCCATCTGGATGACCAATGTGGCGGTGTCAAAACAGCCTGTGCCCGACGACACCACCAGACGCACCGTGACAGAATCTTCGCCAAAAGGCATATCGAAGCAGCAATAGGTGTCTTCGTTCACCGTGCCATCGTACATATACCAGTGTTGTGTCAGATAGCTGGAGGTGGCGTTGCTCAGACAGACATGGTTGTTGTCGTAAGTGGGGAACTCCGACTCACAGTGAATCACCGCACGCAGCGACCGGTCGATAGTCAGACGCAGATGCAGAATAGAATCACAGCCGTATATCGAAGTCATCCGACACACAGGTGCGTCGGTACTGTGGTAATAGGTCTCGCCATTGACCCAGTGGTAACCGACCTCGGGGTTGCCGGTACACATCCTCACCGAGTCCACACGGTCATAGGTAGAATGCACCACCACGGTGGTCACAAAAGAGCTATCGCACTGGTGTGCCGAACGGAAATCAAAGTGAAGGGTACCCGCCTCCGAAACTCTGGTACCATGCACCATGGCAGCGTTGCCTTGACAGAGTTCCACCTCATCCTCCGTGTAATAACTCGGATGGACGGACAAATGCAGCAGAATGACTGAATCACAATCCCCTGTCGTCTCTATATGATAGGGATATTCACCACTCTCGACCAACATCTCGCCGCGCCACTCGTAATAGTCGCAAGCCGAGGCGAACGTGTCGACAACGGCGCTGTGGACAACAGTCAGCGTGAGCACCTCGACCTCAAGGCAGCCTTCAAGCGTCGCCACCCGATAATAATAGGTACCCGACTGACTATAGGTGACATTGTGCCATGTCAGCGAGTCGCACACTGTCAAATTCTCACGGTTCGTTGTATCGGAATGACGGATGGTCAAATAGAGTGTCACGACACTGTCGCAACCCGCAACAGTTTCTGTGCGATAGGTATACGTGCCGGACTGGTTATAGGACTGTCCATTCCAAGTATAGCTGTCGCAGGCGGACTGCTGCACTTCGCTGCTTGACGAGTAGTTGATGGTCAACTGGAGATGGACCATCTGGCTGCAGCCGGCACCCGACTCAATCTCGTGGTAGAAGTCGCCCGACTCCTCATAGATATCGCCATACCATTCGTAGCTGTCGCAGGCACTGGCGATGGAGTCGATTGTACCCGAACCGATAACACGGAGATGGAGCACCGCCAAGAAACGGCAATCGTCGGGATCAGTCAGGCTGTCGACTATCTCACACGACTGCTGTGTACGCGACGACGGGATATTGAATCCATGGTTGTTGTAAGACTGACCCGTGCAGATGGTGTCAAAATACTCCTCAAACAGCGGCGCCATCGGCGCATATATCGTTATGGGATTATTCTCATAATTACATTCGGGCGGAAGGTCCCCCTCGCCTACCCCGTCACCCACATCGTTGAATGCGAAACAGACCGAGTCGAAAGGCATAAAGGGACAGAAGAAATCAAAAGGTATCATCAACTCTGTAGAATAGCAGTCGTCCGACAAGATGAAGAACGACGAACCGTCGACCTTAAACGAGTTGACATGCACCGATACAGGTCCTTGATAGGTATTGATATAGACACAGGTGCGCAACGTGTCGGTGAGGAATGTCGCACCACCGATATTGCATACTTCAAGATTCAGCAGCATGCCCGACTCCGTCTCGGTCAAAGTGACCTCGCCCGGCACCAGATCGGCCGCCTCACGGTAAGGCACACCGTTGGTGTCGATATTGGTGGCCTGCTGGAGGAAATTGTTGTAAGGGCGACGCAGCACCGTTGTGCTACCCGTATTGTCGACAAAAGCGTAGGCGTTGTTGAATTGTACCGCGGGGATGGTCAGATCCATGTTGACATTCGTGATGTTGTACATGTACTGGTTCCAAACCGGACGTGCCGGCGCCCATGGCGTAGAACCCGAACGGAGGATATTCAGCGAACCCTGAATGGTGGCAGCGTTCTCGTTGCCGACAAAGACTATCTCGGCAGCACCGTCGTTGTCGACATCAGCGATAACGGGATACTGCATAATCGTCACCTCCTTGAACGGGAATGTGGCGATGGTGGCACTGGCCGGAAGGGTCTGTCCCGTCGGCGTGCTGCCATTGACAATGGAGATATTGTTCTGGTCGCAAATCAGCAGTTCGTTCTCTCCGTCTTGGTTAAAGTCGAACAACGTGAGACTGTTGGAATAGGAATCCTCACTAAATCCCTTGGTCCAGAAGAGACTGAACGAATGGGTGGCGGCACTATATTTGTAGGCCCGCACGTTCTCGCCCGGCACGCCGCAGTGCAACACCACCTCGGGGGTACCGTCGTTGTCGATGTCGGCAATAAGCGGTATACTCTTGCCCGGCTGAGACACAGCCTGCTGGATAGGTGTGGAGACCGTGTTGTTGAACACATCCCACACATAGACATAGACCACACCCTGGTTGTTGACACTGGGACGGCAGGTGAAAAGCACATCCAAATGACCGTCGAGGTTGAAGTCTGCCACTTGAGAATGACCATCGCTGCTGATACCAGAGACAATGGTCTGCGGCGCTGTGGCATACAGCTGTGCGCTGTTGCCGTTCACACCGGCGGAGTTAGTGATTTGGATACTATAAATCTCATTGCCCAACAGCAGTTCGCTCTGGGAATCGCCGACAATGTCGCAAGCGAAGGAGGCCGCCAGTTGCATACGTCCGCTAATTGAGGCCGAGGGCGCACCCACATGGGCGTAGGTGGCACCTCTGTTGGTCGAGTTGACGGTCAACAACAGGGTTCCCGTTGCCAGGTCGAAAATCTTGTTGCGCACATAAACCTCGGGGTTGCCGTCATTATTGAAATCGGTAAAGCCCACCACCGTGGCATAGTCGCTGCCGCTACCATAGCTCACGGGGCCCCAAGCCAACGAAAAGGTGGTGGAGGTGAACCTATAGGCATAGAGGTTGTTGTCGGTGCAGGCAAAGACAATCATGGCGTCGCCGTTGGCGCAACGGGCCAGACCATAGGGCGTGGCTTCGAAAGCGCTTACATACTGCGGCAGGTCAAACTTTATCTTGCGCTGATGGGTGAAACCATCATATACCACCACATTCTTCACCTTGGTGCCCGGATTGCCACCGCCACTGATGGCCGATCCGCCACTCACCAATCGGTTGGAAAAGCAGACAATCTCGGGGATGCCGTCACCGTCAAGGTCACCCACCAAGGGGGTAATCAAGGTGCAGATGGTATCGTTGATCATCGTGTCGAGCGCAATACTCCAGATCGACGATTCGACAGGGAACGAGCAGGGATCCAGACTTACATTGTCGGGATAGCTCGACTGACTGTCGTTATCGTCTTTTGCCTGATGGTGGCTGCTGTAGTGACGCATCGAAGTCGAGACGACCGGATCGTTGATGACATAGCGGGTGCTGTCGGGGTCGACAGACGCATAGGCGGAACCGATGGTCAATGCGGCCCACACGAAGGCGAAACAGTATGATAGTCTATTATTCATATTATATATAGCGTCTTTGGAATTCGTTTATTTGTTGATTCGAGAATTCGTTAGTCTGGGTAGTTTTTTGAGTTATTCGTTAGTTATATTTAGTGTGGCGATTATTTTATCAGTTCTATCGCACCGCGGCGTTCCATACGGCCTTTATAGCCCTTGCCACGGAAGATGAAGAAGTAGGTACCTGTCGGTGAGTTGTCCTTGGCGGGATCCCAGAACTCAGAATCCTTTGTGATATTCTCCGCGTCGAACACCAAAGCACCCCAGCGGTTATAGATGGAGAGGTGGTTGATGGGATAGCAGCCCTCATCCACCAGATTCTTGATAACGAAGCGGTCGTTGATGCCGTCACCGTTGGGCGTCACCAGGTTGGGGAACTGGAGAAATTCCGAACAGAGCTCGTAGATGGAGAGGTTCAGCGTTACCACGCTGTCGCAACCATCGACATTGATGTAGTTGAATGTATAGAGTCCTGAATCGGAATACAGAACATCATTGAACAGGTATACCTGACCTTCAAGTATGGAATCCACTACCGTGTCGTAGGTCGATTGGTGGACAATAATCTGTCGCTGTATCAAGCTATCGCAGCCAAAGCGGGTCAGCAAGCTGTCGACGAACATCGTGTCTCGGGTATAAGTCTGTCCCAGCACAATCACTTTGTCGCATCCTTCATAGCTTAAATTGGTGACAGCATCCTCATGGACAAAGAGGTGCAACGTCCAGATGCTGTCGCATCCCACCGACGAGGTATAGGGGATGACATAATTACCAGAGGTGGAGTAGACAGAGTCTTCATCCCATTGGAAAGGACCACAGCTGTGTGCCGTGCTGTCGGCATAGACGGAACGGTTGATGGTAAGATGAAGCACCACCGTACTGTCGCAACCGCCCTGTGCTGTGAAATGATAGGTACCGATGCGGGAGTTGGTGAGCGTATAACCATTCCAATGGATGCTGTCGCACGCCACGATAGTCGTGTCGATATTCCAGGTCGGGTAAACCCTCAGATGGACATGCACAATACTGTCGCAGCCCTGCGCGGTGGTCAATGTCTCGACGAGCAGGGTGTCGCTCGTATATCGATGACCTTGGTAGTTGATGGCGTTGCAGGCCTCGTAATAACGGTCGATGGCCGTATCATAGTTAATGGTAAGATGCAGCGACCAGACACTGTCACAACCTTGCGACGAAGTATAGTTGACCACATAGTTGCCCGATTGATCGTATTGGTGCGTCGCATCCCACTGGAAAAGGCCGCAGGCTTGGTCCGTAGTGTCGAAATCATAGCTAGAGGCGATGGACAAATATAATGTGACAACGCTGTCGCAGCCCGACGTGGTGGTAGTGGAATAGGTCACCGTGTCGGAACGGGTATAGGTGTTGCCTTGCCATGTAAACCTGTCGCATGCCATGGCTATCGTGTCGACATCATAGCTGGAAGCGACGGTGAGATGCAACGTTATCACGCTGTCGCATCCCGACGCCGTGGTCAACGTCTCGGTATAGGTTCCCGACGACCGCAACACGGTGCCGTACCAAATCAGCGAATCGCAAACCTGTATCGTTGTATCGAACGCATAGACGTCGAGGACCTTCAGCATCAGTGTGCGGATGCGCTCGCAGCTCGAAGCATCGGACACCGTATCCACAATCTGGTGCATGCCCACAATCGACGTGGTATCGGCAGTCACATAAAAACCGTTGCGGTCATAGATGGCGCCACGGCAGGTGCTGTCGTTGATGGTGTCACGCTGGATGAGCACCTCGTTGGCGATGGAAAAGATATTGTTGGTGACATTGCACTCGGGCGGCAGGCCTCCCTCCGCAACTCCCTGTCCGATGTCGTTGATGGCAAACACCATCGTGTCGAAAGGCATATAAGGGCAGATGCGGCTATACGGTATAGTTATTTCCACTTGGTGACAGCTGTCGGGCAGAATCTGCAGCGGCTGACCGGCATCGCCGTAGGTGGCGATATTGGCCATGTGGGTGCCGCCGAATTGGTCAATATAAATCTGCGTGTGCAGCGTGTCGGTCGTGAAGGTGGTCGTTCCCACATTGCAGACATCGAAGACGAGATGCGCGCCCGCTGCAGTCAACGTGATATTGTAGGAACCCGGCTGCAGGTCGGCGGCAGTATAGAACGGCCGTCCATAGAGATCCAACGAAGTAGCCTGCTGCAGGAAATTGTTAAACGGGCGACGCACCACACCACTGTCGGGGTCGGTGAAAGCGGCGGCGTTGTTGAACACGACAGCAGGGATGGTCAAATCCTTGTTGACATTCGTGATGTTGTACATATACTGGTTCCACACGGGACGTGCCGGAGCCCAGGGTTCGCCGTTGGAACGGCAGATATTCAAGGTGCCTTGGTACGACACTGAATTCTGTTTGCCCACAAAGACAATTTCAGCGGCACCGTCGTTGTCGACATCCACGATGAGGGGATACTGCATGATGGTCACCTCACGGAAGGACAACGTCGAAATAGCCGTTTGCGCCAACGCCGGCGTACTGCCGTTGACGATGGAAATATTGGACTGATCGCAAATCAGCAGTTCGTTCTCCCCATCCTGGTTGAAATCGAACAGCGTCATGCTGTTGGAATAGGAGTCTTCGCTGAAGCCTTTGGTCCAGAACAGCGAGAAGGTCGCTGTCGCCGCGTCGTATTTATAGGCCCGGATATTGGCTCCGGAGATGCCACAGTGCAGCACCACCTCGGGTGTGCCGTCGTTATCAATGTCGGCGATAAGCGGAATGCTCTTGCCCGGCAGCGACACCGGTTGGACGATGGGTGTGGAGACCGTGTTGTTGTACACATCCCACACATAGACGTATACCGTGCCCGAGTTGGTCGCATTGGGACGGTTGGTGAAGAGCACATCCAGATGTCCGTCGAGATTGAAATCGGCCACCTGTGCATGGCCGTCGGGTCCGATTCCGGCGACACCCGTCGAAGGTGCCCTGGCATAGAGCATAGAGGTATTGCCTGTCGTACCGGTAGTATTGGTGATGTTAATGCTGTTGATCTGATTGCCCAGCAGCAGTTCACATTTGGCGTCGCCAACGATGTCGCAGGCAAACGACGCCGCCAACGGGTAGCGTCCCGAGGAGGCGGCGGCGGAGCTACCCACATGGGCGTAGGTGGCGCCCTGGTTGGTCGAGCTGACCGTCAGCAACAGATCGCCCGTTGCCAGATTGAAAATCTTGTTGCGCACATATACCTCGGGGATGCTGTCGTTGTTGAAATCAGCAAAGCCTACCACCGTGGCGTAGTCGTGACTGCCACCATAGCTTACGCCGCCCCACACCTGTGTGGCGCCGCCGGTGCCGTTCAGTTTATAGGCATAAAGGTTGTTGTCGACGCAGGCAAACACCATCAGACCGTCGCCATTGTATAGCTTGGCCAGACCGAACGGCGTGGCCTCGAAAGCGCTGACGTAGGCCGGCAGGTCGAACTTGGCCTTGCGACGGAGCGTGCGACCGTCGTAGACCACCACATTCTTCACCTTGGAGCCAGGATTGCCGCTGCCTGTGAAAGCGTTGTTCATGGCGTTGCGGGTCGAGAAGCAGACGATTTCGGGAGTACCGTCGCCGTCGAGGTCACCCACCAAGGGATTGATCAACGTACAGATAGAGTCGCCCGACGACCCCGTACCCAACATAGCGTCCAGCTTGATGGACCAGTCGGTGGGAACCGGCGTAAAGGCGCAGTCGACCGAATCCATATTGTCGGGATAGTGCACATCGCTATCCGCCTTGACCACCACCGTCTTCTGGTACTGGCTGGTGCAGGAATCCGAGATATAGGCCGTCAGAGTCACCGTGTAGGTTCTGTTGGTCGGACCCGACGGGTATTGGTGGGTGGCATCGGTCGTTGAGGAAGTGGTGCCGTCACCGAAATCCCACAGGTAGTAGCGGCAGGTGGCACCCGAGACAGGCGTATTGCCCTCCTCGTCGGAACTGGCGAAGCTGGTGTTGGTGAATGTCGCCAGGTCGGTGGCCTCAATGGTGTCGGGACCGGTGAAGAGTGCCTGAGGATAGAGCGCCGCCATCGTAGGACTGGCCGTCATGCTGAACGAGCATTCGGCATCGTTGGCGCCGCTGAACTTCATGGTACACTCATACGTGGCGGTAGCCCCCGTCGGCGGCGTGAACCGCTGCTGCGTGGAGAGGGTCGTGGCAGAACCCAGCTCATGCCAGTCGTAGACAAAACCCTCCGGTGCCAGAAACTCCGCATTGCCATCCGGACTACATCCGCTGTAAGTGATATCCTTCTTGGCGCACTCCATGGTGAAATAGGCATAGCAGAAATGCGCTCCGCCGTGGTTGCTAGCACTCTCGTTGCAGTCCTTGGTGGTGAGCTTGATATAGAGCACCTCGCCGTCGAGCGGTGTTAGGTTGACACCCACCGACGTCCAGTCGTGCCAAAGCACATGTACGCCGCCCGATGTCAGCGGACCGTGGTCGTGCCACGGCGATTCGCCATTCAACAGATGCGATGAGACAAACTCCGCCTCGTAGCAGACATCGTTGATTTCCGATCCATCCTCCCGCATAATCTGGAACAGCATGCGGGGTTGCTTGCCCTTGGCGTGGGACGGGTTCTGCATCACCACAGCATAGCGGAGCAACAACATGTCGCTCTGCGACGCGTCGACCTGGAAACGGTAGATGATACTCTCCGCCTGGTTGCCGGCACTGCTATTGCCCAGACGCACCGACGCCGTCGATCCGTTGGGGACAAGCAGCAGGCTGTCGCTGACGATGGGGTCGTAGGCCGACACGGAAGTCATCACCGAATGGCGGTCCGTCTGGACGCCATAGTTTTCGTCAGGATTATCATAGAAACCGTAGGAGCAGATGACACCTTCGGAAGACAAATCGGTGAAATCACCTATGCATCCCTGTGGGAGCGCATCGCCGCCACGGGTGACAATCATGGTGCCATTGTTCGTACAATAGCCCGACGACGCCGGCGTGGTACCAGCATTGTTGTAGATGCGGATATAGTAGGGTCGATTCGACTGCAGTCCGGTCAGCGTGGCCTCGGTCGTGGAGACCGTCACACTCTGGTTGAGATTGGTTTCGCTAGTACCGTATTGCACCGTCCACGATGTCGCCGCACTGCTATCCAACCATGCTATATGGGCACTGTTGGCGGTGACGGCACTATTCTGGATGTTGTAGATTTCGCTGGTGTCAGACATCCAGATGCGGATGCGGAAGTTGCACGTTCTTGAACTACTGACCACGCTCTTGCTAAAGCGGATGCTGACCTTGCCGGTGGCGCTGACAACCGTACCACTCGTGGTGCCGGTCGTGGCACGATAGATGCCGTGGGCGCCAGGATAATTGACTGGGAAGCTGGGCGAGGTAGCCTCATCGTCCGAAGGATATTCATTGAAGAGCGTCAAGCTGCAGTCGGAGGCCAAGGTGGCGTCAATCTGGATATGGATGGGCGTCCCCATGCCAGAGGTGCGAAGGTAGAGCCAGTTGGTGGTTGCATAACCACTTGGATAGAATCCGTCGCCGTCGGCACCGCCACGGTCGAAAACAATCAGTTCATCGCCGCAGTCGAGCATCTGTGCCGTATGCACACTGGTAAGGACAAGTGTGTCGGGAGTATTGGCAAAAGCCGTATTTGCAGTACCCGCCAGCAGAGAGAAAGCCAGCAGAAAGCCATAGTAGAAAGCGCCGAACTGACGCTGTATCACCCGTTTCAGAAGAGTCACAATCGGTCGATATGTAGAATCAGAACAAGTCATACCGTAAAATAGAACACTATATAATAATCTGCAAAAATACACATTTCTGCTGACACAACAGCGCTTTTCTGCTGTTTTTTATCACACGTTGCATCAACTAAAAAAAAACGTATATTTGCAAGGTGGAATATACTGTCCGAAATATGAAAAGATTTTTTTTAATTACCCTACTATTCAGTAGTATAGTAGCAATGGGACAAAACAAAGCGAGTCTTGATACCCGCTGGTTGAAAGAACACAACTGGCCGGCAGACGAGCTGTCCAATCCGACCGACAAGAAATCCGGAGAAACGACCTTGGAGATGCTGGCCAAAGTGGCCCCGACATTCCGTGCCGAAGAGCTGACGGAGCATGGCATCATCATTGGTTCGCGCATCGGCGACATCATCACCCTGCGACTGAAACCCGGACAGGTACAGCACCTTGATGACTGTAGCCATGTGCTCTACTACCAAATTTCGCACACGGTCGTACCCGAATGCAACGACATGCGTTTCGACACCCGTGCAGACAGCGTACATGCCGGATTTGGCCTTCCGCAGGGCTACGACGGCGAAGGTGTCATTATCGGTATCACCGACTGGGGCTTCGACTACAAGCACCCCAACTACAACGGCGGCGGAACAGAGAACCGTCGCATCCTGCGTGCCTGGGACCACTTCCGTAACGCGGGTCCCGCGCCCGAAGGCTTCACTTACGGCACCGAACTGGTGGGCTATTCCCAGCTGAAAGATGCGCAATGCGACACTTTCAACATATATAAATACGGCACCCACGGTACGCATGTGGCCGGCATCGCCGCCGGACGCGGCATCAACGGCACCAACTATACCGGCATGGCACCCAAGGCCAACTTGCTGCTTTGCACCTTCAACCTGGGCGAATCGCCCTGGCTTGACGCCGTAGCCTGGATGAAACGGGTGGCCGACGAAGAGGGAAAACGACTGGTTATCAACAGCAGCTGGGGCATGTATTCGTTCAGCTCGCTGGACGGCAGCTCGCTGATATCCCAAGCCATCAACAGCTATTCCGACTCGGGCATCGTGTTTGTCACCAGTGCCGGCAACAACGGCGACGTGTCGTTCCACATCGGCCACGAATATACGGGCGACACCATCCGCACCACGTTGCGCAGCTACACCGGCGGTCCGGGCAACATGATCATCAACTGGGGCGAACCCGGACACCATTTCAAAGTGGCCGTGGGATTTGAGAAAGGAGGCACACTTACCATGGGACCCTTCTACAGCACCGATAGCATTGAACTGGCCATGGACACCTTCATCGTGTCGGGCACCGACACGGCACGCTACCGTGTGATGAGCGAATCGGCCAACCCCATGAGCAACCGTCCCCATATCGACATCAAAGTCTTCCAGCAGTCCGGCGTCACCTGGCACGTTTTTATCACCGCAGCCGACGGCACCGTGCACACCTGGAACCTCAACGTCCAGCACAATAATGCCGGCAACGTAGGCTATGCCTTTGAGTCGAAAGGACTCCCCGGATATGTCAACGGCAATGCCGACTACGGCATCAGTGAACCGGGTTGCGCCCGCTCCACGCTTACCGTGGCGGCGCATCAATCCGACCACTACAACACCGCCTCGGGACAGATGCAGATTGGCGCCATCGCCTCGTTCAGCAGTCACGGTCCCATCATGGGCGGCATGCGCAAACCCGATATTTCAGCCCCCGGCGTAAACGTTGTCTCGTCGATGAGTTCCTTCACCACGGAGACCGGCTACACCGTTATCGACAACGCCCTGGCAGGCGGACGTAGCTATCCGTTCACCCGCATGAGCGGCACCTCTATGTCGTCACCGTCGGTGACCGGCATCGTGGCTTTGATTCTGCAAGCCAACCCCAACCTCACCAGTGAGCAGGTGCGCGAGATTATCGCCACTTCCGCCCGCAACGACAACGAGACGGGCGACATCATTGGCAGTGGTGAGATAAGCGACATCTGGGGCTGGGGCAAGATTGACGCCTACAACGCCGTTCTGTCGGCCATCGCCCTGCTGGGCATCGAAGAGCAGGCTGCCAAGCAGATGCCACCGACCGTATTCCCCAACCCTGCCACACAGCAGATCACACTGCGAACCGGACGCCTGCAACCGTCGCACGTAACGGTCTACAGCATCGACGGACGCAAGGTGTGGGACGGCATGGCCAACAGCGAGTCCGTACTCAACATTGAAAGCTGGCAGCGTGGCATCTATGTGGTCAGCGTGGAAGACAACAACCACTTCCAGACCGTGAAATTCGTGAAACAGTAATTATTAATGAGGAGTTAAAGGGGAAATTAAATAGGAAGTTAAATGGGAAGTTAAAGTGGAAGTTAAAAAGGGAGTTAAGTAAATAAACGGTGATAAACATTTTCAAAAAGAGTGTCGCAGCACAGCTGATCACCATCCTGTTGGTGGCCCTTGCCATGTGGATGGGGCGTTTGATACACCCCGTACCAATGCCAGCGCCCACAACAGCGGCTCCGCTGTATGGCTTGTTCTATCTCCTCTTCTCCTCGGTGCCTCGCGTGGCGACGATACTGGCACTGCTGCTACACCTGGGAACGGGAGCGTTACTCAACAGCCTGCTTTTCGAGCGTAAATTGATCCACTCGAACATGTTGCTGCCCATGTTTATGTACGTGGTGACTGTCAGCCTGATACCCGAAGGGCAGACCCTCACCCCCACCCTGTTCGTCAACATGTTGCTGTTATGGATTCTCCACATCCTGATCGCCACCGACACCCATTTCAAGCTGTCGCAACACCAGGTGTTTGGATCGGCCGTTCTGCTGGCCTCCTCCACCCTGTTCTACTTCCCCGCCATCACCATGGCATTGCCACTCTTGATTATCCTGATATTCATCTATAAATTCTACAACCTGCACGACATCACCGTCCTGCTGTTGGGATTTTTGGCGCCCTACATCCTGCTGTTTACCGTCACCTTCCTCAATAACCATCTACCCATGATTTGGGGCAGCATGCAGGACAATCTAACCCAGTGGCATCTGACCTTTACACAGCCCGACAGCTTTGAATGGTTCTCCTATGTTCTGTTTGTCGTCATCCTGCTCATTTCCATTCTCTTCCTACTTGGATATACGGGAGGCCAGACCATCATCTATCGAAACAACGCCACCATTGTGGGACTCACCATGCTCTGCAGTGGACTGCTGTTTCTCTACTGTCCCCACTTCTCGACCGAGACACAATCTTTCGCCATACCGTTTGCCTACACCGGCAGTCTGTGGCTCATCAACAGCAAAAACAAACCCTGGATATTGAACGCCATACTCACATTGTGGGTGATTATCAGCGTTGTCAACTGCATCGTCTAACCATCATGCTGCAATCGCACTATACTCCTCATGCCGTGGAATGCGGCTGTGACGAAGCCGGAAGAGGCTGTCTAGCCGGACCTGTTTACGCCGCCGCCGTCATTCTCCCGCGCGACTACAGCAATGCGGAACTCAACGACTCCAAACAGCTCACCGCACGGCGACGCACGGCGTTGCGCTCCGTCATTGAGCGGGATGCGGTGGCATGGGCGGTGGCATCGGTGTCGGCGGAGGATATAGACCGGATGAACATCCTGCGCGCTTCGATGCACGCCATGAATCTGGCCATCCAGCAACTGACGACGCAACCCGAACTGCTGCTCATCGACGGCAACCGTTTCTACAACGAGACGCAAATACCGTATCAGTGCATCGTGAAAGGCGACGCAACATACCTGTCCATCGCGGCAGCATCCATTCTGGCCAAGACCTACCGTGACGAAGAGATGGAGCGTTTGGACGCCGAATACCCCTATTACGGATGGCGCAACAACAAAGGCTACCCTACGGCCGCCCACTATCGCGCCATCGAAGAACACGGCATCAGCCCCTGGCACCGGAAAAGCTACCGCCTGGAGCGACAACTGACTTTGGAATTGAGAGTTGAGAATTGAAAATTAAACGTTAAACGATAAACGATAAACATTAAACGTCATACGATACCATGCTGGAATTCATCAAAGACTTTAGAAGAAGACACCTCATCAAGCAGCTAGCCAACGCCCAGCGCGACAAGAAAATCGAGAACCTGTCACAGGTCAAGGATATCGGCATTGTTTTCACCCTCAGTGACGAACAGGAGTGGAACCTTCTCTATCACTTTGCGCAACTGATGGAGAAAGACGGCAAGAAAGTGGTCATGATAGGACTGCATCCCAGCAATGTGCAAATCAGCTTTATCGTCACCCATGCCCACACCACCATCTGCCGCGAGAAAGACGACTTCAACTTCTGGGGATTGCCGAAGGACGATGTGATTGACACCTTCACCAACCGGCATCTGGATGTCCTCATCGACACCACCGACCAGCCCAACTTCTTCGGCCAATATGTGGCACTGCGCAGCAATGCCGACCTCAAGGTCACCTACACCGACGAGGTAGAGGCCACACTTAACGACAACATCTTCGATATGATGATAAAAGGTGAAGGCACGCTGGATTTGCGCGACTACCTGAACCAAGTCGTCCACTACCTGAAAATGGTGAGGAAAGACAGCAATGAACAGAAAGAAATGAATCAAGACCAATAAGACAACGGTGAGCTATGAGTAAATTTGCATTCACAGGCACGGGTGTGGCACTTATCACCCCGTTTCGCAAACAGGACACCATCGACTTCAGTCGATTAGAGAATCTGATAAACACCATCATCGCCTCCGGCGTAGAGTATATTGTGGCATTGGGCACCACCAGCGAGGCGGCCACGATGACCGACAATGAGCGCAGCGCCCTGCGCGACTTCATCATTGAGACCACTGCCGGTCGCGTGCCGGTCGTACTGGGCGTAGGCGGCAACAACACCCGCCAGATTGCCGACACCATTGCACAGACCAACTTCGACGGCATCTGCGGCATCCTGTCGGTGGCCCCCTACTACAACAAACCCAACCAAAAAGGTCTGGTGCAGCACTTCAGCCACATCGCCGAAGTGTCGCCGGTACCCGTCATCCTATACAATGTGCCGGGACGCACCGGTGTGAATATGAATGCCGAGACCACCCTTCAGATTGCCCACGATTGTCCCAATGTGGTGGCCATCAAAGAGGCCAGCGGCAATCTGGCACAGGTGATGGAGATTATCCGCAACAAGCCTGCCAATTTCCACGTCATCTCGGGCGACGACGCACTGACCTATCCCATGATAGCGCTGGGGGCCTCGGGTGTGATCTCCGTCATTGCCAACGCACTGCCGCAGGAGATGTCGAACATGGTACGTCTGGCGCTGAAAGGCGACTGGAAGAAAGCGCTGCCGCTGCACTACCGCATGCTGCCGCTCATGAACGCCCTGTTCGAGGAAGGCAATCCCACCGGTGTAAAGGAGCTACTGGAAATCAAAGGACTTATATCGAACAACCTGCGTCTGCCGTTGGTGAAAGCCAGCAAGCAGCTGCAAAACAAAATCAGCGCACTGTATCATTCGTTTAGTGAATAGTGAATGGTGATTAGTGATTAGTGATTAGACAAATGATTTGCGCCATTTTTTAGTTTTTACTTTTTTAGTTTTAACTAACTGCTGAATATGACTATCAACGATATAATAGATACCGTTGCGGCGCAGTGGCAAGCCTTTTTGCGTTATCAAAAAAGCGTGCTGCAGAGCGATGTGACCCTGCTTAACCTCATCAACGACTACCAAGATGAGCACAGCGGCAAGCACCTGCGACCACTATTGGTTCTATTGTCGGCCAGCGCCACACACAGCAGAGACACACATACCGCACAGCTGGCCACCGCGGTGGAACTGCTACACAACGCATCGCTGATGCACGACGACGTGGTGGACAACGACGATTTCCGACGCGGCGCCGCCAGCATACAGCACCGCTGGAACATCCGTGTGGCACTGCTGACGGGCGACTACTACCTGGCACGCATGATACAGGTCCTCAACGAGGTAGGCGACCCTGCAATTTCGAAGATCGTGGTGGCGACCGCCACCGCCATGGCCGAAGGAGAGCTGCAGCAACAACAGCTACTGCTGGACGGCGGCAAATGTGACACAGACATCTACCTCCGCATCATCGAACGCAAGACCGCCCGACTGATGCAGACCTGCTGTGAACTGGGCACCAACCGTAACGACGACACCGCACTGAACCTACTGCGACAGTTCGGCCACAACTACGGCATGGCTTTCCAGCTGCACGACGATATCGACGACAGCAACGACGAGAAACTGCCCTGGATGCCCGACGGCGACACCCTGCGACAACTGCTGCAGCAGCATTGCAGCCAAGCCCGGGAGGCACTGTTGGCATTGCCATCGACCGCGCAGCGCGACGCACTTATGCAACTCATTAAAAACCTCGAAATATGAAAAAACTAATTGCAACATTATTGTTATCCATGGCCACTTGCCTCTGCGTGGCACAGAATGCCAAACTGCCTGCCAACGTCGAACTGAAAGCACTGGACGGCAGCATGGTAAGTTCATCAACCCTGCAGAACGGCGACAAGCCTTTCATCATCAGTTTCTGGGCCACCTGGTGCCATCCCTGCAACCGTGAACTCAACACCATCAAAGATGTCTATGAGGAATGGCAGGAGGAGACCGGCGTGAAGGTCATCGCCATCTCCATCGACGACGCCCGCAGCGCCAACCGTGTGAAACCCCATGTAGATGGTCACGACTGGCCCTATGAGGTCTACATCGACGAGAACCAAGCCTTCAAGCGCGCCATGAATGTCATCAACGTGCCCCACACCTTTATCGTCAACGCACAGGGTGAGATTGTGTGGCAGCATACCGGCTATGCCCCCGGCGACGAAGAGGAGGTCATTGAAAAGGTGCGTGAAATCATGGGGAAATAAGAACGGGATAATCAACAGTTTAAGAAGACAGTAGTTTATACCGATGAAAAATAATAATTTCAGAAAGACCGTATGGGCCGGTCTTTTGGTTTTTAGTTTTTACTTTTCACCTGCCATGTCCCAAGCACAGGGTGTGCTGGGCGGACATGTAACAGGCAATATGCAGCTCGACATGCAGATGTCGCGTGAGGACAGCACCATCGGTGCACCCGACGTGCCCGAACAGATGCTGATGAACGCCCGTGCCGACATTCTCTATACCAACGGTGCCTTCGACGCAGGTCTGCGTTTCGAAGCCTACACCAATCCGCTGTTGGGTTTTGACAAGAACTACCGCGGACAGGGTATCGCCAACTATTTCGTCAGCTACCACAACGACCGCATCAGTTTCACCGCCGGCTACTTCTACGAGCAGTTCGGCAACGGCATGATTCTGCGCACCTACGAGGATCGCAACATCGGCTACGACAACGCCCTCTTCGGCTTCAACGTCCACTACCAGCTGATGCCCGGCATCATGCTGAAGGGTGTCATCGGCAAGCAACGCTACTGCTGGACGCTGGGCAACGGCATCGTGCGCGGTGTCGACGCCGAGGTGCAGCTGAACAGCCTCATCCCCGCCTGGGCCGACAAAGAGCTGCGCGTCACGCTGGGTGGCGGTGTGGTGAGCCGCTACGAGCCCGACACCACAATCTTCTCCTCGCCGGGCTACAAGCTGAATCTGCCGCTGAATGTCGGTGCCTTCAGTACCCGCATGGATCTGGCCTATCGCAATTGGAACCTCAATGTCGAATATGCCCGAAAGGGTCAGGACCCGTCGTTCCTGAACAACTACATCTACCGCTACGGACAGGCGCTGACCGTCAACGCCTCCTATGCCACCCGCGGATTCAGTGTCAACCTGCAGGCGAAACGGGTCGACAACATGGTGTTCAAATCGGAGCGCGCCGCCACCGACGCCAACGGGGCGAAGCTCTATATCAATTACATCCCCGCCATCAACAAGGAACATACCTACGCGTTCCTTTCGATGTACCCCTACTCCACACAGGCACAAGGCGAGATGGGACTGCAGGGCGACATCATCTGGCGTTTGCCCAAAGACGGCTTCTTGGGTGGCACCGATATCCACCTCAACAGCTCCGTCATCACCGCCCTCGACATGAAGGTGGTAGGCGGCATGGGAACGGAGGGCTACACCTCTGATTTCTTCGGCACCGGCGACCTCTACTATGGCGACGCCAGTCTGGAGGTCACCCGTAAAATCAACAGCCAGCTCAAGCTGACGGCACTCTACGGCTACCAGGTGGTGAATCCCGAGATAGACGGACACAGTGGCGCACTGCACCACAACAATGTCGTCGTGGGCGACCTGCTGTGGAAAATCAACAAAAAGAACGCCCTGCGCTTCGAGGCCGAATGGATGGGCAGCGACAGCCGCTACACCCAGGAGGTCGACGACAAACGCTGTGGCGACTGGATCATGGGTCTAGTGGAATACAACTTCACCTCGCGCTGGTTTGTCTCCGTCAGCGACCAGTACGCCTACCACGACGGCACAGGCAACTACTACAACATCAGCCTGGGCTACACCCACAACGCCACACGCATCCAGCTGGGCTACGGCAAACAGCGGGAAGGCATGATCTGCATCGGCGGCGTGTGCCGACAGATGCCCGCACTGAACGGATTGACACTGACATTGTCGACAAGTTTCTAAATCGAGCAGATAAGTAGTTAAGACAAACGAAAAAAAATGCCGTTAATTTGTATATGTGTTAGTATTGTCTAATCACTATTCACTAATCACCCATGAAAAAATTATCACACCTCATATTTTTTGGCTTTTCTTTCATTTTTCTCCTTGCCGCTTGCGACAAGATTGAGGAGAATGAATATGTCGTTTTTGCCGGTGCCGCCGGCACCTGGTACGATGACAGCGAGAACATCGATGCCACCCAGCGGGCATTCATCGAGAAATATACCGGCTGCCGCTGCAAGAACTGTCCCACCGCCGACAGTGTAATCCACGAGACACAACAGCACTATGGGTCGCGACTGGTGGCCGTGGCCATCCACCCCAAGGGCAGCAACTACACCATCCCCTACTCCGGCGAGCCGGATCTGGGTAGCGATGACGGAAAGACCTGGAACGACGCTCACGGCTTCAACTCCTATCCGCAGGCGTTGATCAACCGCAATGGCGAGGCTTTTGTCCCCATCACCAACTTCGACAGCCGTGTCGAGATGGCACTGGGCGTAACCCCGCAGATGGGTATCGCCGTGTCGTGCGAACGCAACAGCGGCAACGACAGTATCACCATCACGGCGCATCTGTCGTTCCTGACGCAGGTCTCCGCAGACCTCAACCTCACCCTGCTCATCAGCGAGGATGGCATTGTCACCACACAGAAGATGCCCGACGGCAGCGACCAGGTCAACTACATGCAGAACCATGTGCTGCGCGACGTCATCACCGATGTCTGGGGCACACCTGTCGACAAAGGTAGCGCCAACGGCGAAACCGGAAGTCGTCGCATGGCACAGTTCACCTACCTGCCCGATGCGGGCTGGAACCTGAATCAATGCCACATCGTGGCTTTCGTCTCCAACCGCGACACGAAAGAGATACTGAACGTGGCAGAATGCGGGATTGAGTAATGAACCGACGCATCCTACAGTTGGCACTGCCCAACATCATCACCAATATAACGGTGCCCTTGCTGGGCATGGTGGACATGGCCATTGTAGGACATCTGTCGGGCGACCACATCGGCGCCATCGCCATCGGCACGCAGGTATTCAACCTCATCTACTGGAACTTCGGATTCCTGCGCATGGGCACCAGCGGCTTCACCGCCCAAGCCTTCGGCGCCGAACGGTGGAACGAGGCCGTGTGCATACTGATACGCGCCCTGTTCATCGCACTCTCCATCGCATTGCTACTTATCCTGCTGCAGTGGCCCATCTCGCTGGCGGTACCCCACATCTTCGAGGGCAGCCACCGCGTCATCAGTCTGGCACTAACCTACTTCTTTGTACGCATCTGGGCGGCGCCCGCCACGCTGGGACTCTATGCCATCAAAGGATGGTTTATCGGCATGCAGGACGCCAAGACGCCTATGTGGATTGCCATCGTGCTGAACTGTATCAACATCGTGGCATCGCTGCTGTTCGTCATCGTGCTGCAGTGGGACATCTTCGGCGTGGCGCTGGGTACCGTGGTGGCCAACTACAGCGGACTGGCGCTGGGCATCCTCTTCCTACGCCGCCGCTTCCGCAAAGACCCCAACCTGGCAACAATCAAGCAATCAAGCAATCAAGCAATCAAGCAATCCCTCCGCTGGCAGGAGATGCGGGGGTTCTTCAAGGTGAACGGCGACATCTTCCTGCGCACCGTCTGTCTGGCGGGCGTCTTCACCTTCATCACCGCCGCCTCGTCGCACATCAGCGACCAGATACTGGCGGTCGACGCGCTGCTGCTGCAGTTCTTCACCCTGTTCAGCCACATCATGGACGGCTTCGCCTATGCCGGCGAGAGCCTGGTGGGCCGCCACATCGGTGCCCGACAGCTGCGGCACTTGAAACTGGCGGTGCGACTGCTCATCTTATGGGGCATGGCGCTGACGGTGCTCTTCACCGCACTCTATGCCGCCTTTGGCAACCAATTCCTGCACATCTTCACCGACCAAGAGTCGGTCATCGCCGCCGCTGGCGACTATATGACGTGGGTGCTGGTAATTCCGCTGTGCGGCTGCGCCGCCTTCTTGTTCGACGGCATCTTCATCGGCGCCACCGCCACCCGCACCATGCGCAACGCCATGTTCATTGCCACCGGTGCCTTTTTCGCGGTATACTATGGTCTCAAAGCCATCCTCATTCACCATTCGGAAATCACCACCCAGAATTGGAACAACATCCTCTGGCTCTCGTTCATGGTCTTTCTGACGCTGCGCGGACTACTGCAATTTGTGCGGGTGCGCAAGGATGTCTACGGCAAAGTTGAAAATTGAGAATTGAAAATTGGGCATTAGAAAACAAAAAAACGTAAATTTGCAAACTAAAACAATCAAGCATTCAAACAATCAAACAATAATAACATGAAAACCACACCGTACACAGATTTGCACATCAAACTTGGTGCAAAGATGGCCGAATTTGCAGGCTACAACATGCCTATCCAGTACACCACCCTCATTGAGGAGCACAACAATGTCCGCAACAACGTGGGCGTGTTCGACGTGAGCCACATGGGTGAGTTCCGCGCCAAAGGTCCCATCGCCAAACATTTCATGCAGTATGTCACCACCAACAACGTCGAGGACCTCTTCGACGGCAAGGTGCAGTACACCTGCCTTCCCAACGGTCAGGGTGGCGTGGTGGACGACATGCTCGTCTACCGCGTCCATGACGACGAGTACTTCATGGTGCCCAACGCCGCCAACATCGACAAGGACTGGAAATGGATGAGCCAGATCGCCGACAAGATGGGCA
>JAFSYK010000089.1 GCA_017449975.1 Bacteroidales bacterium
CATATTCCAAAGCGAGAAGAACCTCAAGGAGTACGGCGACAAGATTCCCGCCGAGAAGAAGAGCGCCATCGAGGCCGCCCTCACCGAGCTGAAGGCCGCCCACAGCGCCCGCAATGTCCAGCAAATCGACGCCGCCATGGCCAAGATCAACGCCGCTTGGCAGGCCGCCAGCGAGGACATGTACAAAGCCCAGCAGCAAGCCGGCGGCGCCAACCCCGGTGCCGGCTTCGACCCCAACAACATGGGCGGCGCAGGCCAGCAAGGCAACCCCGGCCAGTCCAACAACGGCAGCGACAACGTCACCGACGTCGACTACGAGGAGGTGAAATAAGATTGACTATAAATCAAACAAAAAAGAGAGACCAGTTGGCCTCTCTTTTTTTTGTGGGGCTCGTGTGGGTAATTTTAGGACATAGAGGTTATCTCATTTTCCACCTTTTTCGCGGTTGCATTTGCGGCATAGCATCTGGCAGTTTTCGGCCACCGTGCAGCCGCCCTGACACCACGGAGTGATATGGTCGGCCTCCATTTCGCTCTCCTCAAAGTGCTTGCCGCAGATGGCACACTCCCCGTTCTGCCGTTCATACACCTCACGACGCATGTTCTGGTCGAAGGCGCGGATGTCGAGGTGCTTCTCGTCGCCGTCCATCACATACCAATAGATGCCACTCTTGTTTTTCACGTCGCTGTCCTTCATCAGTTCTTTCACGCGCTGGCGCAGTTCGCTCTCCTTATATGGGTCGTCGCGGTGCAGGTTGTACATCTCGCCCCACTGCACACCCTTCATCTCCTTCCTCGTCTCGGTGAAGTGGCTGTTTATCCAATGGACGACATCCTGATAGTATTGCCACAGCTCGTCGCAGTCGGCGTCGTGCTGATGGGTGGCCATATATTCGTCTACCTTGCCGCCGCTAATCCATTTCAGCACCGTCTCGAGGTAGGCCTGGCGGATGGGCGAACCGTTCATGTAATCCTTGCCCAGCTGGTAGGCCACGCAGCCCGTCTTGCTGAAGCGGCGTTTGGCCTGCGTCACCCACGGGCCGCTGTAGATGGCGTTGCGCAGCTCCTGGTCGGTCAGCCGCTCGCCGGCGATATTGATGACGCGGAACCAGTCGAGCTGCTCCTCGGCGGTGCCTTCGCAGATGTAAATCTGCAACGGATAGTCTAATATCCGCTTTTTCTGCCCCTGCGTGAGGTTGTCGAAGCCCGCCAGATTGCCGTCGAGGTGCATCATATATTCGCCCCACACGTACTGGCAGATACTGATGGTGCGCTGCTGCCCGTCGAGCAGTTCGAAATTGCCGTCCTCGTTGCGTACCCAGTACATCACGTTCAGCGGGAAGCCTTTCCATACCGTCTCCATCACGGCGTTGCGCTTCTTCTCGTCATAAACGAACTCACGCTGGTACTTTGGGCGGATGTTCAACCGTCCGCCGTAACCCACGATACCCTCCTCGGTGGCGCTGTTGTCGGCGTAGCCTTTCGTAAGCTCGCCGATAGTCACTTGTGTCAGTTCTATTTTCATGATATTTTTCGTGTTTTTTCTTGTTGCAAACCATTACCTCGTTTTGTTCATCAACCTTTACCTCGTTTTGGTCACCAACCTTTACCTCGTTTTGGTTGCCTCCTTTCTTACTAATCAAGTTGTCACCTCTCTTACTAATCAAGCCATCACCCTTCTTACTAATCAAGTTTCAATCACCTTCGGCGGCGGATTAATAGTTTTGCAAACGTTGATTTCAATTCACCATTTACCCATATTGCCCCTCTTCGATTCAAGTCTCCATATTTGGGTGTATCTGTTTTGGTGTACTCTTTGGTTTTGAGGCCGTACTCGTTTCCTCGGTCAGTTATTCCCAGTATCTCAAATTGGTCTGGATTATAGTTGCAAAGAAACGTGATAGGTACACCCATAGCCCCGTCGTAGTCGCATGGGATATTTGCAATTGCAGGTATATCTATTGCGTCGTAATTATCATACTGCTTATATTCAGATGGATTATATGGCTTAAAAAGGTCAATTGTGTCGTGTCTACGTGTGTGGTCCAAGTTTGTGAACCAACAAATATTTCCGAACTTTGCGTACTTTTTCCCTTTCTCAATATATGTGTTATCTTTTTCGAAATCCAATGGCACCTCAAACTTTTGTCCTCCATAATGATACCCCAGCCATATCTTATTCTGCATTAGCAAAGGGAATATCTCCTTATATGTTACATTGTTTTGGTTTCCAATTATCAGGAACTTCTTTTCATATTTCATCAGTTGCGCTACATACTCACGGAAAAGAGAGAACGGCGGGTTTGTGCATACGATGTCGGCTTGCTTGAGCAGTTCCACACATTCTTTACTGCGGAAGTCGCCAGGGCCATATATTTTTCCGTCAGAGCCAGGCACATCATCGCCTTTCAACACCGACAGCACGTTCTTGTCGTTCCGCAGCAGGTATGCCACATCGGCGAGGTTCACCGCACCGTCGCCGTTGTAGTCGTCCACCTCGGATATTTCCACCTTGTAGGCGGTCTTTGGAGTACGGGCGGCTCGCCCGTTTCCATTTACGGGCGAGCCGCCCGTACTCCCGAACAGCAGCAACTCGTTCCCCATCACCGGCGAGCCGTCGTAGCATGTGGCAATCAGTCTCTTCAACCCAAGGCTGTTGAAGTTCAATGCGAAATACTTGAAGAAGTTGCTTTCGTAGGGGTCATCGCAGTTGCAGAACACCACCTTGCCGCGGAAATGCTCATGGTAGTGTTTAAGCTCGTTGCTGATGTCGTCTAACTGCGTGTAGAATTCGTCCTGTTTAGCCTTATTAGCGGCTCGTAAACTTTGATTGCCTGCCATTGATTGATAGCTTTTGTGCATTGCTATCAATCGGCGCAACACAATAATAAAGTGCGAGCTTCTTATCGTGTAACCGAGGCACCCTGCCAGGAACCTCACTCAATATCACCAAGAAACTCACACATAGGAGAGCATCTATTATGGTGATATTGAGTATTCCTATTCAGGCATACCAATTTACTGATTATCTCTGAGTCTTATTCCGTTAAACTTGGCAGGGTTTCGGTTGACGCGAAATAATAGTAATGCTTTGTTAATAAATGTTGACACATCCACTCATGATGTGCCGTATGTCGTTTTAATTATTCAA
>JAFSYK010000011.1 GCA_017449975.1 Bacteroidales bacterium
CACCCTGCGCTACATCAGCACCGGCCACGGCGGCTGGGGCGGTGGCGACGAGTTCAACCCCAAAGAGAACGAAATCTTCATCGACGGCCAAAAGCGTTTCAGCCACACCCCCTGGCGTTGCGACTGCGGCCGCTACCGCGAGTGGAACCCCGTCAGCGGCAACTTCTGGAACGGCCTCTCCAGCAGCGACTTCAGCCGCAGCGGCTGGTGTCCCGGAACAGCCACACAACCCGTCTATTTCGACCTCAGCGGCCTCAAGCCCGGCAACCACACCCTCACCATCGCCATTCCGCAAGGCAAACCTATGGAAGGCGGCTTCAGCCACTGGAACGTCAGCGCAACACTTATAATTGAAAATTGAAAATTGAAATTTATTATACCCACCTAATTCGCCTAATTTGCCTAATCCGCCTAATTCACCCAATTCGCCTAATCCGCCTAATCCGCCTAATCCGCCTAAAAGAACCCATATGCCCACTTCACTAAAACTACATATCATCCTCGCTCTTCTCCTGCTCTTTGCGGGCTGCAAGCACTCGGTCACCGACACCAGCGGCGAGGCACGCCAGACGGCCACCGACATCCCCGAGCTGCCATACATCCTCGAAGGCGACTATACGCCCGATACGGGCGTACTCTACAAGGTCATCGTCGGTCACGACACCTGCTTCGTCGTTGTCGACAGCATCAACGACGGACAGCTCAAAGGACATTACTATCAGCTCGTTGCAGGTAGCGACTGCGTCGAACGCAAAGAATTCTCACGCGATGCCCACTGGAAAAAACAGCGCCAGGAAGCCATCGTCTACCTCTATCAGGAACCCGAATTCCAACTTGTCAACGACTCCACCTACTGCATCCCCCACCGCAATGTCAAGGTCACACGCGATGTCGAATACGGTCAGGCTCTTGGCTACTGGTGCACGATGCCCGGCACCGAAGAGATGAGCTACCTCGAAATCCTCTCCGACGGCATCTTCAACAGTATTGTCCGCACCACGCAGTCGCTCCGTATGGATATTTATCAGCCTGATATTGAAAATATTGAAGACTACAAACTTCCTCTACTGATGCTCATCCACGGTGGCGGATTCTACGTAGGCGACAAGCGCGACAGCCTGATGTCGACCCTCTGCCGCCACTTCGCATCGATGGGCTACGTCGCCGTCAGCATCAACTACCGTCTTGGATTTTTGCCCTCCAAAGGCGAAATCGCACGCACCGGCTATATGGCCCTCCAGGATGCCCACGCCGCTATGCGCTACCTCGTCGACCACGCCGGCACCTACGGCATCGACACCAGCCTCATCTTTGTCGGCGGTGCCAGCGCAGGAGCCATCACCTCCCTCAACCTGGCCTTTATGCGCGACGACGACCGGCCCAAATACGTCAACAACCGCAGCTGGCGCGACCTCGGCACCATTGCCTCCAGCGGCAACAGCAGCCGCGCCACCTTCCACATCAAGGCCCTGGCCAATATGTGGGGTGCCGTCACAAGTCTCAATATGCTGAAAAACAGCCATACCGATATCATCTCCTTCCACGGCGACGCCGACCAGGTGGTGCCCTACGACAACGGCTACCCCTTCAACGATATGAGCATCAAGCTCGGCAAACGGATGTTTGACCGTATGTACGGTTCGCTGCCCATCGACAAGCGCGCCCGCGAGCTCGGCCTCATCAGCGAATTCCACACCTTCCCCGGCGAGGGCCATTCGCTGCAACGCCACTCCGACGGCACCTGGAACCCGCAGAACGTAGCCTTCATCCGCAACAAGATGACCTCTTTCTTCTTCAAGGAAATAGCCGGCGAAACGCCCGTCATCACCAACGACCCCGCTAATCCGCGCCTTTTCTATATCGACAAGGATGGCGTCAGCGAAGTGCAGTGGAAGGTCGAAGGCGGCTTCATAACGCGCTACGACCCCTATTCTATGGAAATAGAGGTGGTATGGGACAGCGAAGCCCCGCGCCACCGCATCTACGCCTCCGGCCTCAACGCCTCCCCCAAAGGACCCGATATCCAAGGCCACGGATTTGACATACACCTTGATATCAAACTAGAACTTTAACTTTAGATACAACTAATCCGCCTAATCTGCCTAATTTGCCTAACCCGCCTAATCTGCCTAACCCGCCTAACAAAAATAACAATGACTCCCCGCAACGAAATACTGGCTCAGATTGAAAAACTGGACCGCGCCATCGCCAACTACGAAGAGCTCGACAGCGACCTCGACAGCCCCGAATACATAGCCCGTGGCAACGGCTTCAGCGACAGCAAATACAGCGAAGACTTCATCGAAGGCCAGCTCGAAAAACTGAGAAAAGAAAAAGCAGAACTACTAGAAAAACTAGTATGACTAGAAAAACTAGTACGACTAGTACAACCAGCAAAACAAGAAATCAAAAAAACATAAATATATGACCTACACCGAGAAAGACCAAAAATTCAAACGCTACACCGTAACCTCCGCCCTGCCCTACGCCAACGGGCCCGTCCACATCGGACACCTCGCCGGCGTCTATGTCCCGGCCGACATCTACGTGCGCTACCTGCGCGCTCAGGGCGAAGATGTTATGTTCATCGGCGGCAGCGACGAACACGGCGTGCCCATCACCATCAAGGCCCGCAAAGAGGGCGTCACGCCACAGGACATCGTCGACCGCTACCACAAAATCATCAAAGACTCCTTCGCCGAGCTCGGCATCTCGTTCGATATCTACAGCCGCACCAGCAGCAAGGAGCACCACGAGACCGCAGCGGCATACTTCGAGAAACTCTATAAAGAAGGCAAATTCGTCGAAAAAACCTCTATGCAGTACTACGACGAAGAGGCCCACCAGTTCCTCGCCGACCGCTACATCACCGGCACCTGCCCCCATTGCGGCAACGAGCACGCCTACGGCGACCAGTGCGAAGCCTGCGGCACCAGCCTCAACGCCACCGACCTCATCAACCCCAAATCGGCCCTCAGCGGCGCCAAGCCTGTCCTCAAGGAGACCAAGCACTGGTTCCTCCCCCTCGATCAGGACGAGCCTTGGCTGCGCCAGTGGATCCTCGAAGGCCATAAGGACGACTGGAAGACCAACGTCTACGGCCAGTGCAAGTCGTGGATCGACGCCGGCCTGCAGCCCCGCGCCGTCACGCGCGACCTCGACTGGGGCGTCAAAGTGCCCATCGAAGGTGCCGACGGCAAGGTGCTCTATGTCTGGTTCGACGCCCCCATCGGCTACATCAGCTTCACCAAGCAGCTGAAAGGCGACGACTGGGAGAAATGGTGGAAGAGCGACGACACCAAGCTGGTGCACTTCATCGGCAAAGACAACATCGTGTTCCACTGCATCATCTTCCCCTCCATGCTCAAGGCCGACGGCAGCTATATCCTGCCCGCCAACGTGCCCGCCAACGAGTTCCTGAACCTCGAAGGCGACAAGATCAGCACGTCGCGCAACTGGGCGGTGTGGCTGCACGAATACCTGCAGGACTTCCCCGGCAAGCAGGATGTGCTGCGTTACACGCTCTGCAGCAACGCTCCCGAGACCAAAGACAACGATTTCACCTGGAAAGATTTCCAACTCAAGAATAACAGCGAACTGGTGGCCATCTTGGGCAACTTCGTCAACCGCACCCTCGTGCTGACCCACAAATTCTACGGCGGCAAGGTGCCGGCCTGTGGCCCGATGGGCGAACAGGAGCAGGAGGTGCTGCGCGATCTGGCATCCTATCCCGAGCGCATCGGCCGCAGCATCGAGACTTACCGGCTGCGCGAGGCCGTCAGTGAGATGATGAACCTGGCACGTCTGGGCAACCGTTACCTCACCGCCACCGAGCCGTGGAAGAGCATCAAGACCAACCCCGACAGCGCGGCAACGGCCCTCAACCTGTCGTTGCAGATCTGTGCCAACCTGGCCATCCTCTGCGCTCCCTTCCTGCCCTTCACGGCCGACAAGCTGCACCGCATCATGAACCTCCCCGCCATGGGCTGGAAAGATGCCGGCAGGGCCGATATCCTCATGGTGGGACACACCATCGACCAGCCCGAGCTGCTGTTCGAGCAGATTGACGACGCCACCATCCAGGCGCAGGTCGACAAGCTGCAGGCCACCAAGGAGCAGAACGCCCTCAACGCCTGGCAGCCCGCCGCAGTGAAAGAGACCGTGGCCTTCGACGACTTCGGCAAGGTGGACATCCGTGTCGGCACCGTACTGGAGTGCACCAAGGTACCCAAGGCCGACAAGCTGCTGCAGTTCAAGATTGAGGACGGCATGGGCACTCGCACCATCGTCAGCGGCATCGCCAAGTACTACACCGAGCCGGAGAAGCTCGTCGGCAAGCAGGTCTGCTTCATCGCCAACTTCGCCCCGCGCAAGCTGAAAGGCGTCGAAAGTCAGGGCATGATACTCAGTGCCGAGGACAAAGACGGCCGCTTGGTGCTGATCAACCCCAGCGACCTGGTCACCCCCGGCTGCAACGTGGGATAATTATGACTTTTGCACTTTGAGATGAGCAAGATGCTGTATATCATCGGAGGCTGTAATGGGGCAGGAAAAACAACCGCCTCATACACTGTGTTGCCAGATATTCTTGATTGTAAAGAGTTTGTCAATGCCGATGAGATTGCACGAGGTTTGTCTCCTTTTAATCCTGCTGACGTGGCTATCGAGGCGGGAAAACTAATGTTGTTGCGCATAGAGGAATTACTCTCCCGTGAGGATTCGTTTTCCATCGAGACCACTCTTGCGTCACGCTCTTATATCAATCTTGTACGCAGAGCTCATAGCAAAGGATATAAGGTTACATTGCTTTTTTTTTGGCTAAATTCCCCAGAATTAGCTATCCAGCGTGTGGCCGAACGAGTCAGTAAAGGAGGCCATAATATTCCCGAAGACATCATCCGCAAACGCTATGTTAGTGGCATAAAAAATCTGTTCAACCTCTATGCCGATGAAGTGGATTCGTGGAGTATCTATGACAACAGCACCACCCACCGTCGTAAAGTGGCAGTGGGAGGCAAGACCATCAAGACCGTGATTACTGATGAAAACATTTACAATCAAATAATTGTCCATGTCGGAAAAGGAAATATTTGAATTGCAAGAAAAAATAGATGAAGGTCTGCAATTGGCCGAGCAGCGTATGCTTCAGGAGAAAGCGCTGCGCGACGAGTGTGTCATAGTGCAGAACGCCGATGGAGTGATACAACACATTCCAGCCAAGCAGGTAATTGCCGAACACTCAATGTCCCTTTGATGAGGACTGTACCTTTGCAACATTAATCTATAATAAGGTTTTTGAGGCCTTCCGTTTATGGTGCAAAATACCATATTTCACGGCACTCATCTACAATGAATACCGCAGCGACAAGCGAAAGGTGAGACCTGGCTGCTCGATGCCTCCGAAGTCACAATAGTGTTGATTGAGGAGGTTGTTGATTGCGAGACGCAGTTGCCAGTGCCCAAACGGGTAGGTGACATGGGCGTCGAGCAAGGTGACAGCGGTATAATCGACCAATGCACCTTGTGCGTCGGTATAGTTGCCGTTGCGCTGCTGTAGGGCAGTGCGGTAGCCGACCGTCAACGGTCCCAATTTGTGGGCCAGCGACAAGGAAAAATTGTGGCGCAGATGGTCGAGGGCGTATTTCGACACATAGTCGCCCGACTGTTTCTGTACAGCGTAATAGGCATAGTCGATGCGGAGCATCCGCAGCGCGCCAAACGGCTGCAGCTGCACACTTATCTCGGCACCCGACACATCGACCTCGGTGAGGTTGGCACAGTGCCACAGCGTCTCGTCGGGCTGGCGAATCCAGTCGATGATATCCTCACCCCTACGGTGCAGCAACACCGCTTCGGCGCACCAGATGCCGCGCTGCCAGATGGCACCCGTTTCGACACACAGCGCCTTTTCGGGCTGCAAGGCGCTGTTGCCCACCTGCACGGCACTGCTGTAGTAGAGGTCGGTGAAGGTGGGGAAGCGCAGGTAGCGGCCGACGGAAGCATGGACAGCCAGCTGGCGCGAGAGCTGACGCGACACACGCAGGTCGGCACCCCAGTCGGTGTGGAACATGCTGTTGAAATTGAGCGAGCCAGCGGCGGAGAGCCCCCAGCGGTCGTCGCGGTAGGCGTACTGTGCAAACGTGTTGAGATTGAAACGACGCTTGCCGTACTTGAAATACAGCTCGCCCGACTCATAAACAATGCGAAGGCTGTCGCGCAGCGGCGACCCCAGCTGGCTGCTGAGGATGCCCTCGTCGCGCAGCTCAGCGCCCCAGAACAGCTCACCCAACGGCAGCAAGACGGTAGCCTTGGCATGGGCGCCTGCCACATGGCTCAGGTGGTAGTTGTGACCCGTATACCAGGCCGGAGGCAGGCTGGCGCCCTCGCGAAAGAGCTCGAAACGGTCGGTGTGCGCCCTGTCGTAGAGCGCCAGCTGCAGCCCACCCCAGCCAAAAGAGCGACGGTAGGTGGCGGAGACAAAGCCCGCACGTATCGACTCGTACTGGTCAGGGTAGGCCAGCGAATAGAAGGCGTTGGCACCATAATCTTTAAGTTGGAAACCCGCCTGCAGGTCCCACTGTCCGACTCCTGTGTCGTCGCGCCGCGCCTGGAGGAAAAGGTTCGCCAACCGATAATCGGTGTTGTGGACATAGCCATCGGAACGGTTGTACGAGAGCGACTGCAGCAGATGCCACGCCCGGCGGTGCTGTCGCGCCGTCAGTGAGGCGCCAGCCGTGCCGTGGCTGCCCACGTTGACGCCGACGGAGAGCGGCGACGCCGTGGTGTCTGCAATGCGGGTACGGAGGTCGAGGATGCCGCAGAACGCCGACAGACCGAAATGCGCCAGCGGCACATCGGCGAGCAGTCCCAGCTGTTCGACGGCATCGGAGGGCACTGGCAGGTCGAGCGTATAATGCCCCGTGTGCGGGTCGGTCATATTGATGCTGTTGAGCAGCAGCATGGCTTGGTTGTAGTTGCCGCCACGCAAGCTGATGTCGGCCTGCATGCCGTCGACGCCGCGTGTGCGGACATCGGCGGCAGGCAGCAGCTCGAGCAGGTCGTCGAGGGCCACCGCAGCGGCGGCGTTGACAATGGATGTGTCAATGCGGTTGTTGACCACACGCAACGGGCTGATGGCGTGGACCGACACCTCGGGCAGCTGCCGGCAGGTGTCGGCAATGGGCTGCTGCGCCCTTGCCGAAAAGGAAAAAAGGAATAGTAATGGGAAGACAACGGCACGCTGTTGCGGACAGACCGCCGAAAGCAGCAACTCCAGCAGCGAGACGGGTTGCTGTTCCTCGTCGTCGGAAGCATCGTCGCCCAGCGTCGCGGAGGCTTTGTCGACCCAGCGGATTTCAGGACGCTGCGACTTGCGCAGCTGACGGTCGGCGATATAGGAGGCGATGGTGCCTATCTGCACCTCGAGCGACAGCGAGCGGAACACTGCCCACCCCGCACGACAATAGCGGCGAAAGCGCACCCGCTGACGCTGCAAAAAGGTATGTGATAATCCGCTGCCGTGCATAAAAGATGTTGCTTTAGTAACGTTTAAAGTTTAAGGTTTAATATGTTTCCAAATCTGGTATTCAACAAGTTTCAATAAAGCATCGTTACACCTTGTTACTTAACCATTACTTAGAAATGGATTGCAAAGATACAAAAAAATATAAACTATACTAAAAAGTTGGCTCAAGATAGAGCCAACTTTTTAATCTAAAGCACAAATTAATTCCGTCACCAGTTCTCTCTCAAATAAGACGATACGAGTGGCCATTTCACACTAGAACGAAAAACTCAGTCTTATGCCCGATGATAAAGTATTATTGCCTGATTCACTTGGAATAGAAAGATAATTTACCGAAGGGCTGAGTGCTAACTGACTATTCTCACCCAGATTAAAGGCGAAACCCGCCTCATGATTTCTCCGACTGGCGTAAACAGGTGCATCTATCTGGCTCCAAATCCAGATACCCAAACTCACTGCAGCCAACCCTAAACGAATTTCTGAATCTAAATCATCTACATACAGTGCCGTACCAATTGAACCCATATAACCTAACAACATGCCAACACCTTTTCCCGCCTGACCATTATACATCTGACCCACACCGGGAATTAAGAAAGAAAGCAGCCACGAAACAACCGGTTCCTTACGTGTCCATTCATAATCGCCATAGCCACCACCATAGTTAGGTCTCATATGATTGGCACCTTCCTTGGTCATCTTCTCAATCTCCTCCATTTTGTAAACAAAAACAGATCCGTCACTTGTTTGTATTTTCAAACTAACGCCAGGCATCTGTTCAATAATTAAACCACGAATGATGCCGCCGTTTTTTAGATATACAACATCCTGCATATTGCGTTGAGCCATAGCAAAACCAGTAAACAGCAACATTAATGCCACCAATGATAATATTTTCTTCATAATCCCATTCACTGCTTTGTGTCGTGAGCAACTTCATTGTTGACAAACCTCTAATCAACATAATGGAAAACAACAAAGAAAGGCATGAGGTTATGTACTCATGTCCGTCTTGATAGAGGTATCGCCAAACACCTTTGAGGAAACGGGTTCTTATGGAACATATCTCACGCCTGAAGATATGCTATGGGGATAGCATACACAATCAAGCGAAAGCATTAATGCTCAATCCCTCCTCATGAAACTTGGCGAATTTCTATCAAAGGACAGTATCGCAATGCTTTTCTTGCCTACTGCTTACATATCTCGCGTAAGCAACTGCAAAGATACAAATAAATTTAAAAAGACTCCAATAGGATCTGCATAAGTTATTTTTGGCTATTTGAAGGAAATTTAATATACTTGTAGCCAAAAATAAACAGACATATAATTATGCTATTAATTGGAAGAAAGAAACAAAGGAATTGGAACGATTGAAAGAGTCCAAGCAAGCAGAGTTTGTTGCGTTATACGGACGACGACGCGTAGGGAAGACTTGGCTGGTGAGATGTTATTTTCAGGACAAATTCACTTTCTATTCCACTGGCATCGCTCGTGGTAACCGAAAAGAACAACTGAAGAATTTCTACAAGTCAATTTGCGCCCACAGTCAGAACAATCCTGAACAACACATGGTTGGGACTGAGTTTTGAACGACTTTGTTTCACCCATATCTTTGCCATACAGAAGGCTCTTGGCATCTCGGGGGTCGCCACCAAGACATACCCTCTTCTAACACCCGACGCACAAATGGATATGGTGATTGAGCGAGCTGACAAGGTAACTAGTTTGTGCGAAATGAAATATACCACCAATTCATACATTCTGAACAAACACGAAGCGGAAAAACTTCGTATCAGAGAGTATGAAGTGAAGGAGGGATTACCTACGCAAAAGCAGGTGCTGATTTCCTTGGTTACACGGAAGCCAGCCAAAAAGAATGAATATTACAACGAATTGGTATCAAGCAACATAACTCTAGGTATGCTGTTTGATGCCTAAATTATTTTTGGCTAAAAGCGGATAAAAAGCATACCTTCTAGCCAAAAATAATCACCTCACTCCCTCGACGGTGTAGCCGGCTTGGCGGAGGAGTTGCAACACACCGCGGTCGCCCGTGAGGTGGGCGGCACCGACGGCGAAGAGCGTGGGGTGGGCCCGCATGATGGCAGGCATCTGCTCCACCCAACGACTATTGCGGTCATAGAGCAGCGACTCGTTCTCCTGCTCCGACGAATCGCACTCCACCTCGGACATCTCGTTCATGGCGGCGGTCACCGACTCGAGGTCCTGGTCGTGGTAGGCCTCGGTGATATCGTTGAGCATCATGATGTTGAGGTCGACATTGTCGACCAGGCACATCAGCGCCGACACCTGCTCCTCGATGGTGCCACCTTGCATCAGCAACTCAGCCTGGAAGGAGACACTCTCCAGACCTCCGACAGCTTTGCCCTGACGCAGCGCCTCGGACTGGAACCAGCCGTCGATGGCGTTCTGGATATTGACATCGGGATGACTCTTCATGTAGAGCATTACGGTAAGATAGGAGGAGAGGCCCGACGGGGTCATGCGACCCAAGGCGCTGTAGAGCTGCTCGCTGCTCAGCTTCACGCCCAGCTGTTCGTGACAGCAATGGTCGAGCCGCGAGAACTGGTCGGCGGTCATCACATCGCGCAAGGTCTTGCCATCGGGCAGCAGGGACATCTCCTGCATGGCCTTGATGCTGTCGGGATTCATCATATCGGTCATCACCACTTCGCCATAGACCTGTTCGGTCTGCTCCATCGCCTCTTTCAGACCGGCGATCTGGGCTGTGAACTGGGCGTCGATCAGATGATGGGTGCCGATGATATAGGACGGGCGCTGCAGGCCGTTGCCCGAGATGCGGTAGAGCAGCTGCGCCTGGGTGGTGCCAAAGGCCGCCACCATTAAGAAAAACAAAAGGGTAAGACGTTTCATAAAAAGAGGTTTTACATATAACGAGAAAAGAGTAACAATATTGCCTTATAGCAGCAGAGCGGAACCACCTTGAAAGGATGGCTCCGCTCTAACTTAGTATTCTCGAAAGAAAACTTATTCAGCCTGTTTCTTGGCTGCGTCGAGGGCAGCGCGTTCGCCGGTGACACGCTCCAGCCATTTCACCATGCAGAGCATGACAATCATGGAGAGCAGGCACACCGCCATGAAGACAACCCAAGCCTCCCAGATGGGGAACTTGTTGTAGAGCAGCGGACCAATCCAGAGGAAGCCGTTGCCCACCGCCGTGGCACCCAGCCAGAGACCCTGGCAGAGACCCAACAGGTTCTTGGGAGCCACCTTGGAGATGAAGCTCAGACCCAGCGGGCTGATGAAAAGCTCGGCGACAGTCATAAAGAAGTAGTAGACGATGAGCACCCACGGCATGGCCTTGAGACCGGCAGCGGTAGTGGCGTCGAGGGCACGGAACTCGGTGGCCGAAGGATAGCCCTGCATCTTGCAGAAGATGGTCATGAAGAGGTAAGCGCACGCCGCGATACCCATACCGATGGCAATCTTACGCGGGGTGGAGATACCCTTGCCGCGACGGGTGAGACCCTCGAAGAGCCACATGATGGGGAAGGTGAGCACGATGACGAAGAACGGGTTGACCGCCTGCCAGATCTCGGGAGCCAAGCTCTCGGTGTGGACAAAGTCACGTGCGAAGAGCGACATTGAGGTACCGTTCTGGTGGAACGAGAACCAGAAGAACACGGCGATAATCAGCACAGCGAACATGGCATAGAGACGCTGTTTGAGCTCCTTGGCCATAGCCAGCTTCTCCTCAGCGGTATAGCTGACGCTCTCGGCAGCCGCTTTCTTGGCGGGTGTGGGGAAACGTTTCTTGGTGCTGAGGAAGATGAAGAGGGAGATGAGCATAGCCGCCACAGAGGCGATGAACGAGTAGTGGACGCCCGTGTTGAAGACATTGAGGTAGTTCTGGCAGACCTCGGCAGCCGCTTCGCCCTCGGGCAGCACGATGTGCATGTTGGCAAAGAGCTCAGTCATCTTGTTCATGGCGTCGGTGCCAATGGCAGCGCCCTGAGCCAGGAACTGGTGACAAAGAGCGGGGAGGTCGGCATTGTACTCAAAGCCGTTGCGACCCAGCCACCAGCTGCGGAGCAGCGGAGCCACAAAAGGAGCCACCAAACCGCCCACGTTGATGAACATATAGAAAATCTGGAAACCACTGTCGCGTTTGCCCTTGGCGATACGCAGTGCCTCGGGGCCCTGCTTGGCAGCCTCGGCCTCGAAGTTGTCGTACATCTGACCGACGATGGCCTGCAGGTTGCCCTTGAAAAGACCGTTGCCGAAGGCGATGAGGAACAGCGCCAGGCAGGTCAGCGGGAGCAGCCAGCCGATGTTGGCAGCAGTAGCCAGGATGGGGATAGCCAGGATGATGTAGCCTGTGGCCATCACCAGAAGACCCGACTGGATGGTGCCCTTGTAGTTCTGGGTACGGTCGGCGATGATACCGCCCACCAGACTCAGAATGTAGATGCCCATGTAGAAAATGGAATAGATGAGCGTGGCTTTCTCCTCGGGAAGTCCGAATTTGGAGCAGAGGAAGAGTACCAGCACGGCATTCATAATGTAGTAGCCGAAACGCTCGCCCATGTTACTCAATGCCGCGGCAATGAGACCTTTTGGATGTCCTTTCATAAATGTAAAATTTTAGTAAAACGTATGGATTTATCGGATTGCTCAAATGTAAGGATGTGCAAATATACGATTTTTTCCGTACTTTTGCACTATTCGCACTGCTTTATGACTGCAAATAGCATAGATAGGAACACCCTGTTGACCGACGCCCTCTCCGTGTTGCGCGACGGCGGCACCCTCCTCTACCCTACCGACACCATTTGGGGCATTGGCTGCGACGCCTGCTGTGAGACCGCCGTGGAAAAGCTGTATCGCATCAAGCAGCGCGACCGCAGCAAAGCCATGCTGGTGCTGGCCTCCCCCACGATGCTCTCAGAACAGCTGCCCCCCTCGGTGCGCGAACTGCTGCTCAACGGCGAGCGACCCACTACCGTCATCATGCCCACAACATGGCTGGCACAACCTGTTGCCGCCAACCTGCCGGCCGACGACGGCACGCTGGGCGTGCGTGTGCCGAAGCATGACTTCTGCCAACAGCTGTTGTCCGGACTGGGTCACCTCATCGTCAGCACCTCGGCCAACCTGTCAGGCCACCCCGCCCCGCAGAACGAAGCCGACATCGAGGCCGCCATCCGTACAGCGGTGGACTACTGTGTGGCGCCGCTGCCGGAGCTGCTCAGCGCCGAATGTCGCGGGAGCAAAATAATAAAGGTCTCACCGCAGGGCGAGACCTTCATCATCAGGGATTAGTCTTTCAACGGACAACGCCTTAGGCCTTGCCGATAATGTCGTAAGGCACCGTGTCGCCCTGCATAGGAACCTTGGGCTCCTCGATGGGGCCAAACTGGCTCTCATACTTCTGAATATTGTCGTTCAGCGCCATCAACAGCCGTTTGGCATGGATGGGGTTCATGATGATGCGGCTACGCACGGCGGCATTCTTGTTGCCAGGGAGCATCTGTGCGAAATCGAGCACCATCTCAGCCGGTGTATGGGAGATGATAGCGAGATTGCTGTAGACACCTGCCGACACCTCGGGCGCAATGTCGATATTCAGATTCGAGACGTTGTTTTTATTATTCTTTTCCATTGTTTCTCTTTTTTTCAGATTAAAAAGCGATAGAGACGGTGAATAAGCCATCTCTATCGCATTGAATTCACATAGTTATTATTCGGCAGCGGCCATATCCTGCTCTGCGCCCACCAGAATATTCTGGTATTCGCGCAGACCGGTACCGGCGGGGATGAGGTGACCCACGATGACGTTCTCCTTCATGCCTTCGAGGTAGTCCTGTTTGGCATTGATGGCAGCCTCGGTGAGCACCTTGGTCGTCTCCTGGAACGACGCAGCCGAGATGAACGACTTGGTCTGCAGCGAAGCACGCGTGATACCTTGCAGAATCTGCTTGGCGGTAGCGGGCTTGGCGTCGCGTACAGAAACCAGCTTCTTGTCCTGACGGCGCAGCGACGAATTCTCATCGCGCAGCTGACGGGCGGTGACAATCTGACCCTCCTCGAAGACCGTGCTGTCGCCCTTGTCCTCGACAACCTTCATGCCGAAGATTTGGTCGTTGGTCTCGCGGAAGTCGATCTTGTTGACCAACTCGCCTTCCAAGAAGCGGGTGTCGCCAGCATCCTCGATCTGGACCTTGCGCATCATCTGGCGCACAATCACCTCGAAGTGCTTGTCGTTGATCTTCACACCCTGCAGACGGTAAACCTCCTGCACCTCGTTGACGATGTACTCCTGCACGCGCATGGGTCCCTTGATGGCCAAGATGCTGGCCGGGGTGATGGCGCCCTCGGAGAGCGGCGTACCTGCCTTGACATAGTCCTGATCCTGAGCTAGGATCTGCTTGGAGGTGGGGATAAGGTATGAACGATGTTCGCCCGTCTTGGAGGTGATGGTCACCTGACGGCTGGAACGTTTCAGTTTCTTGTCGATAGAGACGATACCGTCGATTTCGGCCACGATGGCGGGGTCGGACGGGTTGCGGGCCTCGAAGAGCTCGGTGACACGCGGCAGACCGCCCGTGATATCGCCAGCCTTACCGAACGAACGCGGAATCTTGACCATGATGTCACCGGCACGCAGCATCTGACCCTGCTCGACACCGATATGGGCACCCACCGGAAGGTCGTACACCTTCAGGATGTTACCCTCGTCGTCGACGATATTCAGGGCGGGGTTCTTGGTACGCTGACGCGACTCGACAACCACCTTGTCCTGCAGACCGGTCTGGGCGTCGGACTCGACACGATAGGTGACGTTCTCAATCACATTCTCGAACGACACGCGACCGCTCACATCAGAGATGATAACAGCGTTGTAGGGATCCCACTCGGCAATCAGATCGCCCTTGGAGACCATATCGCCCGAATTCTTGTAGAGTTTCGAGCCGTAAGGTATCAGCGCCGAAGAGAGCGTGACATCCGTCTTGACATCTACCACACGCATCTCAGCCGAACGACCCATCACCACGTTATACGTGTTGCCATCCTCCTCGTAGGGGACAAAACGCAGCTCGTCGATCTCGAGGCGACCATCGTACTTGGCCTGAATGCTGGAGGTAGTACCGATGTTGCCACCGGCCACACCACCAACGTGGAAGGTACGCAGCGTCAGCTGGGTACCAGGCTCACCGATAGCCTGTGCGGCAATGACACCGACAGCCTCGCCCTTCTGCACCATGCGGCCCGTGGCCAGATTGCGGCCATAGCACTTGGCGCAGACACCGTGACGCGACTCGCAGGTAAGCACCGAGCGGATCTCCACCTCTTCGATGGGCGACTCCTCGATCTTCTTGCAGATACTCTCGGTCAGCTCCTCGCCAGCCTTGGCAATGAGCTCATTGGTGATAGGATGATAGATATCGTGTACCGAGGTACGACCCAGGATGCGCTCACCCAGCGACTGGACAATGTCCTCGCCTTTCTTGAGTGCCGTGGTGGGCAGACCGCGGAGCGTGCCGCAGTCCTCCTCGTTGATAATGACATCGTGTGCCACGTCGACAAGACGACGGGTCAGGTAACCGGCATCAGCCGTCTTCAGAGCGGTATCAGCCAAACCCTTACGGGCACCGTGGGTCGAGATGAAGTACTCGAGCACCGACAGACCCTCCTTGAAGTTGGAGATAATGGGGTTCTCGATAATCTCGTTGCCGGCGGCACCAGCCTTCTGCGGCTTGGCCATCAGACCACGCATACCGGAGAGCTGACGAATCTGCTCCTTCGAACCACGAGCTCCCGAGTCGTACATCATGTAGACGGGGTTGAAACCCTGGTTGTCGACCTTCAGGCGCGACATCAGCGTCTCGGTAAGTTGGTTGTTGGTATTGGTCCAAATATCGATAACGTGGTTGTAACGTTCGTTGTTGGTGATAAGACCCATCGCATACTGCGACATAACCTCCTCGACCTCCTCGTTGGCTTTCTCGATCATCGCCTCTTTCTCCGAGGGGATGAGCACGTCGCCCAGGTTGAAGGAGAGACCGCCACGGAAAGCCTGACGGTAACCCATATTCTTGATATCGTCGAGGAAATTGGTCGTCACCGCATTGCCACAGGCTGTGAAGAGGTCGCCGATGATATCGCGCAGCGACTTCTTGCCCAGCACCATGTTGATGAAGCCATATTCTTTGGGCACCACCTGGTTGAAGAGGACGCGTCCCACCGTCGTGCGCAAGCGGTCGGTCTTGATGAAGTGACCCTTGGCGTCGACCACGGGGTAGCCGTCCTTGTCGCGCAGCACCTCGAACTCGGTGCGGCAACGCTCGGCCTGCTCGGCCGGCGTGGCGCAGTCGATATCGGTCAGCACATTGCCGTTCTTATCCTTAATCACCTCCATGAAGGTCTTGTCGGTCTTGACATACTCGAACTCGTCGCGACCGTGCGAATCGGCCAGACGGACAGAGATGCAAGCATTCTGCGACACGCGCTTCTCGTTGAAAGCGATAATCACCTCTTCGGGGGAATAGAAGCGGGCACCTTCGCCCAGCACCTTCTCGGTCTCGGTGGTGCGGCGCGGCTTGGTGGTATAGTAGAGACCCAACACCATGTCCTGCGACGGCACCGTGATAGGCGCGCCGTTGGCGGGGTTGAGGATATTGTGCGACGAAAGCATCAGCAGCTGTGCCTCGAGTACCGCGGCATTGCCCAGCGGCACGTGGACAGCCATCTGGTCACCGTCGAAGTCGGCGTTGAAACCGGTACACACCAGCGGGTGGAGACGGATGGCCTTACCTTCGACCAGCTTGGGCTGGAACGCCTGAATACCCAGACGGTGCAGCGTAGGAGCACGGTTGAGCAGGATGGGGTGACCCTTCAGGATGTTCTCGAGGATTTCCCACACCACGGGTTCCTTGCGGTCGACAATACGTTTGGCGGACTTGACGGTCTTGACGAGGCCGCGCTCCATCATCTTGCGGATGATAAACGGCTTGAACAGCTCGGAAGCCATATCTTTGGGCAGACCGCACTCGTGCATCTTGAGTTCAGGACCCACGACGATAACCGAACGACCGGAATAGTCGACACGTTTACCCAACAGGTTCTGACGGAAGCGGCCCTGCTTACCTTTCAGTGAATCGGACAGCGACTTCATCGAGCGGTTGCTGTCGGTGCCACGCACGCTGGAGACCTTGCGGCTGTTGTCGAACAGCGAATCGACGGCCTCCTGCAACATACGCTTCTCATTACGCATAATCACCTCGGGAGCCTTGATCTCCTTCAGACGTTTGAGACGGTTGTTGCGGATGATGACGCGACGGTAGAGCTCGTTGATATCCGACGTAGCGAAACGACCGCCATCGAGCGGCACCAACGGACGCAGGTCGGGCGGGATAACGGGGATGATGTCCATAATCATCCACTCGGGACGGTTGTCCATGCCACGATCCTGCATACGACGCTGCGAGTCGCGGAACGACTCGATTACATTCAGACGTTTCAGGATATCCTGTTTGCGCTGCGTGGAGGTCTCCTTACCGGCGAGGTCGCGGAGCTCGTAAGAGAGCTTATCCAGATTGAGTTCGCACAGCAACGTACGGAGCGCCTCGGCGCCCATACCGGCGATGAACTTATCGGGATCGGTGTCCTCCAGCTGGTCGTTGCCCTCGGGGAGCGAATCGAGGATAGCGTAATACTCCTCTTCGCTGAGCAGGTCAAGTTTTTTGACGGGGGTGTCGTTCAAGACAGCCTTACCCGGCTGGATAACGATAAACTTCTCGTAATAGATAACCAGGTCCAGTTTCTTGCTGGGGATACCCAACAGCGTGCCAATCTTGTTCGGCAGCGAGCGGAAGAACCAGATGTGAGCCACCGGAACCGTGAGCTCGATATGGCCCATACGTTCGCGGCGCACCTTCTTCTCCGTCACCTCGACACCGCAGCGGTCGCACACGATACCCTTGTAGCGGATGCGTTTGTACTTACCGCAGTGGCACTCCCAGTCGCGGGTCGGACCAAAAATCTTCTCACAGAAAAGACCGTCGCGCTCGGGCTTGTAGGTACGGTAATTGACCGTCTCGGGCTTCGTCACCTCGCCATAGGAGCGTGTCTTGATGGACTCGGGAGAAGCCAAGCTGACAGTTATCGAATTGAAATCGTTTTTTATTTGAGAATCTTGCTTAAATGCCATACTCTTTTAGATGAAAGTTGAAAGTTGAACAATGAAGATGTGCTTCAATAGGTTTCAAATTTCAAAATATTTCAATTTAATCAAACGTTACCTCCAGACCCAAGCCGCGCAACTCGTGCACAAGCACGTTGAACGACTCAGGCGTTCCCGGCGTAGGCAGGTTGTCGCCCTTGACGATGGCCTCGTAGGCCTTGCCACGACCCGTGACGTCGTCGGACTTGATGGTGAGGACCTCCTGCAGCACGTGCGAAGCGCCGAAAGCCTCGAGTGCCCAGACCTCCATCTCACCGAAACGCTGACCGCCGAAGTTGGCCTTACCGCCCAGCGGCTGCTGCGTAATCAGCGAGTAGGGACCGATGGAACGGGCATGCGTCTTGTCGTCGATCATGTGGTGCAACTTGAGCATGTAGATATAGCCCACCGTTGCAGGCTGGTCGAAGCGTTCACCCGTCTCACCGTCGTAGAGGTAGGTACGTCCGTTCTCGGGCAGACCGGCCTCGTGCATATAGCCGTTGATCTGTTCCAGTGTGGCACCGTCGAAGATTGGCGTCTTGAAGCGTTTGCCCAGCTCATGGCCGGCCCAACCGAGTACCGTCTCGTAAATCTGACCCAGGTTCATACGCGAAGGCACGCCCAGCGGGTTCAGCACGATGTCGACCGGTGTACCGTCAGCCAAGAACGGCATATCCTCGGCGCGGACAATCTTCGACACAATACCCTTGTTACCGTGACGACCGGCCATCTTGTCACCGACGCGCAGCTTGCGCTTCATGGCGAGATAGACCTTGGCCATCTGAACCGTTCCAGAGGGCAGGTCGTCGCCGACAGTGAGCGTAAGTTTGTTGCGGATGAAACGGCCGGAAATCTCACGGGCCTTGATATTATAGTTGTTAAGCAACTCCTTGATAAGGCTGTTGGTCTCCTTGTCCGTCGTCCACTTGTTGGGGTTGACATCCATATAGTCGATACCCTTCAGCGACTTGGAGGTGAACTTCACCTTCTTGGAGATGAGTTCCTCCTTGCTGTTGGAGTAGACGCCGTTGGACACCTTGCCCGACAGGAGAATCAGCAGACGGTCGACCAGCTTGTCCTTGAGGTCTGCCATCTCGAGGTTGTACTCCTCCTCGGGACGAGCCAGCAGCTCTTTGTCCTTGGCGCGCGATTTGCGGTCGCGAATCACGCGAGAGAACAGTTTCTTGTCGATAACCACACCGTGGACTGACGGCGGCACCTTGAGGGAGGCGTCCTTGACATCGCCGGCCTTGTCGCCGAAGATGGCGCGAAGCAGTTTCTCCTCGGGGGTGGGGTCGGACTCGCCCTTGGGGGTAATCTTACCGATGAGGATATCGCCCTCCTTCACCTCGGCGCCGATGCGGATGATACCGTTCTCGTCGAGATCCTTGGTAGCGTCGTTACTGACGTTGGGGATATCGCGGGTCAATTCCTCGACACCACGTTTGGTTTCACGCACATCCAACGAGAACTCCTCGATATGGACGGAGGTGAAGATATCCTCGCGCACCACACGGTCGGAGATAACGACGGCATCCTCGAAGTTGTAACCCTTCCAAGGCATGAAAGCGACCTTCAGGTTGCGACCCAAGGCCAGTTCGCCGGCCTGGGTGGCGAAACCTTCGCACAGCACCTGGCCCTTCTTCACCTTGTCGCCCTTCTTGACGATAGGACGCAAGTTGATGGCCGTGCTGTGGTTGGTACGCTGATACTTCGTCAGCTTGTATTCCTTGACATCGTCGTCGAACGACACCAGACGTTCCTTCTCGGTGCGGTTGTGACGGATGACGATCTTGGTCGAATCGACATATTCCACCACACCGTCGGCCTCGGCGTTCAGCAGCACGCGGGAATCCTGTGCCACCGACTGCTCGATACCGGTGCCCACCAGCGGAATCTCCGGGTTGAGCAGCGGCACAGCCTGACGCATCATGTTCGATCCCATAAGGGCGCGGTTGGCGTCGTCGTGCTCGAGGAACGGGATGAGCGAAGCGGCGATAGAGGCGATCTGGTTCGAAGCGATATCGATGAGGTCGACCTCTTCGGGTGCCACGATGGGGAAATCGGCCTGGCGACGTGCCTTGACACGTGCCTCGGTGATACGACCCTCGGCATCCTGAGCCGTCGTGGCCTGAGCCACCGTCTTGTCCTCCTCAGCCTCAGCCGAGAGGTAGATGGGCTCCTCGTTAATCTGCACCTGGCCGTTGACCACGCGCTGATAGGGCGTCTCGATCAGACCCAGGTTGTTGATCTTCGCAAAAACGCAGAGCGAAGAGATAAGACCGATATTAGGTCCTTCAGGCGTCTCAATGGTACAGAGACGTCCGTAATGCGTATAGTGCACGTCGCGCACCTCGAAACCGGCACGCTCGCGTGACAGACCGCCGGGACCCAGAGCCGAAATACGGCGTTTATGTGTGAGCTCAGCCAACGGATTGGTCTGATCCATAAACTGGCTAAGCTGATTGGTTCCAAAGAAAGAATTGATAACCGAGGAGAGGGTTTTGGCATTGATCAGGTCGGCAGGACCAAACTCCTCGTTGTCGCGCACATTCATGCGCTCGCGGATGGTGCGTGCCATACGGGCCAAACCCACACCGAACTGATTGTAGAGCTGTTCGCCCACCGTGCGGATACGACGGTTGGACAAGTGGTCGATATCGTCGACCTCAGCCTTCTGGTTGATCAGCTCAATCAGATATTTGATAATGGAAGTGATATCCTCCTTGGTCAGAACGCGCACATCGTTGGGCACGTTGAGGTTGAGCTTCGTATTGATACGATAGCGGCCGACCTCGCCCAAATCGTAGCGTTTGTCGGAGAAGAACAGCTTCTCGATAATGCCGCGTGCCGTCTCCTCGTCTGGTGGTTCGGCGTTACGCAGCAAGCGATAGATAAACTCCACAGCGCCCCTGGCATTGTTGGCTGTGTCTTTCTTCAGCGTATTGTAGATAATCGAGTAATCGACACCGTCCTGTTCTTCGACCTTAACGAGAATCGACTCCACGTCAGGCAGGGACAGAATCTTCTCGACATGCTCTTGCGTGAGTTCGGCATCGATATCGATAGCCGTCTCGGTACGCTCCATCGAGATCACCTCACCGGTGTCCTCATCGACGAAGTCCTCCGTGGTGGTCTCCACGACACGGGCGGCCAGACGTTTGCCGATAGCCTTTTGCAGGTTCGACTTGGTCACCTTCACCTCCTCGGCCATATTGAAGATGTCGAGGATGTCGCGGTCGGTCTCATAGCCGATAGCGCGGAGCAGTGTGGTGATAGGCAGCTTCTTCTTGCGGTCGATGTAGGCGTACATCACATTGTTGATGTCCGTGGTGAACTCCATCCAGGAGCCGCGGAACGGGATGATACGCGCCGAATAGAGCTGGGTGCCGTTGGAATGGAACTGCGATCCAAAGAAAACGCCGGGGGAACGGTGCAGCTGAGACACCACAACACGTTCAGCGCCATTGATCACAAAGGTACCCTTCGGAGTCATATAGGGGATCATGCCCAGATAGACCGTCTGGTCGATGGCTTTGAAATCCTCATTCTCGGTATCGTTGCTCGAGAGCAACAGGCGTGCTTTCAAGGGGACACTGTAGGTCAACCCACGTTCGATACACTCCTCAATGGTGTAGCGCGGCGGGTCGATAAAGTAGTCCAGAAACTCCAAAGTATAATTGTTGCGCGCATCCGTGATAGGGAAATTCTCCTTGAAGACCTTGTACAGACCTTCGTTGCGACGACCGTCGGGGTCAGTCTCTATTTGGAAGAATTCGCGGAACGACTGAAGCTGAATATCCAAGAAATCCGGATAATCAAACTTACGCACAGACGCAAAGTTAATTACGGAAGATTGTTGTTTAGCCAAGGGTCAAAAAATTAAAGATGAAAAAGCGTAAAAGCAGAAGAGTGGATAGAGTGAAAGATATTAGCACAGCAACAAGGAATAGGCTCTCCAGACATGCTGGAGGCCCTATTCCTCGCGATGGTCAAGCATCGATAGATGCCCAACCTCGTTTTCTATTAGAAAACTTACTTAACTTCAACTTCAGCACCAGCCTCTTCGAGAGCCTTCTTCAGTGCATCAGCCTCGTCCTTGGAGACACCCTCCTTAACGGGCTTGGGAGCATTGTCGACGAGCTCTTTGGACTCTTTCAGGCCAAGACTTGCGAGATCCTTAACAGCCTTCACAACACCGAGCTTCTTGGTTGCATCGGGGACAGCCTTGAGGATAACGTCAAAAGAGGTCTTCTCTTCAGCGGCGGCGGCACCGGCACCGGCACCAGGAGCGGCGGCAACAGCAACAGCAGCAGCTGCGGGCTCAATACCGTATTCCTCTTTCAGGACATCAGCAAGTTCCTTAACTTCCTTAACAGTCAAGTTAACCAATTCTTCAGCGATAGCTTTAATATCTGCCATGATAAATAAAATTTAAATGTTTTTTACTTTTTTAATTACAAATACTTTACGGCTGATGAGGGAGCCACCCCATTCATTTGCGGGGTGGTCAGGCCTCGCGTTCCTCCAAAGTCTTGAGAACACCCGAGATGGTGTTGCCACCGGACTGCAGCTGGGAGACAACGTTCTTGATGGGCGACTGGAGCAGGGCGACCACATCGGCGACGAGTTCGTTCTTGGATTTGATGCTGACCAGCTCGTCCAAGTGCTGTTCGCCAATATAGAAGCACTCCTCAACATAAGCGCCTTTCAAGACGGGCTTCGCGACGTTCTTGTCGCCAGCGCGATAATCCTTGATCAGCTTGGCAGGGGCGTTGTTGGTGTTCGAAAGCATGATGGCGGATTCACCCTTGATGACGGGGAAGAGCTCGGAATAATCGAAACCCGATTTCTCCATAGCCTTGATCAGGAGGGTGTTCTTGACCACTTCCAGCTTGACCTCACGGCGGAAGGCAAGACGGCGCAACTTGCTCGTCTGAACGGAGTTGAGACCTCCGATATCGGCGATGTAAAGATGCGGATAAGCCTTAATCTCCTCGCACAAGCTGTCGATCAGCTGGTCTTTCAGTTCTTTTTTCATAATGAAAGCCTTACAACGTTAGAAATTACAAGGAAGCGGATTTGGTGTCGACTTTGACGCCGGGGCTCATGGTACTGCTGATAGCAATACTCTTGACATAGGTACCCTTGGCGGCGGCAGGTTTCAGTTTCATGATCATCTGAAGCACCTCTTTCGCGTTGTCGACAATCTTCTGGCTGTCGAACGACACCTTGGCGACGGCGGTATGAATGATACCGAACTTGTCGACCTTGAAGTCGATCTTACCGGCCTTAGCCTCTTGGACGGCCTTGCCCACCTCCATGGTGACGGTGCCCGTCTTGGGGTTGGGCATCAAACCACGGGGACCCAGGATGCGTCCGAGGGCGCCAATCTTGGGCATGCAGTTGGGCATGGTGATGATCACGTCCACATCGGTCCAACCACCCTTGATCTTGTTGATATACTCATCGAGACCGTAGTAGTCGGCGCCAGCGGCTTTGGCTTCCTCTTCCTTCTCAGGGGTGCAGAGCACGAGGACGCGGACCGTCTTACCGGTGCCGTGAGGCAGGGTGACGCTACCGCGCACCATCTGGTTGGCCTTACGGGGATCGACACCCAAACGGACATCGATATCGACCGAAGCGTCAAACTTGGTGTAGGTGATGTTCTTGACAATATCAACAGCCTCCTCGAGGGAATAGACCTGCATCTTGTCGAACTTGGCCAAAGCTTCCTTTTGTTTCTTTGTTAGTTTTGCCATTTTTGTTGATTTTTTGTGGTCACCGCACAACCTGGAGCTGTGCTACCACTGTTAATTTACCTTTTTTACTTTTGCAGCGGATTCTCACCCGTAACAGTGATACCCATGCTACGTGCGGTACCGGCCACCATGCTCATAGCGGACTCAACCGTGAAGCAGTTGAGGTCGGGCATTTTGGCTTCCGCAATCTGACGCACCTGTTCCCAAGTGACGGAAGCGACCTTGACGCGGTTGGGTTCGGAGGAACCTTTCTGCGCCTTGGACATCTCCTTCAACTGGACGGCAACAGGGGGAGTCTTCAGAACAAAATCGAAAGACTTGTCGGCGTAAACAGTAATAATGACAGGTACGATCTTACCGGCTTGGTCTTGCGTACGAGCATTGAACTGTTTGCAGAACTCCATGATGTTCACCCCCTTGGCACCCAGAGCGGGTCCAACAGGAGGAGCAGGGTTCGCCGCACCGCCTTTGATTTGCAGTTTAATCAATCCTGCGACTTCTTTTGCCATTGAACTTGTTCGTTTTTTGCTTTAGGCTGTCGGTCGACAGCCATGGCGGGTTAATGGATTGTGTTAAAACTATTCCTTTTCAACCTGGTTGAAACCCAGTTCAAGAGGTGTCTTACGACCGAAGATCTTGACTGTAACCTTCAATTTCTTCTTGTCTTCATTAACCTCTTCGACCACGCCACTGAAACTGTTGAACGGGCCATCGATCACCTTAACGGGTTCGCCAACGATGAACTTCTCGATGATGCCGTTTGCAGCGTCAAGTTGATCGTCCATGCTGCCCATGATGCGGTTGATTTCCGCCTGACGCATCGGAATGGGAACATTCTGTGTGTCGCGTAGAAAATCGAGCACATCGGGAAGATTTTGGATCACGGATGCCACCTCCTTCGACATGACGGCCTCCACCAACACGTAGCCCGGGAAGAAATTGCGCTCTTTGAGCACCTTCTTTCCGTTCTTGATGGTGTAAACCTTCTCCGTAGGAACAAGCACTTGGGGAACGATGTCCTGCCAACCGCGCTTCACCATTTCACCCTCAATATACTCTTTGGCTTTCTTCTCTTTCCCGCTGATTGCCTTGACGACATACCATTTTTTTGACAGCTGCTCCATGTTTGTGTTGTAGTACTAAAAGAATAGCGAAATATACTTGAATTCTCTCATTTTTCGGATTCTGGCGCACAGTAACGTTTCGAATCCTCCTACATATCCTGAATCTGTCTCAAATAAATTGGGAAGCAAGACAGACCCGTAATGGATAACTATCCTATGAGAGCATAGAAGTATCCGAGGATACCTTTCCAGCCCATACTCTGGACGCCGAAGACGACATCCATCACGAAAACGATAAGGGCCAATATCAGAGCGGCCACGGCAACCACCACGGCGCTGCTCTGCAACTCCCGAAACGACGGCCACGAAACCTTGTGGACCAACTCGTCGTAACTTGACTTTACATAGTCACCAAACTTAGACATTTTTTTATCTTTCTAGGTTTATCTTGCAGGGGCAGAGAGAATCGAACTCCCAACTACGGTTTTGGAGACCGTCATTATACCATTTAACTATGCCCCTGTGGATGGGTTATTGGTTAGAGGTTATTGGTTATTGAGAAGCGTTGCACTCCCGATTCAATAACCTATAACCAATAACCCGGTTACAGATTATTCAATAATCTTGGTCACCTGACCCGAACCAACGGTGCGGCCACCCTCGCGGATAGCGAAGCGGAGGTTCTCGTTCAGGGCGATGTCGGAGATCAGCTCGACGGTGATGGTCAAGTTGTCACCAGGCATAACCATCTCGCGTCCCTCGGGGAGCATGATGGTACCGGTCACGTCAGTGGTACGGAAGTAGAACTGCGGACGATAGTTGTTGTGGAACGGGGTGTGACGGCCACCTTCCTCTTTCTTGAGGATATAGACCGTAGCCTCGAATTTGTGATGCGGCTTGACCGAACCCGGCTTGGCGATAACCATACCACGACGAATCTCGTCCTTGTCGATACCACGAAGGAGCAGACCAACGTTGTCGCCAGCTTCACCCTCATCGAGGATCTTGCGGAACATCTCAACACCGGTAACAACCGATTTGAGTTTCTCGGCACCCATACCGATGATGTCGACGGGATCAG
>JAFSYK010000090.1 GCA_017449975.1 Bacteroidales bacterium
CGGTCAGGATGTGGGTACGCAGACCACCAAGGCCGCCAACAGCCTGGCCGCCGACATCGGTCTCTACTACCAGAAACCGATCTCCTCGACGCAGGAGCTGGCGCTGGGTGCCTTTATCAGCAACCTCGGTGCCAAACTCTCTTACTCCGACGACGACACCGAGAACGAGTTTCTGCCCGCCAACCTGCGTGTGGGTGGTCGTTACAGCCACCAGTTCGACGAATTCAACAAAGTCAACTTCCTGCTGGACCTGAACAAGTTGCTGGTGCCGACACCGCCCAAGCAGAAATCCGGCGAGAGCCAGGCCGATTTCAGCAAACGGGCCCTCGACTACAAGAAAACAGGTGTCATCCAGGGCGCCCTGCAGTCGCTCTACGACGCCCCCGGCGGCTTCTCCGAGAAACTCAAGGAAATCCAACTTTCAGCTGGCGCCGAATACTGGTACAACGACATGTTCGCCGCCCGTCTGGGCTACTTCTTCGAGCACGAGGACAAAGGCGGTCGCCAGTACGCCACCGTCGGTTTCGGCATCCGCTACAATATCGTCGGTTTCGACTTCTCCTACCTCATCCCCACTACCCGCATCGACAACAGCCCGCTGGCGCACACCATCCGCATCAGTCTCACCCTCAATCTATAATATCTCGTTCTCCCCGTACCCGGCAGGCGTCTACTACCTCCAGGTGACCACCCCGACCAACACCTCCCGCCACAAAGTGGTGAAGCAGTAAACCAAAGGACATAACCCGATTTTCGTAAAACTTGTCAGCAAGTCCGGATATCCGGCCGAATGCGGATCCGACTATGAAAGGGTGCTTGCCTCTTCCTATCAGTCGGAATACATTTGCGTCTTTCATGCCAAGAATAAAAACGAGGTTGATGTAATCCAGGATCATGCCTTTTTCAAATCAACAAACGAAGAAAACTTACAATTATGCGTAGAACAATCACAACCATTGCACTTATAGCAGTGCTCGGAACGGTGGCCGTCAGCTGCCAGAAGGAAAACTCCACCGAAGAGACGACACTTGCGGTGAGAAACAATCATGTCTATATGATGGGTTATTCCATCGATGGGGTAACCCATCGGGTGACACTCCATGGCGATAATGCTTTGGACGAATTCCTTCGCAGGATGGTTGCACTTGCGGAAGAGGGCCATGAGGTCAGCTTCCGTAACGAGGAGGCCGCATCGCAATCCGTTTCGTCCAAGGAGACCATCACATACACCACCAGCAACTACGACTATGCTGTTAATTGGTCAAAGGAAAAGACCGATGAAGGATATACGGTAACAATTACTTATGACAAAGAAACCCAAATTTATACCTGTACTGCGGTTAAATAATAGTAATGCGGGGTATTAATAGTGATGTCTTATTCCGATTTTTTTATCTAACAGAATACATTGGAATCTACATTAACCTCAAATCAACTGACCCGAATAAATATGAAAAACTATTATTTCTGTGCGTTATTGTTGCATATCAACTCTTGCTAGGGCGGAGCGAGCAATCTGAACCGGTCAACGACATAATTGGCAACGGCGACATACCCACTTTAGCTAATATGGCACTGTTTGTATGGGCTTTGTGTTGCTTTTCCAACTAATAATCGGAATGAAATACTATCCTGTACATATAAATACCCAATTATAATAGAGCTTTGGTAGTATGAAAATAAAATTAGTCAAAAGTAAAACAATAACAAATCAATACTCTTTCAGAATGGAATTAAAAAAAATATCCTCATTATTTCTGTTACTACTAGTACTGCAGACAATCGAGGTCTTTGCTGTCGATAAGGACTCAATTTTAAATCTAGATGAATCAACCCTCTCTAGTGATTCTATGAAGCAGCAAATTTCTTATTTACAATACGACGGAACAATATCTATTGACTCAATAGTGCAACACCAGCAAGACCATAAAAGAGGTGGCACGAAAGATTGCATATTATTTTGGGTCACAATAGTTTCTTCTCTCGTAAGTTTGATTATGCTATACGTCCTTTTATAGAAGAACGTGGATGTTGCAATCCAAGTCCGTTGACTCCTCACATTGCCAACAAAAGACTATATTTCAATCATTTCAAAGAACTAAATATCCACTTTAACGGGACAGTAGTGAATCAATTATGAAATAGAAACCAACCATGAAAAAAACAATACATGTAGTATGTCTGTTGTTGTTCGGCACTCTTCTCTCTGCACAGACTCATCCTCAGACCCATCAAATTACCGGACGCTTGGCAGACAACGACGGGAAACCGATTGCCTATGCTAATGTGACATTGTATGTCGATACGGTGCTGGTAAAAGGCACCACCACTGGCGACGACGGAGTGTTCTCCCTCGGGTGCGACACGGGCACGTACAACCTTGTTGTTTCGTGTGTGGGCTACGAGCGGATCAGCATTCGCTGCCGTGCGGGCAACCTTGGCACAGTGACGATGAACGCCAGGCAGCTGAAAGAGGTGGAAATCACCGCCAGCCACATCTCCGAGGAGTTCGACCGCTTTGTGGTGCTGCCCGGAACGGAGGAGGTGGAGGCCGCCGGACATACGCTGGTGCTGCTCGACATGCTGAAGCTGCCGGGTCTGAAGGTCGACGTGGCGCTGGAGACTGTCACCGTCGACGGCGGCGCGGCGGTACTGCAAATCAACGGCAAGGAGGTGCCGTTGAGACGGGTGTCCAATCTGCGTGCCGACCAAATCAAACGGGTGGAATACATCAACAACCCCGGTGTCCGCTACCTCGACCGCGGCGTGGCGGGCATCATCAACATTATACTGAAGGAGCGCGATGAGGGTGGCCACATTGACGCGTATGGCCAGTCGGCGCTCACCACAGGATTTGTCAACAGCGGTCTGTCGGGCAGCTACTACAGGGGAAAGAGTGAGTTCATACTGGGATACTTTCTCAACTACCGCAATTACGACGATGTGCCAAGTAGACAGGATGACAGCTACCTTAGCCCGGCCCGTACCGTGACGCGCAGCCAGACCACCAATAGCCCGTTCCGATACTCTGACAACACACTCAACGCGGAATACACCTACCAGCACGACGACAGCACAATGTTTTCTATCTCCGTCAGGGATAATTTCCTCACCCGTACACAAGATGCGGTCGGCACGATGAACGAGACCGACAACGGCACCCTCAGCACCCAGACTATGCATCGGCACAGCTACCAGAAAGACAACATGCCGAGCGTCGACCTCTTCTACACCCACAAAATGGCTCACGGACGAAAGGTGGAGCTGAACGTGGTGGGCGACTACTCCGTGAACCGATACGACAACACCCAGAGCTACACCGACGGCACCTACGCCACCACCGTCGACGGCCACGGCTATGCCCTCAGCGGCGAGGCTGTCTACAGCAGACGGCTGGCCAAAGTGGAACTGCGCACCGGCCTCCAGTACCAGCACAATTTCTCGGAGAACGAGTACACGCTCTACCACACCACCTCGGCCATGACCAAGGACAACGCTTATCTCTACGCCGAGGTGGTGGGCGCCATCGGCAAGAAAGTGAGCTATTCCGTGGGCACGGGTGCCAAACTGCTGAATGTCACCGACGGCACTGACGAGGAACACTACATCAGGAACCTCAGCACAGCCCGTCTGCGGTGGCGCATCAGTGACGGCTGGTCGGTTACCGCCAATACGAGTTATATACCTACCCTCCCGGGACTCTCGTCCCTCTCGTCAGTGTTCCAACAGACCGACGATGTGGAGGGCCAGCGCGGCGACCCCGACCTCAGACCTGGCGAAGCACTCTCCAACAACGTAACGCTGCGCTACGACGCCCCGAAAGGCTGGTATATGGTAGCTATGGGGGGTGCTAGGCACCAGTTCCACCCCATCGTTTCCACCTACGACTACAACCCGGCGCTCGACCTGTTCATCCGCACATCGCACAACGCAGACCTGTTCCGGAACCTTTTTGCCAATGCAGAGGTTGGCGTAAACAGACTGTGGAAATGTCTGAACCTCTCGCTGAATGCAAGCTATAATTCCTATTACTCAAAAGGATCCGACTTCTCGCACACGAGAGACAACCTAAGCGCCTCTTTCAATGGGCAGTTCTACTGGAAGGGGTTCGCGCTGGGCGCCTACTTCACCCTTCTGCCGATGTGGTCGCTTTATGGTGAGGACTACTCGCGTAGGGAGATGGCGCAGACCCTCTATGCACAGTACCGTTGGAATGGTTTCACGGCCATGATTATGTGGCTTTGCCCTTTCAATTCCGAAGGCTATCGATACGAGCATGTTGGTCTCAGCACCATCCATCCTTACCAGCGATTCAACTGGACGGGCGACAACGGCAACATGCTTGTCCTATCGCTTAGATGGCAGATGGACTTCGGCAAGAAATACCGCAAATCCGAGAAGACCCTCCAAAACGGCGGTTACGAAAACGGCATAGTACGATGATATGTCATCTTGACGCTTATTCCACATTTACTGTTACTTCAGTAACTTGAACTAAACGATAGAGCGATGGATAACAAAAAAGCAGAGTCGCGAAGTGGCGAGATATATGAAATCTTGGGACAGCCACCCAAAGGCGTAGTACGGTGGGGGATAACACTGATTGTTGTTGTAATCTTTGCGTTGGTGGGAGGATGTTGGTTTATCCACTATCCCGAAACCATTACAGCCAGCATCATTATCCGAAAGACCGATGTAGGGCGGACGGGTGAGTTGATTCTGCTTCCTGCCGGTGTCGGGAAAATCAAACGAGCGCAGACTGTTATAGTTAAATTGGAAAATTACCCGTATCTTGAATACGGATACCTCTCAGCAGCGATCGATAATACCTCATTGATTCTCGAAAAGACCGTCGAAAGGATGCCGACATATCATCTTACCCTGACTTTTCCTGATACGATTTCCACGAATACAGGGTATCTGATTGATGATGACAATGATTGGGTAGGTACTGCGGAGATTATCATTCGCAATTCGCGGCTCATCTATCGATTCATTGAACCCATGAAAGCCATATTTCAATGAGAAAGTTCCCGTATTCCCAACAGCTTGATGCAATGGATTGTGGGCCGGCATGTTTACAGATGATTGCAAAGTATTATGGGAAGTCCTTGAACCTTGCCCATCTTAGGGAAAACTGTTGCCTGGGACGAAACGGTGTCAGCATGTTGGGGATAAGTATTGCCGCGGAGACAATGGGATTCAGGACTCTCGGCGTTCATCTGACATTCAATAGGCTTTTTGAGGCAACGATGCCATGCATTGTCCATTGGCGACAGAAACATTTTGTTGTGGTATACAAAATCAAACGTCGACCCAACGGAAAGTGCGTGGTGTATGTCGCTGACCCCGCAAGTGGTTTAATAAAGTATACGCAGGATGAGTTTAATACTTGTTGGCTGAACGCTGTGTCGAACGGTAAGCAGGAGGGGATGGCATTATTGCTGGAGCCAACGCCGGACTTCTATGCCATTGAGGATGAAAAATTAAACAAAACAAAGCTGACATTTATCCTAAGATACCTTCGGCCTTATAAAAAACTGATAGCGCAACTATTCTTGGGAATGCTGATGGGAGTAGTTCTGCAATTGATATTTCCCTTTCTGTCGCAAAGTATAGTTGATTATGGCATCGGAACCGGCAATATATCGTTTGTTGTCGTTATCTTAATAGCGCAACTGACACTCTATGTCGCGCAGACAGCGGTGGAATTCATCCGTTCTTGGATATTATTACACATCAGTACAAGGATCAATGTGAGCATCATATCCGATTTCTTGATAAAACTTATGAAGCTCCCAATCAGTTATTTTGACACAAAAATGATTGGCGACCTAATGCAACGGATTGGCGACCATTCCCGGATTGAGTCCTTTCTCACATCCACGACACTAAACACGATTTTTTCTTTCGTCAGTCTCGTTGTTTTCAGTATCATCCTGGCAGTTTACAATCTCAAATTGTTACTAGTATTCATCATTGCCAGTTTCTTCTATATCGTATGGATAACACTTTTTTTCAAGAAACGCAAGGAGATTGACAACAAGCGGTTTGCGCAAGCATCTGCGGAGCAGAGTAATTTATACCAGCTTATAACAGGAATGCAGGAGATAAAACTGAACAATTGTGAGAATCAGAAACGCTGGGAGTGGGAGCATATTCAGGCAAAGTTGTTCAAGATAAGTGTGAAAGGGTTGGCCCTGGGTCAGTATCAGCAAAGTGGTGCATTTTTCATAAATGAATCAAAAAATATTATCATCTCCTTTGTCTCTGCCTTAGCCGTCATCAACGGTGAAATGACACTGGGTATGATGACCGCAGTACAATATATTATTGGTCAGCTGAACTCGCCAATTAATCAGTTGATAGGCTTTGTCCAGTCTGCACAGGATGCCAAAATTAGTTTGGAAAGGTTGGGCGAGATTCACAACAAAAAAGATGAGGATCAAGATGAGGCGGACACTGTACACAGTCTGCCTTCGAGCCATTCAATCACGATGGAGAACCTTTCGTTTAGCTACGATGCTCTTTCCTCACCCGTCCTTGATAACATCAATCTACATATACCGGAAGGGAAAACCACTGCCATTGTAGGAATGAGCGGAAGCGGCAAAACCACACTCATAAAACTGTTGTTGGGCTTTTACAATCCTACGCAAGGAAGTTTGAATGTGGGCAATGTACCGTTGCGGAGCTTCGACCACAGGTATTGGAGAGAATGTTGTGGCGCGGTGATGCAGGACGGTTTCATTTTCAGTGATACAATCGCAAGGAATATTGCAGTAGGGCAAGAGTCTATTGATACGGAGAAACTCATACGGGCCATGCGTATTGCAAATATTGAGGACATGGTTTATTCCCTGCCGCTTGGAGTCAATACGTTAATCGGTCAAGACGGAAAAGGGTTAAGCCAAGGTCAGAAACAACGTATCCTGATTGCACGGGCTGTGTATAAAGACCCTGAATTTTTATACTTTGATGAAGCCACAAATTCCTTGGACGCCAACAACGAGCTGGTTATCATGGGCAACCTCCGTGAGTTCTTTGAAGGGAAAACGGTAGTAATTGTTGCGCACCGTTTGAGTACGGTGAAAAGTGCCGACCAGATAATTGTGTTACAAAGGGGACAAATTGTCGAACAGGGTAACCATGAACAATTGATAGCAGAAAGGGGGCAGTACTACCAATTGGTGAAGAATCAGTTAGAACTCGGAAATTGATGAATGACAGGATATGGTTTCCTCCAGTTGCCCGTCCAACTGCAGGGCAACAGTGTCCCGCTGTCCCCGTACCCGGCAGGCGTCTACTACCTCCAGCTGACCACTGCAACCGAGACCTGTCAGTTTAAAGTAACGAAATATTAATTCGGGAATTCGAGGATTCGTTAATTCGAGAATCGTTTGAATTTGGGAATGGGTTTGCTCCCCCGCTACCAGATGTCCAGCGTGGTGCCGTTGAGGCGGGTGTCGTGTTAGAGCAAAGTGGCGGACTTCACCTCGTCGATGATTTGCTTGCAGCGTTGGCGCGACATCTTGATGTTCAGGCCAACGGTAATCATATCCTCGTCGGTGGGCATGCCTTTGAAATTGACGGTGGTGGCATGTTCGCCAAGCGTCTGGTCGTTGGTCAGGTCGTAGGCGGGAGCAAGCGCCCATTTGCCGTCGCGACAGATAAAGCTGAAATTGCGGGCATGGTCGTCGTAGTTGCGGATATAGTGGTTGAAGACCATGCGGCGGAACTGCTGTTCGACGGCTTCGGTCGACTGGGTCAGGTAGCCGGTCAGCTGAAGCAGACTGTGGTAATCCATCTTGGGTGGCGTCAGCGGTTCGTTGAGCAGGGCGCTGGCGGTCGCCACATGCAGCCGTGTCCCCTGTTCGTCGATGTCGAACCTCCGTGTAGCGAAATATTTCCCTTCCAGCAACCGAAAGTCTGGAACGACGACACCCGCACGCCGAGCCATCTCATTGTATTGGAACTCCTGTTGTCCGATATCCACAGGGTCGAAGATATGCCGGAATTTCACGAGCCAATGTCCTTCCTCGTCGCTGTATAGGCATTTGGGCCGCACACCGCCCGAGTTTCCGCTGCCAGCCAGCAGCAGATCTGCCCCTTCGGCGGTGCGTTCGGACAGTACCTCGATGGCAAGTGCCTGCATCTCGTCGAGCGAAAGATGCGACGGCTGGCCGCCAATAACGCTTTCGGGCATATAGCACAGCGCTCCCATGCCGGAGCTGCCCACCAGACTCAGCCGTTGTACGGGTGTCAGGCTGTTGTAGTCGATGCCTTCCCGTCGCAACACCTTCCGGAGCAGGTACTCGCCATAGCCACCAGGCAGGCTGTCCTCGAAGATGCCGAAATTGCCTCTGAAGGGCTGCCAGCTGGCAGAAAAAAGTCCGGCCTTCAACGGCAGGTGTAGCGGTGATAGGGAAAAACCTTCATTCAACCAGTTGCGGTCATACTCAAACTGGCAGCACGAACGATTGCCCATGGACAGGGTGCCTACCTTGCAATCGCGATACATCACTATGACACTAAGAATATTGCTCAACATGATGGATGGGTTTTATTTGTTTTATTTTTCAGACGCCCCGCTTTCTGTTTCTGTTTCGGTTGATTTCCAACAGCTCCTCCATTGTGTCGTATTTGGGTTCGGCAAGCAGTTGCATCAGTTCTTCGGAGTACCCCAAGGCCTTGGCCAGCTTGATATACGATTCCAGCGAGATGGCATGCTTCAGCTCGAATCGCTGGATGGTTGAAACAGGCACACCGCTCATTGCGGCCAGCCGCTTGGTCGACAGCTTCCTTTCCAATCGGCGTGTACGCATATTATCGGCCAGCCGCTGCATGGTCACCTGCAACGGATAGGGGTCGAAGATGTATTCGTTCTGCATACTATGTTATGTGTATCTCGCAAAATTATTAGATAACACTTATTATTTTATGTGTTATCTTTTTTGCAAAGATACGAAAATGTTCTCAAAAAAACGGACAAAAAATGGAGATTCGCTGGCGGCTACCAGATATCCAGCGTGGTGCCGTTGAGGCGGGTGTCGTATTGGAACAGCGAGCAGGAGGTGGCGCTGCCTTCGAGGGGGGTGCCGTCGATGGCGAGGAACTGGCTGCCGCAGGAGGGACATTCCAGTATCAGACCGTCGCTGTTGGGACGCATGACGACCGCTTCGTCGTGGTCGTTGGGACAGGTGCGCTCGAAAGCTCTGTATTCGTCGGTTGCGGGATGGGTGACGCAGATGCCCCTGTTGCCGCCGTGGATATAGACATAGCCGTTGATGCCCCACAGGTCGCTCAGCGAGCCGTCGCTGAGCTCCAGCCGACACGAAGCGTCACCGATGGGGGTGTCGCAGCTGCGGTCCTTCTTGCAGCCAACCAGAAAAGTAAAAGCTAAAAGGTAAAAGCTAAAAAGTAGAAGGCTGTGTTTCACGGTTGGAGTTTTTGGGATGGGTCTTAACTAATTAGTCTAATTAGTCCAATTAGTCCAATTAGTCCAATTGGTCCTATAGGTCTTATTGGTTGGGGTAGTCGGCGTAGAGGGTTTTCAGGGTCACGGTGCCGACGATGCGCAACGTCGTCGAGTCGATGCAGTCGATGTTGTCGGCCTGGGTGTGCCAATGGGCGAAGAAGTTGTGTCCTTCGCTGTTCTGCACAATGTCGATGGTGGGGATGCCAGCCAGCTGGTTGACATAATAGTGGTCGTCGAGGATGGGGTCGGTCTTCTGGTTGACAAACACGTTGCCGTAGCCCAGCGCGTGTGCCACCTCCCACACCTTGTCGAGCGTGGTCGGCGCATACTGTGCGCTGATATCCTCCTTGGTGAAGCGCGGGTTCTGTGTGCCCACCATATCGAACAGGATGCCGTAGAGGGCGCTGTAGCAGGGCTGGTGCGGATGCTGTGCCCAGTACTGCGACCCCTTGCACCAGGTGTCGTTGTCGCGCGTCTCGGCCCAGTCGGGCGTGCCCTGGTCTTCCACATCGAAGAGGATGAAGTCCACGCCCACCGAGGGTGGCATCTGTGCCATGCAGCGTGCCAGCTCCAGGATGACACCCACACCGCTGGCACCGTCGTTGGCGCCGTCGATAGGGGAGTGGTGATGGCTTTCGTCGCTGTCGTGGTCGGCCCACATGCGGCTGTCCCAGTGGGCGGCGATGAGGATGCGCTTGGTGGCTGCGGTGTTGAGCGATCCGATGATGTTCGTTCCTTTCACCGTGCTGCCATCCCACAGCACCGTTGTGAAGGGCTGCACGACGACCGTGTCGCACCAGCTGCCCAGACGGTGGGTCAGGTAGGCGCCGCACTGCGTGTGGCTGGCGCTGCCGGGGGTGCGGGGGCCGAACGCCACCTGCTCCGCCACATAGCGGTAGGCGCTGTCGGCGTTGAAGGCGGGTATGGCCACCTGACTGTAGTCCGTGGTCTCCGTTGCGGGACTGCCGCCCTCGTTGTGGTGGCATCCGGCAAGAAAAGCAGGAAAAGTAAAAACTAAAAAGTAAAAACTAAAAAGCTTAAAACCAGATTTCACCTTTTTTATTGGACTTATTGGATTATTAGACTAATTGGACGAATTGGGCCAATTGGTCTGTTTCGTCCAATTGGCCCAATGGTGATTAGCTTATACAAATTACTTGATACGCTCTGCGTATTCGCAGGTGCGGGTGTCGACCTTGATGCGCTCGCCTTCCTTGATGAAGAGGGGCACGCGGATGCTCACGCCGGGCTCCACGGTGGCGTCCTTCATAGCGTTGGTGGCGGTGTTGCCGGCAAAACCGGGCTCGGTGTAGGTCACCACGGTCTCGATGAACGGCGGCAGCTCGCACAGCAGCGGGGTCTCGGTGTCGGCCTCGACGGTGATCTCAGCATACTGGCCGTCTTTCAGGAATTGCGGAGCGTTGATGATATTCTCGGGGATATAAATCTGCTCGTAGGTCTCGGTGTGCATGAACACATGCATGTCGCCCTCCTTGTAGAGGTAGGTGTAGGGACGACGCTCCACGCGCACGATGTCAATCTTGGCGCCGCTGGGGAAGGTGTTCTCCAGCATGCGGCCGGTCTTCACGCTGCGCATCTTGGTGCGCACGAAGGCGGCACCCTTGCCAGGCTTGACGTGCAGAAACTCTACGATGGTGTAAATGTCGTTGTTGAAATTGATGCAAAGTCCGTTTTTGATGTCGGTTGTTGTTGCCATAAAAAATGATTATTGTTTGATTGTTATATTGGTCTAATTCTAATTGGTCCAATTAGTCTAATTGGTCCTATTGGTCTTATTGGTTCTTTTTCTTCTCTTCGGCCAGGAGGCGGGTCAGGCGGCGCAGGTCGTTCTGCAGCTCTTCGTTCTCCTCCTCGCAGGCTTTGTAGCGTGTGCGTTCCATCATCAGGCGCATGAAAACGGCCACCACCAAGATGATGAGTACCAGGTTGATGCCCTGGCTCTTATAGAGAAAATAAACCACGGTGGCGCCTATCAGCAGGATGTAGGAGAGCCATTCGTAGATGCGTAGTGCGGTTTTGTGGGACATTCGCTTTTCGTTTTATTTGGTGCAAAGATACAAATTTTTCACCACGGCGTAAATGGGTAAGGAAATTTTTGTATTTTTGCACTCTACAAATCAATAATCTATCCGTATGAAAACGTTGGTGAAGTTTTTTGGAGGAATGGCGTTAGTGGTTGCTATGGTGTGTGTGTGCGGCGTCTGCACGTCGTGTGGGTCGACCGATGGTGCTGTGATGAATACGCCGAAACATAAAAAGGCAAAAGTCGTTAAATCCAACTACAAGGTGAAAGGCAACAACCGCACCAACAGCAACACGTACCATGCCTACTAAGAGGCTGTCGTTTTTCATACTTTTCCTTGTCCCTTATCTCTCCCTTTCGGCACAGGGCTTCTGTGTAGAAGGGGTTTTTAGTAGTCCGCGCAAGGGTACGGCCCAGCTGACCCTCTACGAGGATGCGTCGTCTCCCCGTGTGTTGAAGGCGCGGGTGCGCGACGGCAAGTGTCTCTTCGAGGGTCGTGTGTCGCAGCCTGTCGTCGCCGAGTTGTGGCACGGCAGCATGGCGGCGCCGCTGCTCTTTTATGTGGAGAACAGCACCATCCGCATCACCGTCAACGACCGGCAGCCCGCGCGGTCGCCGGTGTCGGGCTCGCGCAGCAACTCCGAATACCGGCTGGTGGCCGAGCAGTGGGACGATCAGCCCGCCTACAGCTCGCCCTATGCGCCGTTGGTGCTGCTGCAGCGCGGAGCGGATGCGACGTTGCTTGCCGACTTCGACCGGCTGCAGGGCGACGCCTGCCGTGGACCGCAGTATCAGCAGCTGCGCCAGCGTGTGGAGCGTCTCCGTGCCACGCAGGAGGGTGCCAAGCTGCCCCCCTTCGTCTTTGTCGACAGCAGCCACCATGCGGTCTCCACCGACACGCTGCTCTGCGACACCGCCAATACGGTGTTCCTTTTCGGTGCCACGTACTGTGGTCAGTGCGAGCAGGCACAGCGGCAGCTGCAACAGCTTGCCGCCGCCGACAGCCGCTGGCACACCGTCGTCTGTCGGCTCGACGACGACCCCCGCGGCTGGGATGCCGAATGGGTCGAACGCCTGGCCATCGACCACATCCCCTATATCCTCCTCGTCGCCCCCGACGGCACCATCCTCGAACGCGACCTGCGCATCTGGGAACTCGAAAAAAGAACCAATTTGACCAATTAGACCAATAAGACTAATTAGACCAATTGGACCAATTAGTCCTATAAGAACCTCAAGAACCCATAACCCATAACCAATAACCCATACCCCCTCCCATGCTATACCCACTGAAATTTATGCCGCTCTTCAAGAACAAGGTCTGGGGCGGCAACAAGATAGCCTCGCTGGGCTTCGACTACAGCCCGCTGCCCAACTGCGGCGAGCTCTGGGCGCTGTCGGGCGTCGACGGCAACGAGTCGGTCGTCGCCAACGGCTTCCTGGCCGACAACACCCTCAACGAGGTGCTGGAAATCTATATGGGCGAGCTGCTGGGCGAGCGCAACTACTTGCGCTTCGGCAACGACTTCCCGCTGCTCGTCAAGCTCATCGACGCCGCCGACAAGCTCTCCATCCAGGTGCATCCCGACGATGCGCTGGCACGCAGCCGTGGCATGGAGAATGGCAAGACGGAGATGTGGTACATCCTCGAGGCCGAAGACGGCGCCGAGCTGGTCGACGGCTTCGCGCAGCCCATCGACCGCGACGCCTACCAGCAGGCACTGGCCGACGGTAGCCTGGAGAGGCTGCTCCATGTCGAGCATCCGCAAGCGGGCGACACCTTCTTCATCCCCGGCGGGCGCGTCCACGCCATCGGACGGGGACTGCTGCTGGCCGAGATACAGCAGAGCAGTGACTGCACCTACCGCATCTACGACTACAACCGTCCCGACAGCGACGGCCGTCTGCGTGAGCTCCACACCGCCGAGGCGTTGGACGCCATCGACTTCTCCGCCGTCCGCGACGGGCGCACACACTACACCTACCGCGACAACGCCACGACACAGCTGGTGGAGAGTCCCTTCTTCACCACCAACATCATCCCGCTGCGTGCCACAGCGGAACGTCCCGTAGCCTCCCTGCGCAAGAACTTCGCCGACCTCGACAGCTTCGTCATCTATTTCTGTGTCGACGGCGTGGCGGCGGTGCGCACGCTCGACACCGTCTGTCCCATCCATGCCGGTGAATGTGTGCTGGTGCCTGCCGTCGCCGACGAGGTGGAGCTCTATGCCGAAGGGGCCGCCAAGCTGCTGGAGGTCTACATCGACCCAGCCCAGTACGGCGACGAAGAGCTGCTGCACAAAGACGACCGCGACTGGCTGGCACAGTTCGTGGGCACCACTCAACCCGAATCATAATCCATTATGCGTCTGCTCCTCGACTATCCCTGGTATTTCGTCCTCTTCTGCCTGTTGGCCGGAGCGGCCTACAGCGTACTGCTCTACCGCCGTTCCACCCATTTCGGCAAGCGGCTGCGCTGGCTGCTGGCGGCGCTCCGTTTCGTCGCCGTCACCTGCATCGCCTTTCTGCTGCTGTCGCCCATGGTGCGCATGGTACGCCACGACCGCGAGCGACCCATCGTCGTGGTGGCGCAGGACAACAGTCGCTCGCTGGCGCTGACGGCCGACTCCGTCTTCTACCGCACCGACTACCTCGACGCCCTGTGCAAGACGGCCGACGCCATCGGCCGCGACTACGAGGTACACACCTACCGCTTCGACGGCACCGTCGACGAGGCGTCGCTGCAGTCTGTCGACTACGGCGGTGTGGCCACCGACATGTCGGCGCTCTTCCAGATGGTCGCCGACCAGTACCGCCACCGCAACCTGGGTGCCGTCGTCGTCGCCGGCGACGGACTCTTCAACCAGGGTCTCAACCCCACGGCGCTGGCACAGCAGCTCATGGTCCCCGTCTACTGCGTGGCCATGGGCGACACCACGCTGCGGCGCGACGCCGCGGTGGGCCATGTGCGCTACAACCAGCGGGTGACGCTCCACGACAAGTTCCCCATCGAGGTGACGCTGCTGGCCACCAACATGCAGGGCGTCACGCGCAACTTCCGCATCCTGCACAACGGCCGCACGCTGGCTACCAAGCAGCTGCACTTCGACAGCGAAGCCTTCGTCGCCACCGAGACCTTCCTCATCGAGGCCGACCAGGCGGGACTGCAGCAGTACACGCTGACGCTCGATGTCGACAACGCCGAATACAACCCCTACAACAACCGCCGCACCCTCACCGTCGAGGTGTCGGACCGTCGCACCAAGGTCGCCATCCTGGCGGCGGCGCCGCATCCCGACGTCGCCGCGCTGCGTCGTGCGCTGACCGACAACACCGACTGTGAGGCCACGTCGCGCATCGTCGCCCCCACCGACCTGTCGGACAAAGGGCTGGCCACGCTGAAGCGGGCGCTGGCCGACGTCGACGTGGTGGTGCTCCACAACCTGGTGTCGCCCGACCTCTACCGCGAGCTCTGCGCCCTGCGCAAGCCGGTCATGCACATCGTCGGCGAAGGGGCCGACCTGGCGCAGTTCAATGCCATGCGCAGCGGCATCGAGGTGCAGACGCGCCTCGCCAAGGTCAACGAGGCCACGGCGGTGGGCCGCACCGACTTCGGCCATTTCGACGTGCCCGACGCCCTGCGCGCCGCCGTCGAGTCTTTCCCCCCGCTGCAGTCGCCCTTCGGCGAATACCGTGCCCAGCCCCATGTGCAGCCCCTCTTCTACGCCAAGATAGGTAGCGTGGTGACCGACCAGCCGCTCGTCGCCCTGTCGTCGGCGGGTCTGCGTCAGGTGTGGGTCATGGGCGACGGCCTGTGGCGCTGGCGTCTCACCGACTTCCGCACCGCCGGCAGCCACGACCGTTTCGACCTCCTGCTCGACAAGCTGGTCACTTTTGTGCGCGGTCAGGCCGACGGCAGCCGCTTCCGGGTGGTGTCGCAGCCGCGCTACCGCCAGGGCGAGGCGGTGCAGCTCGAGGCGGAGCTCTACGACGACAACGGTGAGCTGACGCAGCAGCCCGCCGTCACCATCAGCTTCCGTCCCGCCGACGGCAGCCGCGAGGCGGTGTCGCAGCCCTTCGTGCGTACCACCGCACGCCGCACCTATAACGTCAACCTCGGCCTGCTGCCCGCCGGCAGCTACCGCTACCACGCCTCTACGGTCTACGAGGGCGAGAGCCTGACGGCCGACGGCGCCTTCGTCGTCGAGGACTTCGACCTCGAGGCGGTGACGCTCACCGCCGACCACGCGCTGCTGCGCACGCTGGCCTTCTCCACCGGCGGCGAGGTGGTGCCGGCCGACAGCGTGGCACGGCTCACCGACCTGCTGCGCCAGCGCGGCGACATCAAAACACTCATCAGCTCGCACATGCGCTACGACGAGCTGCTGCGCCTGCCCTGGCTGCTGGTAGCCATCCTCCTGCTCCTCTCTTTGGAATGGATAGTAAGAAAATACAATGGGAGTCTTTAGAAGTTTTGCCACGCTGATATCGGGATCGGTGCTGGGGCAGCTCATCGCCCTGGCGGCCTATCCTGTTGTCACACGGCTCTTCTCGCCGTCCGACTTCGGCCTCTTCAACGTCCTTTACAGCTATGTCGAGGTCTTCATCATCCTCGCCACGGGCAAATACGAGCTGGCCTTCCCGCTGACCGCCGACGACGCTGAGGCGCGGGCGCTGCTGCGCTACACCCACCGGCGCAACGCCGTGGTGTCGTCGCTGCTGCTGGCCGTCGTCGCCCTGCTGATTGCCATTGACGCCTTGCCTGGCAAGAGTGGCGCGCTGGGCATCGTCGCCCTGCTCGTCCCCGCCATCGTCTTCTTCGAGGGCAACGTGCGGCTCCACTCCTTCCTCTTCAACCGCTACGAGCGCTACTATCCCATCGCCGAATCGGCGGTAGGCTACGGTGCCGCCTCGTCGCTCCTCAAAATCGGCTTCGGCTTCCTGTCGCGCCTGCTGCCGCTGTTCTCGAAGATAGGACTGCCGCTGGCCACCGTGCTGGGGCAGGCCACGGCCGACCTCAGCTATCGGCTGCGCATGCGCAGCCTGCCGTCGGCGCAGGTGGCGCCGCCCGACCGTGCGGCCACACGCGCCGTGGCGCGCAAATACCGCAACTTCCCGTGGTATGTGCTGCCCAAGGACTTCATCAGCAGCTTCTCCTACAACCTGCCGCTCATCTGGCTGGCGCTCTACTTCGACAGCGCCGCCATCGGCCTCTTCTCGCTGGCGCTCACCTTCACCTTCCGTCCCATCACCATCGTCAACGCCGACATGGAGCGCGTGCTCTATGTGCGGGCCAACAACAGCGTGGTGGCGCATCAGCCCGTGGGACGCGACATGCTGCGCTTCTTCCTGCGCATCAACGCCGTGGCGCTGCCGGTCTGCGTGGCGCTCTTCTTCACCGCCGACTGGCTCTTCGCCTTCGTCTTCGGCGGCCGCTGGGAGGGCTGCGGCTTCTACGTGCGCTGTCTGCTGCCGTGGTGCTTCGTGGCCTTCAACACCATGATGTTCTCCTTCGTGCCCAACATCTTCTCCACGCAGCGCACCGAGTTCTTCTTCTACGTCGTCATGCTGCTGCTGCGCGCCGCCGCCATGGTGGCGGGCATCGTGCGGGGCGACTTCCAGCTGGCCATCCTCCTCTACTCCCTGGCCGGCGCCGTGGTCTCCGCCGCCCTGCTGGCATGGTACGCCTGGCAGCTGCACAGCTACGACCGGTCGCTTTCTTAGTGGAGTGTATAAATAAAGCATTATTTTTCTTATATTTGCACTAATTTTAGAATCTGTTTTGCAACAAAAGGCTGATATGTTTGAGAGCGCGTCTCTCCGAGACGCTGATGCTGTGCGCTGGTTTACCCCCAGACTGCGCTTCGCTTGTCAGGGGTTATTGAGATTCAGCATCTCCGATGCTGTGTGCTGGCTCAAATCGAGATGCAGTATCTCTGATGCTGTGCGCTGGCTTACATAATGTATATAATCCTAATAAAACCAAATATGATGAAAAAAGGTATCTGTTTCTTGTCGCTTGTCGCGTTGTTTGCGGCCAGCAGCCTGTGGGCGCGTCCTGTTGACAGAACCACGGCGCAGCGCGTCGGTTCGGCTTTCCTGGCCTCCGTGGGTCATACGGCCTCCGCACAGCTGACATCGGTTGAGACCCCCTTCGAGGAGTTCTATGTCTTCAACGCCGAAGGCGGCGGCTTCGTCATGGTCGCCGGCGACGACTGTGTGCGTCCCATCCTGGCTTACTCGCTCGACCGTCTCTTCCAGGTCGGCCAGATGCCCGCCAACCTGCGCAGCTGGCTGGAGGGCTACAACGACGAGATAGCCCGTCAGAAGCGACTGGCGCTGGAGCGCAAGACAACGGTGGAGGCGCATCCCGTCGTCGACATCGTCGCCGACGAGTGGCGTCGTCTGACGTCGGGCGATGCTCTCGAAGCGTCGCTGCCAACCAGCGTGGCACCGCTGATGGCCACCACCTGGGACCAGAGTCCGCGCTACAACGCCCTGTGTCCGTATGATACCCTGAACGGGGACTACTCCGTGGCCGGCTGTGTCGCCACAGCCACAGCGCAGATCATGAAATACTGGAACCATCCCGCCACGGGCTATGGCAGCCACAGCTATCAGAGCAACTTCGGTCCCCTGTCGGCCGACTTCGGCGCCACCACCTATGCCTGGAACAACATGCCTACGGCGCTGACCGCGGCCAGCAGCCAGACGGAGATCAACGCCGTGGCGGAGCTGCTGTACCACATCGGCGTGGCGGTGGAGATGGACTACAGCGCCACCGGCAGCGGTGCGCAGACCTACAGCTGGAACGGCGCCCCCATGGCTTCGTCGCAATTCGCTTGGATGCAATACTTCAAATACGCGCCCGACATCGCCGTCATCCCGCGTTCCGGGTCCGACGACAACACCTTTTCAGCTTTGATGCGCGGCGAAATCGACCAGAGCCGTCCCATCAGCTTCACCGGTCGCAGCGCCACGGGCGGCCACAACTTCGTCCTCGACGGCTACGACAACTACAACAACTTCCACATCAACTGGGGCTGGGGCGGCTACTGCGACGGCTACTACACCATCGGCGCCCTCAACCCCGCCCCGGGCGGCACGGGTGGCAACAGCACCAGCAGCTACAACGACGGCAATGTGGCGATGATCGGCATCCGTCCCAACCCTGACTTCGGCACCGGCGGCACCGTCACGGTGACCACCGCCGGCGGCAACGCCAGTTGCACGGCTACGGGTGGCGGCAGCTACGACTTCGGCGAGACGGTCACGCTCAGCGCCGCCGCCGGCGAGGGCTATCGCTTTGCCGAATGGAGCAACCACAGCCGTATCAACCCCTTCAACTTCATCATGAACGGCGGCAGCTACAACCTCACCGCGCGTATCGAGAGCATCGGAACCGACACCATGAGCTACTGTGGCAATCTGGGTCGTTTCACCAGCTGGGGCGAGTCGACAGAGGGCTTCGACAAATACTGGGGCATCCGCCTGCCGGCCTCGTCACTCACGGCGGGCCGCAGCCTCTCGGCACTGGAGTTCTTTGCCATCGCCATGGGCAACTACGACGTGACGGTCTACAGCGGCACCAGCAGTCCGACCGACGTGGTCTACACCACCTCGATTTATGTCTCCGACGTCGATCTCAACGGCTGGTTCTCGGTCTATCTGCCACAGCCCTATGTTGTCGAGTCGGGCAAGAGCCTCTGGCTCACGCTGCACAACAGCGACGTGCTCTTCCCGGCGGCCATCAGCAGCAGCTGTGGCAACCCCGACGGCTTCCTCTACGGTCCCGAGTTCAACCCCGACCCCAGCTGGAACCAATACACATTCTTGATTCGCGGCCGCTTCGACACCCCGGGCATCCTTGCCGACGGCGACACCCTCTCCTACTGCGGCGACAAGCCTCATCTGACCACCTATGTATTCAACGAGTGGGGCATCCTCATCCCCGCCGCCGACCTGCAAGGGCGCAACTACCTGCAGGCCGTCAAGTTCTATGCCAACCGCGAGGCGGTATATAACATACACATCTATAAGGGTGGCTCCGACGCGCCTGGCACGCCCATCCACACCCAGCCAGCCTATGCCACTGGCAGCGGCTGGTGCGAGGTGCCGCTCGACAGCACCATAGCCATCGGTGCCGCCGACAGCCTCTGGATCACGCTTAGCAGCGACGACAATCCCTATCCTGCTGCAGCCTGCCGTTATACGGGCAGCCCCAACAGCAACTGGCTGTCGTCGGATGGCTCCTTCTGGTCGCAACTGGGTCCCTACCACTCATGGCTCATCAAAGCTGTCACTTCGGCCTCGACCCCTGTGTTGCCGCTGCCCACCGTCATCATCCGGGGCGACCTCTATGTGGCTGCGGGCAGTCCGGCCACCTTCACCGCCGCCCACAGTGCCGGCACCACGGTGAGTTGGAACTGGTATTTCGACAGCGCCCACAACGCCACGGGCGACACGGTGACCATCACCGCGAGCCATTCCGGCAGCTACTGCCTTTATGCCTCTGTCACCAACGGCCAGGGCACGGCCGTCGACTCCATCTGGGTCAACGTGGTCGACTGTGGCCAGCCCATCACCGAATACCCCTACACCCTCGGTTTCGAGGCCAGGAATAATATGGCCTGTGTGGAAACGCTGGATGCCGATGGCGATGGCCACACCTGGCATCTGACGGACCAGGACTATTATGCCGGCTACCGCTCCTTTGTCTCGGATCTCCTCCTGTGGGGCGACAACGGCTACGACACCCTTGCGTCCGACAACTGGTTCTTCCTGCCCGTCATGAGCACCCGCGCCGCTGGCGGCTACACCCTCACCTGGCAGTCCTTGGCACAGTATAGCGACAACATCTACGCCCACTACGGGGTCTATATCGACACCACGGCGGGCACCGACACCGCCCACTACGTGCTGCTCGAAGACTTTGTGCAGCAGGACTACTACTGGCAGGAGCACTCCGTCGACCTCTCGGCCTATGCCGGCAAGACTTTCCGCCTCGCTTTCCGTCACTACAACAACAATGGCGGCCTCAGTTCGCTCATTCTCGACAATATTGTTGTCAACGAAGAGATACCCTTCTTCCGTGAGGGCGACACCATCTCCTATTGTGGCTACCACCCCATCCGCAGCACGCTGGGCTACAACGGTGGCACCACCTACTGGGCCATCCGTTTCCTGCCCGAGCGGCTCGAGGGCTGCGACAGCGTCAAGAGCGTGCTCTTTTTCGCGCCCAGCGCCGGCACCTACAGCATCGAGCTCTCCCAGAATCAGGACCCCTCCATGTCGACGTTCTACTCCGACGAGGCCACCTTCACCAGCACCTCGGGCTGGCAGACCTTTACGCTCCCCACGCCCATCGCCATCGACAACACCCACCCGCTGTGGGTCGTGATGAGCTCGCCGGAGGCCTATCCCGCCGCCTACACCTATTTCAGCGGCGACAACAACAGCGACTGGATCAGCGGCAACGGCGTCAACTGGGTCCACAGCTCCCAGTATGGCTTCAGCACCTCGTGGATGATCAAGGTGGTCACCGCCGCCTATGACCCCTGTGGCGATGCGTCGCTCCTGACGGCCGACACCGCTGTGGTGGCCTGCGACAGCTACACATGGGGACGCACCGGCGAAACCTACACGCAAGACACCCTTCTCAATGTGCAGCTCGCCATCCCCAGCGCCCAGGGCTGCGACAGCAGTGTCACGCTGCACCTCACCGTCAACCGCAGCAGCGAGTCCGACGTCACGTTGGAAATCGCCGCCGCCGACCTGCCCTACAGCTATGAGGGACAGACCTTCGCCGATTTCGGACAGTACGAGGTCGTCATCGCCAACGCCGTCGGCTGCGACAGCACCATCCACCTCACCCTGACGCACAACAGCGGCATCGACGATATTCAAAATTCAAAATTCGAAATTCAAAATTTGATCATCTACCCCAACCCCACCACAGGATTGGTAAAAATAGAGGTTAATAATAACGCTCAACCCTCCATTGGCTCCACAAGGTCGTCGACCTCAGTTCTCAATTCTCAATTCCAAGTCGAGGTTCTCGACCTCGCCGGCCGTCGTGTGGCCCGCTTCGAGAACACCAACACCCTCGACCTCACCAACCTCCCCAAGGGAACCTACACCCTCCAAATTACCACTCCCCAACAAACCACCCTCAAAAAGATTGTAAAAGAATAATCCCAAAAGCCGGACTTGTCCGACCAATTAGACCAATTAGTCTAATTAGTCCAATTAGTACCCCCCACCCCCAATCGTAGGGGCGTACCCCCGTGTACGCCCTATCGGCAAGTAGTTAAGTAGACAGTAGTTAAGTAGTTAAGACAATACAGAACAATACGTAGGGGCGTACCCCCGTGTACGCCCGCAACCAATTAGTCCAATTCCCGCACTCATGAAAAAACTTCTCCTATCCCTTCTCCTGCTCTCCGCCTCTTGCGGGCTGCTGGCGCATCCTGTCGAGTCCGACCAGGCGCGGGATGTCGCTGCCACCTTCCTCGCCACCATGGGTCATCCCGGCGTGGCCAAACTGACGCAGGTCGACGCCCCCTTCGACGAGTTCTATATCTTCAACGCCGAAGGCGGCGGCTTCGTGCTGGTTGCCGGCGACGACTGTGTGCATCCCATCCTGGGCTATTCGCCCACGGGGCTGTTCGTCGCCCATCAGCTGCCGGCCCACATACGGGAATGGCTCGACGCCTACGAGGGCGAGATTGCACGCATCAAACGGCTGGGGCAGGGCAAGCGCGCCGCCGACGCCACGCCCGACATCGTGGCCGCCGAGTGGGACAGACTCGCCTCCGGCCTGCCGCTGGACGCTACGCTGACCACCAGCGTGTCGCCGCTGCTCACCACCACTTGGAACCAGAGCCCGCGCTACAACGCCCAGTGTCCGCTCGACACCAACACCAACTCGCTCTCCGTCACCGGCTGCACCGCCACGGCCACGGCGCAGATCATGAAATACTGGAACCACCCCGCCACCGGCTACGGCAGCCATAGCTTCCAGGGCAACTACGGCCCCCTGTCGGCCGACTTCGGCGCCACCAGCTACGACTGGGCCCACATGCCCAACTCGCTCTCCTATTCCAGCAGCCAGACCGAGATCAACGCCGTGGCGCAGCTCATGTACCACGTCGGCGTGGCGGTGGAGATGGACTACAGCTCCAGCGGCAGCGGCGCCGCCACCATCGGCAGCGCGCCGTCGGCACAGAGTGCGCTGGCCACCTACTTCAAATATGCGCCCAACATGGTGGCGGTCCACCGCTCCTCCTCCGACGACAGCACCCATGCCGCTATCCTCCGTGCCGAGCTCAACCAGAGCCGTCCCATCCTCTACACCGGCTACGGCTCCGGCGGCCACGCCTTCGTCTTCGACGGCTACAACACCCTGGGCCAGTTCCACATCAACTGGGGCTGGGGCAGCTACTGCGACGGCTACTACCTCGTCGGCGCCCTCAACCCCGCCCCCGGCGGCATCGGCGGCAACAGCACCAGCAGCTACAACAACGGCAACACGGCGCTCATCGGCATCCGTCCCAACCCCAGCTTCGGCAGCGGCGGCACCGTGACCGTCCGCAAAGTCGGCGGCACCTCCGCCTGCACCGTGGCGGGTAGCGGCACCTACAGCTTCGGCGACGCGGTGACGCTCAGCGCCTCGGCGCCCTCCGGCTACCGTTTCGAGAAATGGATCGACAACAGCCAGGACAACCCGCGCACCTTCGTCATGAACGGCGGCAACTTCACCTTCACCGCCAGCTTCGAGAACCTGGGCTACGACATCATCAGCCACTGCGGCAACAAGGGTAACATCACCTCCTTCGGCTTCGGCGACGCTGGACTCGACAAATACTGGGGCATCAAGCTGCCGGCCGCCGCGCTCACCGTGGGCCGTGTGCTCACCGCCGTGGAGTTCTACTCCGTCGGCGCGGGCAGCTACGACGTGACGGTCTACAAAGGCACCAACAGCCCCACCACGGCGGTCTTCACCACCACCGTGCAGGTCACCTCCCAGTCCGACGGCTGGGTGCTCGTCGAGCTGCCGCAGGGCTACGCCGTCGAGTCGGGCACCAGCCTCTGGCTCACGCTCCACAACACCGACGTACTCTATCCCGCTGCGGTGTCGTCGAGCAGCGGCAATGCCGACGGCTTCCTCTGGGGCACCAGCTTCACCCCCCTCTCGTATTGGGATGAATGCACCGCCATGATACGCGGCCACTTCGGCGACCCCGGCAGCGTCTGTGGCGACGGCTACACGGCCGACACCAGCGCCGTGGCGTGCGACAGCTACACCTGGCGCGGCATCACCTACACCGCCTCGGCGGCGCCGACCTGCACGCTCACCGCCTCCAACGGCTGCGACAGCGTGGTGACGCTCCACCTCACCATCGCCCACGGCACCTACAACAACATATCGGCGCGCACCTGCAACCGCTACATCTGGCACGGCAACACCTTCACCGCCAGCGGCAACTACACCTACGCCTACAACAACAGCTACGGCTGCGCCAGCAGCGACACGCTGCACCTCGTCATCAACAAGGGCACCTTCGCTTCGACCACGGCGTCGGGCTGCGACCGCTACACGTGGCACGGCGACAGCTACACCGTCGGCGGCAACTACGTCTACAACTACAACAACGCCAACGGCTGCGCCAGCAGCGACACGCTGCACCTCACCATCTACCACGGCACCCACAACGCGGTGTGGGCCACGGCGTGCGACCGCTACGCGTGGCACGGTACCCTCTACACCGTCGAGGGCAACCACACCTACCCATATAGCGACGCCCACGGCTGCGCCAGCACCGACACGCTGCACCTCACGCTGCACCACGGCACCCACAACGCGACCACGGCCACGGCCTGCGACCGCTACCTGTGGAACAACACGACCTACAGCTCCACCGGCCGGAAAATCTACAGCTACATCAACGCCGAAGGCTGCGTCAGCGCCGACACGCTCTACCTCACCGTGAACCGTAGCAGCAGCGGCGTCGACACCGTCACCGCCTGCGACAGCTACGAATGGCACGGCACGGTCTACACCAGCTCGACCAGCACGCCTCGTTACATCGGCACCGCCGCCAACGGCTGCGACAGCACCGTCACGCTGCACCTCACCGTCGGCCACAGCCAGCGCAGCCACGAATACCTCACCCACTGCGGCCCCTACACCTGGCCGCTGACCGGCAAGAGCTACAACAAAAGCGGTCTCAAATTCAACAAAGGCACCACGCCCGAGGGCTGCCCCATCCGCGACACGCTGGAGCTCACCGTCATCGACCGCTACCACAGCTACACCGAGGTTGAAAACTGCGGCCCCTACACCTGGGACAAGACCGGCCAGACCTACAACAAATCGGGTCTCAAATTCTTCAAAGGCACCGCCGACGACGGCTGCCCCGTCCGCGACACCCTCAACCTCACCGTCACCGACCGCATCCACAGCTACACTGAGGTCACCAGCTGCGGTCCCTACACCTGGCAGCTCACCGGCCAGACCTACAACAAGTCCGGTCTCAAATTCAACAAAGGCACCGCCCCCAACGGCTGCCTCATCCGTGACACGCTGAAGCTCACCGTCACCGACCGCTACCACAGCTACAGCGAGGTCACCCACTGCGGCCCCTACACCTGGGAGCTGACGGGCCAGACCTACAACAAATCCGGACTCAAGTTCAACAAGGGCACTGCCGCCGACGGCTGCCCCATCCGCGACACGCTGAAGCTGACGGTCGTCACCAAGTGGAGCAGCCACGACACCGTGGTCAGCTGCGACGGCGCCTACACCTGGGACAAGACCGGCCAGACCTACAAGAAGAGCGGCATGAAGTTCTTCAAGGGCGTTGCCGAGGACGGCTGCCCGATCCGCGACACCCTGTATGTCATCATCGGCCAGTCGGAGCACAGCTACGCCGAGGTCACCAGCTACGGACCCTACACTTGGGATCTGACGGGCAAGACCTACAACAAGAGCGGTCTGAAGTTCAACAAGACCACGAATGCCGACGGCTGCCCGGTGCGCGACACCCTGATGCTGACGGTCCTCGAGCCCAACGCGGGTGCTGAGAGCTACGAGTACGAG
>JAFSYK010000091.1 GCA_017449975.1 Bacteroidales bacterium
GCCGGCCAGGTGGAAGCGGCCGATGGTCTTGTTCTGCGCTGCCATGGGGCGCTCGCCCTGCAGGACGAGGATCTCAACCTCGGGCTGGTTGTCGGCAGCGGAGCTGAAGACCTGGCTCTTCTTGGTGGGGATGGTGGTGTTGGCGTCGATGAGCTTGGTCATCACGCCGCCCAGCGTCTCGATACCCAGCGACAGCGGGGTGACGTCGAGCAGCAGCACATCCTTCACCTCGCCAGTGAGCACGCCGCCCTGGATAGCAGCACCCACGGCCACCACCTCGTCGGGGTTGACGCCCTTGTTGGGCACCTTGCCGAAGAACTTCTCCACAATCTGCTGGATGGCGGGGATACGGGTCGATCCGCCGACGAGGATGACCTCGTTGATGTCGCCGTTGCTCAGACCGGCGTCCTTCATAGCCTGACGGCAGGGCTCCAACGTAGCCTGGATGAGGTCGTCGCAGAGCTGCTCAAACTTGGCACGGGTCAAGGTCTTGACCAAGTGCTGCGGCACGCCGTCGGCCACGGTGATATAAGGCAGGTTGATTTCGGTCTGCTGACTTGAGGAGAGCTCACATTTGGCCTTCTCGGCAGCCTCTTTCAGACGCTGCATAGCCATAGGATCCTTGCGCAGGTCCATGTGTTTGTCGGCCTGGAATTCGTCGGCCAGCCAGTTGATAATCTTCTGGTCGAAGTCGTCGCCACCGAGGTGGGTGTTACCGTTGGTCGATTTCACCTCGAAGACACCGTCGCCCAGGTTCAAAATCGAGATATCGAAGGTACCGCCGCCGAGGTCGAACACGGCCACATTCATATCCTGTGCCTTCTTGTCGAGACCGTAGGCCAGAGCGGCCGCCGTAGGCTCGTTGACGATACGTTTCACCTTCAGACCGGCAATCTCGCCAGCCTCTTTGGTAGCCTGACGCTGGCTGTCGTTGAAGTAAGCCGGCACAGTGATAACGGCCTCCGTCACCTCCTGACCGAGGTAGTCCTCGGCGGTCTTCTTCATTTTCTGCAGCACGATGGCGCTGATCTCCTGCGGCGTGTAGAGACGGCCGTTGATGTCGACGCGCGGCGTGTTGTTGTCGCCCTTCACCACTTTGTAAGGCACCGCAGCAATCTCCTTCTGCACGCGGTCGTAGGTCTCGCCCATGAAACGCTTGATGGAGTAGACGGTGTTGTGGGGGTTGGTGATAGCCTGACGCTTGGCGGGGTCGCCCACCTTGCGGTCGCCATTCTCAATAAAGCCCACCACAGAGGGGGTGGTGCGGTTACCTTCACTGTTGGCAATAACGACAGGTTCGTTTCCTTCCATGACAGCCACGCAGCTGTTGGTGGTGCCAAGGTCAATTCCGATGATTTTTCCCATAGTTGTGTATTATTATTTGTTAATTATTCGTTATTATATTGTCGCATCATATACGACACACCTTTCACTGAACAACTACAGTGCCAAATCCAATCCAAGAACCAAAACATGACATTTTGACAGATGAAAGATTTGATTGAACGACTTTACGCGACATATCTGCAATCTCGGCGGGTGACTACTGACAGTCGTGCCATCACGCCGGGGTGCATTTTCTTTGCCTTCAAGGGTGAGCATTTCGACGGCAATGCCTTTGCCCCTACCGCTTTGGAGCAGGGGGCGGCCTGCTGCGTCATCAGCGATGCACAGTACAAGGTGGACGACCGCTGTGTGGTGGTACCCGATGTGCTGGCCACGCTGCAGGAGCTGGCACGCCACCACCGCAGCCAGCTGACGATACCGGTTATCGGCATCACCGGCACCAACGGCAAGACCACCACCAAGGAGTTGGTACACGCCGTGCTGAGCCGTCGCTATCGCACTGCCGCCACCAAAGGCAACTTCAACAACCACCTGGGTGTGCCGTTGACGCTGCTGTCCATCCCTGCCGACGCAGAGCTGGCCATCGTGGAGATGGGTGCCAATCACCCGGGCGAGATCGCTTTTCTCTGCGGCATCGCCGACCCCGACTGCGGCCTCATCACCAACGTGGGACGCGCCCACCTGGAGGGCTTCGGCTCGTTTGAGGGCGTGGTGCAGACCAAAACGGAACTCTACCGCCATCTGGCCGGCAAGCACGGCCTGGTGTTTGTCAATGCCGACAACGAACGACTCATGCACGAAGCCGAGAGACTGGCCACGCTGCCGGGACTGCGCTCCGTCATCCCCGCCTACGCTCCCGACAATCCCGCCTTTGTGCCTGACACCATCGAGCGCACACCGCTGTCGCTGCTCACCTACGGCCGCGCCAACGACGCCGACATCCGTGGAACACTTGTAAATTGCTTGAATGCTAACATAAGCAATAACTCAAGCAATCAACCAATCAAGCAATCAAGCAATCCGTACTTGCGTTTCTATTTCGAGGTGGGCGACCAAGTATATAACGTGCAGAGCAAGCTGTTGGGCGACTACAACTTCGACAACTGCATGGCTGCCGTGGCGGTGGGACTGCATTTCGGCGTCGAGCCTTTCGACATCAAGGAGGCCATCGAGAACTACCAGCCCAGCAACCAGCGGTCGGAATGGAAGCAGACGCAGCGCAACTGTCTCTACCTCGACTGCTACAACGCCAACCCCTCGTCGATGGCGGCCGCCATCGCCTCGTTCCGCAACATGGAGGCGTCCCACAAGATGGCCATCATCGGCGGCATGCATGAGTTGGGCAGCGCCGAGCACAGCGAACACGAAAAGTTAGTGGAGATGCTGGCCGAATGCCAGCTGGAACAGGTGCTACTGGTGGGTCCCGAATGGGAAGGACTCCCCCACCCTGACAATATGTTGCTCTTCCCCGACACCGAAGCTATAGCACATTTTCTGCGACAGAATCCCGTCAACGGTGCCACCCTCCTCATCAAAGGCTCCAACACCAACCGTCTCTGGACGCTGGAAGAGGAACTTTGAGAATTGTGAATTATGAATTGTGAAGGTGTGAAGGTGTGAAAATCACCGTCAGACCTTATCATTTCTGACGAATCTGCTGATACGCTCTTTGACGATTTTCAGATAGTTGCGCTGGAGTTTCTTTGTCAACTGACTTTCCATCACCATTTCCGTCACAGGATCGGGCAAGACGCTGTATTTATCCAGTATACGACGTACACGACTGTCAACCATGCCGGCCTCGTTGCCGAACCATTCAAAATCCTGACGGCAGGGATGGCCTGTGTGGAGATAGGCATCGCTTTTCGGAAGGGCGGGAGACAAGCCGTCCGACAATGCAAAATCTTCGTCACGGACATGCAGTGCGGTGTTCATCAGGTCGTATGCCGGAGTCAGACGGCAGTCTCCTCCCACATTGATTAAGGAGAAATTCTTTAAGTGGGCATCACCATTGGCATATATATAATTGAATACAACCAGTTCAAAGAAACGTTCCATATTGACCATCCATGCCGGCATATATCGGCGGATGGCTTGTGCCACCTCCATATACGAACCCCTGTATTTGAATACCGCCCCCTCGCCGACCTCACTTCGGCCAATGAGTGTCGCCATGTCCTCCATCGGGTATTTCGTTCCATTGGAATCAATGTCAAAACGACGGGTGATGTAGACCGAATGCCCGCTTGGAGTGGAACAGAGACCGTTGGCGGCAGTCTCCATCCCATAAACCTTGGAGGCAATCTGCATAGTCAGATGCTCATTGGCAGGAATGTACCATCTTTCATTAAGAGAGGCATCCCACGGCGCGGGTTTCAGTATATGTGTCGAACGCTCTCCATCTTCAGCAAGACGAATCTTTCCTCCGACTACCACTGCGGGGAACTTCTCCAGCACTCCCAACACAGAGATACGTTGCATGGCCCGCGTCATCTCTTCGGTGTGGTGCCGCTCATCTAAATTGAAATCGAGCTCCAAGGAAACCCTCCGTCCGTCAAACAGTCTATCTTTCATAGTTTTCAATTCACTAATCACCGTCTCTATTTCCTCTCACACTTACTGCCCCTATGAAATCAGCCCCATTCATCGCGCACAGAATCCCAAATAGGTCATTCTCGTCCACATGATGCTGACGACATACAACACGGCGCAAGGCACCCTCAGGCAGAAGGTTGGCAAAGAATGGGAACAACGTGTCACTGGTATAAGGTGTTTCTTTCTTTGGCAGCGTTACTGAAATGTTAGGATTGTCGCCTCTCAAATAATCGGGATCATACTCGAAACTATAGTCCTTTCCCGGGAACTGCTCCTTCAAAATGCCAGCCTTCTGGTCATTATACATTATATCCACTTGTCGCATAATGGGAACCTCCAATCAATAAATTTGAACACGGATCTAACAAAACTAACGAAAGTAAAATAATAAGGTGCAACGATATTTATTAAATAATACTGAAAAATAACATGTACCATTAATTATTTTGAACACGGATATCTCGGATTGAACGGATATTTGCTTGCCAATCGGCAAGCGCAGCCGCAGGCATTATCCGAATTATCCGCTAAATCCGTGTTCGTTCAACAAGTCCGATACCACATTTTATTAAAATTAAACATCTTATCATGTTATTTTTTTAACGTTACTAAACAGTATCTATACGGTTTTTCTCAATTGATAGATTATCTCCATTCCAAGCACGGCAAGCAACTTCTCCACTGTTTGGATGGAAGGGTTTCCTTTGCCGCGCTCAATATCCTTCACAGTGGCAAGACTCACGTCCGCCATTTCCGCAAGGTCGGATTGCGATATATTCAACTGCGACCTACGTTCTTTTAGCGTATCTTTTAAATCCATATATAGTTTACCATAATAAACTTTTACAATGCAAAGATACAACTAACTTATGAGAAACAAGGAAAAAGTTTAATAAAATATACTGCGGTGACGTTTAACGTTTAAGGTTTAACGTTTAACGTGTCTCAGAATCTGAAAAAAGGAAAGAAGAGTTCGATTTGAACTCTTCTTTCCTTTTTATTGGTCGGGGCGAAAAGACTCGAACTTTCAATCTCCTGTCTACCATCTCGGCCTTTTCTGTTGCCAGTTTTTGGTGGAGCGGAACTAGGGCTAGTTATGACGCACAGCGCGGACAGAGAACCCGCCGTCGCGGTTGACGCGGCCCCTGCCCTGGTAGCTCGAATCGAAGTCGAAGTCCCAAGCGTTGTACAGGTAGTCCGTGTCGAGCGACGAAGACCAGTAGTAGCCGTAGCTTCCGGCATCGCTGAGCCCAGCGTCCACGCGGTTGCCGGCGGCGGGCAAGAAAATGCTGTTTCCATTGGAGGCGGTGAATAGACGGCCATTTACGTCATTCTGAGTAGTCCAAACGGAAACGGTGTTGTCGAGAAGTTCCTGCCACTCCGCCCTGGTCGGGGTGCGGGCTCCGTTGCCCATGTTGGCCGTGGCGGCATCGTCGCCAGGCTGCAGGATGGTCAGGTTGTCGGTGAAACCGTTGAGACCATAACTGGAATTGTTGCAATATTTGGTGAGTTGGTCGTAGTCGTTGCCGTAGGCATAGGTACTCCAGTTGTAGGTGCTCTTTGTGGCGGTCTCGCCCCAGGCGTAGTAGTCACCAAACTCCTCGGGGGTGGAGGCACCCACGTTACGGTCTGCCCATAAAAGTCCACTTGGCAAGCCCAAATCCACCCAAACTACCTCGGCCTGTCCGCCTCCTCCACTCGAGGCTGAATCATTGTTGTCATCTTCTTTTCCACAGGACCACAATCCTGCGCTCAGCAGCGCAACTGCTGCAAAAACAAAAAATACTTTTTTCATAATGCTGTTTGTTTTAATGCCATATCCCGCCCGCTTCAACCCGTCGTTCTTGTCGGGCTTCGGCGGTACGGAAACGACACTGCAAAGATAACAATAAAATTGAATTTAACGTTTAAGGTTTAACGTTTAACGTGTCTCAGAATCTGAAAAAGGAAGATGAGTTCAAAACGAACTCTTCTTCCTTTTTATTGGTCGGGGCGAAAAGACTCGAACTTTCGACCCCTTGCACCCCATGCAAGTGCGCTAGCCAACTGCGCCACGCCCCGAACAAATACTTTTTTCTCTCAAAAGCGGGTGCAAAGGTACTACAAAATTCGCAACCCGCCAAATTTTTTTACACTTATTTTTTTTGAAACGTCACTTCCAGCCAGTCGTACAGGGGCTTTCCATCTATCAACTCCTCCCCCATATCGTCGGCGGCAACATAGCGTGCATAGGCCGTCGCATCGTCCAAAAAGTCACGTAGCACCGACAGACGACGCTGGTTAATCAAACCATTGACATAGGCATCGCTGGTGCGCGAGCAATGCAAGGTAAACGTGGCCCGCAGCTGTGGATTGTCCTTCAAGAACTGGCGTACCAAGGCCAGCTGATGTTCCGACTCGGGCGCTATCGCCACATCGGCATTGTCGCCAAAGAGATTATTGATACGGGCGGGTTCTTCGACCGACCACTGACGAACTACCGCATCGCGCTGCAACGGTTGCAGCAGCTTGTCGTGGCTGTGGTGCAGCACCAGCGGTATCTCCTCGGAAAAGCAGGCCGGACAGGTGACGCGCAACGTGTAGTCGCGTCCCACCTGCAACGGAAGACTGTAGCGCCCCTGCTTGTCGGAGACGACCGTCGCCAGACGCTGGCCGGCGCTCCGCACTTCAATCTGCGCCCCTGTCAGCGGTCTGCGGCCCTCGCCGAACACCTGACCTGACAGCAGAAAACCTTCCGGCAGACCCTTGGCGGCGCACAACGCCGGAAGACCGCCGCGCAGGGTAATCCAATACATGGTGCGATGCAACGTGTCGACCACCAGCTCCAGGTCACCCAGGCCGCTGTTGACCACTTTCGGCAACGCCTGCACCTCGGCACCCTCGCCGATGGACTGCAGCGAGAACAAACTGTCGACCGACGGGTTGGACGACAGCCGTGTGGCATAGACCTGCCACGATGACATGCCCTCGCCGTTGCGGCCACGAGAAGCGAACAACAGATAGTCATTCCAAACGAACGGCGACACCTCGTCGCCCGTGGTATTCACAGCGCCCCCCATACGGATGGGCTCCGACCAGCCGTCCTCCTCCTGCCAGCTATACCAGATGTCCATGCCCGACCCTTCGGTCAGACGTGCGGAGAACACCATCATCCGACCGTCGCGCGAGAAGACGGGATGCATGACACCATATTTGACAGAACCCACCTTGACGCGGTTCTGCTTGGGCGACTTGCCCTCGCGCGGCACCAACTCGTAGAGGCTGACACGTCCACGGCGGTCGCGGGTGGAGTAGAACAGGTTGCCCGTGTAAGGATGTCGTACCACATAGACCACATCCTCGTCGATGGCATTCATGACGACGTCGGCCTCCAGGGACAATATCTCATCGCGGCTGCATTCCGCGCGCAGCAGAAGACCTGCCGACGACACCCACAGATTGTTGTCCAGCATCATGAGCGCCGCTTCGTTGCCGGGCAACGAAACGGCGGCGGGACGGCTGACAGCAGCATAGGCGTCGGGCTGCTGCGCCGACAACCGGCACGGCGCCAGCACGGCGAACAGCGCAAGAAAGGCGGCAGGGCAAAGTCGTATGACAAGACGGCGCATGATTCTATTCTTCTTTATTCAAAAACAATGGGCAACGCCTCCGACATCTCGCTGATATAATGGAACGTGAGGCCGTTCAGATAATCGGACTTGATATCCTCGATGTCGCGCCGGTTCTCCTCGGAGAGGATGATGTCGGTGATGCCGGCACGCTTGGCCGCCAGAATCTTCTCGCGGATGCCGCCGACGGGCGTCACCGCACCGCGCAGCGTAATCTCGCCCGTCATGGCGAAATTGGCGCGCACCTTGCGGTTGGTGAACGTCGACACCATGGCCACAAACATCGTGATGCCCGCCGAGGGACCGTCCTTGGGCGTAGCGCCCTCGGGCACATGGATATGGACATTGGACTCCTCGATGCGCTGCGGGTCGACTCCGAAGCGCTCGGCGTTGGCCTTCAGGTACTCGAACGCCAACGTTGCCGACTCCTTCATCACGTCGCCCAGGTTGCCGGTCATGGAGAGCGTGCCCTTGCCTTTCGACACCGACGACTCGATAAACAGAATCTCGCCGCCCACCTGCGTCCAGGCCAGACCCGTCACCACTCCCACCTTCGACTCCTTGCCGCGGTGCTCGCTGTTGTGGATGGGCAGCCCCAAGATGGACTGTAGCTCGTCGGCGCGCACCTGCTTGTCGCAGGACTCGTCAGATGCCGTCTGCACCGCCTTGCGGCGCACAATCTTGGCAATGGTCTTCTCCAGCTGACGCACACCGCTCTCGCGGGTATAGTCGGAAATGATACGTTCCATCACCTCGGGCGAAAATTTCAGATCGCCACGTTTGAAGCCGTGCTCCTTCAGCTGACGCGGAATCAGATAATGGTTGGCAATCTCCAACTTCTCCTCCAGGATATAGCCGCTCATGTCGATAATCTCCATACGATCGAGCAATGCCGGCTGTATGGTGCTCAGCGTGTTGGCCGTGGCGATAAAGAGCGCATGCGACAGATCGAAATCAATGTCCAGATAGTTGTCGTGGAAAGCGTTGTTCTGCTCGGGGTCGAGCACCTCGAGCAATGCCGACGTGGGGTCGCCGTTGTGACTCATACCGTGGACCTTGTCAATCTCGTCGAGCACAAACACGGGGTTAGACGTCCCCGCCTTCTTGAAGCCCTGGATGATGCGGCCCGGCATGGCGCCGATGTAGGTGCGACGGTGACCGCGGATTTCCGCCTCATCGTGCAAGCCGCCCAGCGCCACGCGCACATATTTGCGGTTCATGGCGGCGGCGATGCTCTTGCCCAGCGAAGTCTTGCCGGTACCCGGAGGACCCACCAGACAGATGATGGGCGCCTTGCTGACGCCGTCCTCCGACTGACGCTGTTTCAACTGTATGACAGCCAGATACTCGAGGATGCGCTCCTTCACCTTCTCGATGCCGTAGTGGTCGCGGTCGAGCACCTTACGTGCGTGGTTGACATTCAGATTGTCTTTGCTGAACTCGTCCCATGGCAGCGACAGCATCAGGTCGAGGTAGTTGAGTTGCACCGAGTAGTCGGGCGACTGGGTCGAATAGCGCTGCAGCTTCTGCAACTCTTTCTCGAAAATCTCTGCCACCGACTCCTTCCAGTGTTTCTTCTTGGCCCGCTCGCGCAGCGCCGCCACATCCTGGTCGGCGGGATTGCCGCCCAGCTCGTCCTGGATGACCCGCATCTGCTGGTTGAGGAAATACTCGCGCTGTTGGCGGTCGAGCTCGTGGCGTGCCTTGTCTTGCACCTCGTCGCGCACATGCAGAAACGCCATCTCTTCGTCCATCATCAGCAGCAGCGAAATCAACCTATCTTCGTAGCCCTGACACTCCAGCAACTGCTGTTTGTCGTAGGCCGACACCTCCATGTGCGACGCGATATAGTTGATGAGAATCTTGTCGCTGCCGATATTTTTGATGCCGGCCGCCGCCTCGGAACCGCGTCCCTTGGCTTTGAGCAGCGAGGCATAGCGTTTACGCAACGTGTTGATATTGGTGCGGAAATTCCGCTTGTTGCGGATTGTGTCCGACTCGTCGATATGGGCGATGCGTCCCAGCATATAGGGCGACTCCTGCACCACCTCCAGCAACGAGAACTTCATGATGCCCTGCACCACAGCCATCGTGGTGTTGTTGGGCAGGTCGAACACCTTGAGCACATGCGCCACCACGCCTTGCGTGTAGAGATCCTTGGCGGTAGGTTCCTCCGCCTCGTTCATCTGCGTCACCACGCCGATGTGCGTGTTGTGGCGACCGGCCTCCTTGAGCAGTTTCACCGACTTGGAGCGGCTGGCGGCGATGGGGAGTATCACGCCGGGGAAGAGCACATTCTCGCGGATAGGCAGGATGGGCAACGTGTCGGGTATCGAAGAATCTGTGAGTAAGAAATCCTCTTCTTCCTTGGATATAAGCGGAATGAACTCGGTGTGGGCGATAAGTCCGTCCGTGAGTTCTTCGTCGAAATGGAAATTTGAATTCATAGGTATGTTATGGTGTCTCGTCGGTGTGTCCGAAACAAAGACAGGGATTAATAGATACGTTAAAAAAGGTCAGAATGTTTCGTTTACCACCTTATACTATCAAGAACCATGCCAAAAAGAAGAGAGTCGCACCAAATGGATGCGACTCCCTGTCTCTAAAACAAATTACGGGTTCTGATTCGGGACGCCTTATTTCTTGGCGTACTTTTTGTACTTGCTCATGAACTTGTCGACGCGTCCAGCGGTGTCGACCAGTTTCAACTTGCCCGTGAAGAAGGGGTGCGACGTATTGGAAATCTCAAGTTTCACCACAGGATATTCCTTGCCGTCGGTGTAGACCACGGTCTCCTTGGTGTTGGCGCAACTCTTGGTGAGAATCATGTTGTCGTTGGACATGTCTTTGAAGACAACCAGACGATAGCTTTCGGGATGGATTCCTTTTTTCATTTTCTTTACTTTTGCCGTTTTAAGCAGTGGCTCTTAAACGATTGTTATCGAATATTGTTTACTTTGAGTTTGCAAAGGTACGAATTATTTTTCATCCGACAAAATAAAGTAACGTTTAATGTTTAACGTTTAACGTTTAATGAGTTTACTGGGATAATATTCAACACTTTATAAATAATCACATTCGTAAAATTGTGAAGGTGTGAAATTGTGAAGGTGTGAAATTGTGAAGGTGTGAAGTTGTGAAGGGACGATTGATTATAAACATCGAAAAAACGACACAATCTAAATTTTCGAGTATTTTGTGTTTTTAGATGTTCCTTTTCTCGAGTATTTCGTGTTTTTAGATGTTCCAAATTCTATTTTTTAACAAAAAGTGAAAAAAAACATGCCCTCGGAGATGCTTTTTGCACACCTCAGCCCCCTCTCCTTTTGCATAATATATGTACATTTGCAAAAATGAAAAAACTACTCATTGGCATAGCACGGCTGCGTGGCTGGAAATATGACATTCCCGCCCCCGGCAGTCGTCCCGAAATTGAACGTTGTGTGATGATTATGGCACCGCACACATCCTCTTCCGACTTCTATCTGGGTGCCACCTGCCTGTGGAAACTGGGGGTCAACTTCCGCGTCTTCATCAAGCAGGACTACTTCAAATACCCCGTGGTGGGCTGGCTGCTGCGCCGTGTGGGCGCGATACCCGTCGACCGCGGCAACCGTCACAACGGACTCGTCGGTCAGGCAGTGGAGGCTTTCCAGCGCAACGAACGCTTTGTGATGGTCATCACCCCCGAAGGCACCCGAAAGGCCACCAAGCACTGGAAACGCGGCTTCTACGAGATAGCCACTACGGCGCAGGTGCCCATCGTGCTCACCTATGTCGACTACGGCAAGAAGCAGATGGGTGTGGGTCCCCGCTTCGACCCCACGGGCGACTGGGAGACCGACCTGAAGCAAATCAAGGAGTACTACCGCGACGTGCAAGCCCGTCATCCCGAGAATTTTGTAATCTAAAACCCGCATAAACTTTAAACGACATAAAAACTAACAGCAATATGGTAAGACGTATCTTCGTTGAAAAGAAACCCCAATACGCGGTCCGTGCCCACGAGCTGCGTGCCGAACTAACCGAATACTTGAACATCGACGTGCAGGACGTGCGTGTACTCATCCGCTACGACGTGGAGAACGTGAGCGACGACACCTTCGAGAAGGCCAAGAGCACCGTCTTCAGCGAGCCGCCCGTCGACGACCTCTACGACGAGGTGTTTCCGCACCAGGCCGACGACTTCTGCTTCACGGTGGAGTACCTGCCCGGCCAGTTTGACCAGCGCGCCGACTCGGCGGAGCAGTGCGTCAAGCTGCTCTGCGACAGCGAAGAGCCCATCATCAAAAGCGCGACAACCTATATCATCACGACCAAAACCAGCATGAATAGCGACACGCGGGAAAAGATTGTCAAGCACTGCGTCAACCCCGTCGACAGCCGCGTTACCGACGAGCCCAAGCCCGCCACCCTCGAAGACCATTTCGACGAACCCGCCGACGTCATCACCTTCAACGGCTTCAAAGACATGGCCGAGCCCGAGCTGAAAGCGCTCTACGAGTCGCTGGGTCTGGCCATGACCTTCGCCGACTTCAAACACATCCAGCGCTACTTCCACGATGAGGAGCACCGCAACCCCACGATGACCGAAATCCGTGTGCTCGACACCTACTGGAGCGACCACTGCCGCCACACCACCTTCGCCACCGAGCTGAAGGATGTGAAGTTTGACGACGGCTACTACCGTCCCCTCATCGAGGGGGCCTTCCAGCAGTACCTCGCCGACCACAAGGAGCACTACGCCGGTCGCAACGACAAATTCGTCTGCCTGATGGACATCGGCACCCTTGCCGCCAAGCGACTCAAGAAGGCCGGCATCCTCGACGACCAGGAGCCCAGCGACGAAATCAACGCCTGTTCCATCGTGGTGCCCGTCGTCATCGACGGCAACAAGGAGGAGTGGCTCATCAACTTCAAGAACGAGACCCACAACCACCCGACGGAGATTGAGCCCTTCGGTGGCGCGGCCACCTGCCTCGGCGGCTGCATCCGCGACCCGCTCAGCGGCCGCACCTACGTCTACCAGGCCATGCGCGTCACCGGCGCCGCCGACCCCACCAAGCCGCTCAGCGAGACGCTGCCCGGCAAGCTGCCGCAGCGCAAAATCGTCACCACCGCAGCCCACGGCTACAGCAGCTACGGAAACCAGATTGGCCTTGCCACGGGTCTGGTGAACGAGATATACCATCCCAACTATGTGGCCAAACGCATGGAGATCGGTGCCGTCATCGCCGCCGCCCCGCGGCGTGCCGTGCAGCGCCTCACCTCCGACCCCGGTGACGTCATCATCCTGCTGGGCGGCCGCACCGGTCGCGACGGCATCGGCGGTGCCACGGGTGCGTCGAAGAGCCACACCACCAAGTCGCTGACCACCTGCGGCGCCGAGGTGCAGAAGGGCAACGCCCCCACCGAGCGCAAAATCCAGCGCCTGTTCCGCCGCGAGGAGGTCTCCCATATCATCAAGAAATGCAACGACTTCGGCGCCGGTGGCGTCAGCGTCGCCATCGGCGAGCTGGCCGACGGCCTGCAGATCAACCTCGACCGTGTGCCCAAGAAATACGCCGGCCTCGATGGCACCGAGCTGGCCATCAGCGAGAGCCAGGAGCGCATGGCCGTGGTCGTCGACCCCAAGGATGTGGACCGCATGCTGAAATATGCCGACGAGGAGAACCTCGAAGCCACCGTCGTGGCCACCGTCACCGCAGAGCCCCGCATGGTCATCAACTGGCGCGGCAAGGAGATTGTCAACCTCAGCCGCCGCTTCATCGACACCAACGGCGCCCACCAGGAGACGACCGTGAGCGTCAGCATGCCGGACCAGAATGCCCAGCATACGCAGAGCACTACGACTAATCTGAAAGAGCGCTGGCTCAAAACCCTCGCCGACCTCAACGTCTGTTCGCAGAAAGGCCTCGTCGAGATGTTCGACAGCAGCATCGGCGCGGGCAGCGTGGTGATGCCCTTCGGCGGCAAATACCAGCTCACGCCCACGCAGAGCATGATTGGCAAGCTGCCGCTGCTGGACGGCAAATGCGACACCGTCACCATCATGTCCTACGGCATGGACCCCTACCAGACCACGTGGAGCCCCTTCCACGGCGCCGTCTACGCCGTCCTGTCGTCGGTGGCCAAAATCGCCGCCGCCGGTGGCGACGCCAGCCGTGTGCGACTCACCTTCCAGGAATACTTCAAGAAACTGGGCAACGACCCCTACCGCTGGGGCGAACCCTTCACCGCGCTGCTGGGTGCCTACCACGCACAGATGGGACTGAAGCTGCCCGCCATCGGCGGCAAGGACTCCATGTCCGGCACCTTCAACGACATCGACGTGCCGCCCACGCTCTGCTCTTTCGCCGTGGGCATCAGCGACCTGCAGCATGTCGTCACCCCCGAAATGAAACAGGCCGGCAACAAGCTGGTGCTGTTGGATGTCAAAGAGAAAGAGTTCGACATGCCCGACTATGAGGACGCCCTTAACCAGTACGCCGCCCTGCGTCGCGCCATCGAGGCCGGACAGGTGTGCAGCGCCTACGCCCTCGGCTTCGGCGGACTCATCGAGGCCGTCAGCAAGATGGCCTTCGGCAACAAACTGGGTGTGAAACTATCGTCCGACAAGGACCTCACCGCCAAGCGCTATGGCTGGATTGTTGTCGAGGTGAAAGACGCCAGCGGACTCCCCTTCCGCTGCAAAGAGATTGGCGAGGTCACCGCCGAGCCTGTATTTGAGGTGTCGGGCGAAAAGATAGCCCTCGAAGAGGCGCTGGCCGCCTGTCAGCAGACGCTCGAAGGGGTCTTCCCCACCCGCTCCGGCGCCGCCAGCAGCAACAGCGTCGCGACCGAGCTCTACAAGGCAGACAACCCCAAGACCCATTCTCAATTCTCAATTCTCAATTCTCAATTGGCGAAGCCCCACGTCTTCATTCCCGCCTTCCCGGGCACCAACTGCGAATACGACAGCGCCCGCGCCTTCAACCGCGCCGGTGCCGAGAGTGAGATCATCGTCTTCCGCAACCAGAACGGCAACCAGATCCGCGAGAGTGTCGACGCCTACGTTGACGCCATCCGTCGCAGCCAGATTGTCATGATCCCCGGTGGCTTCTCGGCGGGCGACGAGCCCGAAGGCTCCGCCAAGTTCATCACCAGCGTCTTCCGCAACCCGCGCATCGCCGAGGCCGTCATGGAACTCCTCACCAAGCGCGACGGACTCATGCTGGGCATCTGCAACGGCTTCCAGGCTTTGGTCAAGCTCGGCCTCGTACCCTACGGCGAGATTCGTCCGCAGGCCGCCGACGCCCCCACGCTGACCTTCAACACCATCGGTCGCCACCAAAGCAAGATGGCCTACACGCGCGTCACCTCCAACCTCAGCCCCTGGCTGCGCCGAGCCGAACTCGGTGCCACCTACACCATCCCCATCTCCCACGGCGAAGGTCGCTTCGTCGCTCCGCAGGAGTGGATCGACCGCCTGTTCAAGAACGGCCAGGTGGCCACCCAGTACTGCGACATGGCGGGCAACCCCACCATGGACGAGGAATACAACATGAACGGTTCCTTCATGGCCATCGAAGGCATCACCAGCCCCGACGGCCGCGTCCTCGGCAAGATGGGCCACAGCGAAAGAAGAAGCAAAGGCAGCGCCATGACCATCCCCGGCAACGACGACCAGCAAATCTTCGAATCCGGCGTGGAGTATTTCAAGTAGGAACGCAGTCACACTGCAACCAAACAATCCAAAGTGGGAGACATCCAACGGGGCTCCCACTTTATAAAAACGACCAACATCCGAAATAATATGAAGAAAACTGAACCAGGATATGTTTACATACTAACCAATCCCAGTTTTCGTGAAGATTGGGTGAAGATTGGCAAGAGTAGTCGTCCTGTGGATGTAAGGAGCAAGGAACTTGACAACACCGCAGTCCCCTTGCCATTTGAGATTTTCGCCACGATAAAGACCACGAAATACAACGAGGTGGAGAAGTTGGTGCACAAAACCATCGACCGTCTCACCGACTTGCGTATCCGTCAGAATCGCGAGTTCTTCAATGTGCCTCCACAGATGGCACTCGATATCTTCCGCGACATTGCGATGACGATAGACGATGCCGAGGTGACACTATACGAAGACAACAAGCCCATCGTGGAATGTGAACATAAGGAACCGCAAAAACGAGAGGTGAAACGCCCAAGGTTCAAATTCTCCATGTGTGGTATCAAGATTGGCGAACAGGTCACCTTCGACCCGACGGGACTTGTCGTAAAAGTGGCTTCTGACGACTCTATTGAGTACGAGGGTCGTATTTATAAACTATCACCTTTCGTCGGCACATTTATGCCCGAAGACCACCGCAACACCTCCGGCGCCTATCAAGGTGCCAAGTATTTCTCGTACAATGGGAAGGTGCTGGAGGAGATAAGAAAAGAGAAAGAAAAGGAAAATTAGACTGGTACATTTCTGAATATTATTTGATGTTTGATTCAGAAACTTTGCATCGTGAAAAACAATAAGAAGAATTAACTAAAACAGAAGTAATTATTGTAATTAATGTAATATAAAACCAATGAAAGCGAAACCATTTATCAAATGGGTGGGCGGTAAAGGCCAACTCATTGAACAACTGGAAGCGCTGCTTCCCGCTGACTTTGACAAATGGGAGAATGTCACTTACATTGAGCCTTTTGTGGGCGGAGGAGCAATGCTCTTCTACATACTGAAGAAATAATTATTATAATCATTCTATGGCAACCAAACTTATTGTACAAAACACCCCGGTAACGGTTATTATAGACAAAGGTAAGGATTATATTTGTCTTACCGATATGGCTGGTGCGAAAACCGATGGAATAAGGGCTGCTGATATCATAAAAAATTGGCTACGTAACCGATACACGATTGAGTTTCTTGGCACTTGGGAGATGATACACAACCCTGATTTTAAAGTGGTCGAATTTGACCACTTTAGGATGCATGCTGGCTTACCCAATTTTGTATTGAGTGCAACTGAATGGATTGAGCGAAGGGACAAGGGGACAGGCACCTGTCCCATACCAATAGTGATGGAATATCAAGTGACACATTTTCGGTTTTTGGATACTATTAGAGATTTTCCCACCCCGCCAGCAGAATATGTGAGAAATGTGCAACCTGCAGGGCATCTGCCGACTGGTGCAGGGACAGAAGATCGACGAGGTCATCAGCCGTCTGGACGGCATACGCTGCGGCGACAAATACACCTCCAGCTCTGCCGCGCGTTGGAACAACTGAAAAATCAATAATATCAACATGAGAACCTTCGAAGTTGTTGCAGCCATTATCCATGACGCTGAGGGGCGTATTTTTGCTACGCAGCGGGGGTATGGTGAATGGGAAGGCTGGTGGGAGTTCCCGGGTGGGAAGATGGAGTGCGGCGAGGGGCGCGAGGAGGCTCTGCGGCGCGAGATCTGGGAAGAGCTGGAGACACGGATTGCCATTGAGCGACTGGTGACGACGGTGGAGTATGACTACCCAAAGTTCCATCTGACGATGCATTGCTTCTGGTGCCATGTCGAGCAGGGTGCGCTGACGCTGAAGGAGCATGAGGCGGCGCGATGGCTCGGCAAGGAGGAGCTGGACAGCGTGCGCTGGCTGCCCGCCGACTGGGATGTGGTGGAGCTATTGAAGAAGATGTAAGACGGGCGATGAATGATGTAATAATGAAGGGAATAGCAACGTTATATACATAATACCATCTATTTATAGCAAAACAACAACATGAAACACATTCAATATCCAACACAGGGAACCTGCTCGGTGCTGATTGATGTGACGGCCGACGAGAACGACATCATTCAAGAGGTATCTTTCCTGGGTGGCTGCAACGGCAACCTGCAGGGCATCTGCCGTCTGGTGCAGGGACAGAAGATTGACGAGGTCATCAGCCGTCTGGACGGCATACGCTGCGGCGACAAATACACCTCCTGCCCCGACCAGCTCTGCCGCGCCCTGGAGCAACTGAAACAAGTCAACGCTTGAATCGTTCAAATACTTGACGCAATGATTATGAGAAGACTACTTCTACCGATAACCGTCACCCTGCTGCTGGCCGCTTGCGGCGACAGCGAGAAACAGCTGCGCGACCGTGCGACGGAGTTGTGCCAGTACATCCCCGACCATGAGCTGCAGGAAGCGTCGCGCGACTATATGACGGCGGACTTCTATGCCGTGCTGGACACGATGTTCAACCAGTTGCCCGAACATGAGGCCATGGACCACGAGTGGCTCTACTATTTCGTGACGGGCAACGGTGGCGCGATGGCCGACTACGAGGTGGTCGGCGTGGAACAGACCGACAAGAGCCATGCGGTGGCGACCATACACGTGCGCCAAGTATGGGAGGACGGCTCTTTCGACACTGCGACCGATATCGAAGAGCACCAACTCTATATGGAGAAGGTGGACGGCCGATGGCTGATGTCCGACTTCGACGGACACAAGGCCGACTGCATCCGTCATATCGCCATTAGTCGAGACGAACAGGCGAAGCGTGACGCCATCAGCAACTACCTGGTGAACGAAATTGGTAGCCAGTATCGGAAAGGCGAGGTGTGCATCCCCACCCTGATGATGGTCTATGAGGACTCGCTCCAAGTATGGGGCGACTTCTGGGTGTTTTGGTACAACGTGGCTGGCGACACGCTGAAATGTGTTTCCGGCGGCAACCACAGCGGACGGATAACGCTCAGCCAGGAGTGCGGCCGCTACGCCGTGACTGCCTTCGAGCAGACCGCTGACGGCGCCGGCAACGAGGCCAGCGCCCGCCGCATCTTCGGCGAACACTACGACATCTACCAAAACATGCACGCCAACGAGGCGGTGCGCGATGCCGTGCGCAAGGAACAGCTGCAGGAATATGCAAAGCGCTACAACCTGAATGTCCACTACTACCAAGACCAAGGCTGGCCGGCTGTAGCATTAGAGGAATAGACTAATAAAATCTTGAAACAAAAAAAATGAAACGTACCCTTCTATTTTTCGCCATGACGGCGCTGATGATGGCCGGATGCCATCGCAAGGCAGTGGAAGAAAAGCCTTTCAGCACGCATACGCTGAGCGGCGAACAGAGCTATCAACTGACCTTCAAAGAAGAACAAGGTCCTTGGGGCAACACCGTCGAAATGAGCGTCTCCTATTCCGTGGCCTGGCCCGACAAGGGCCTCCTCCCACCTGAAGCGGAACGGGAGCTGCAGTACTTCTACTTCGGCGACAGCACCAACACGTTTGAGGTGGCAGCCAAAGGCTGGCTGGAAAAAACGTTCTTTTATGACAACGAGGAAGAATACGAAAAAGCACCCATCGATCAGGTCGACGATGAAAGCGACTACTGCTACGTCACGCTCGAAAGCGAATGCGCGCGCGACAGCCAGCTGGTCACCTTTCTCGCTTTACGCGAGAACCTCATCGCCGGTGCCGCCCACGGCATGCATTCAGCAGACTACCTGACCTTTGACCTTGAGACGGGGCGCTCCGTCCATCTGGCCGACCTGGTCAGCGACACCACCCTACTCTGCGAGGCCATTGCACACGCCATCCAAGACCTGGAGGTCAACAAGGGCATGCGGGACTGCCTCTTCGATGAGTTCCGCGATGTGGAGCGCATGCCCATGCCGCACAACTTCACCATCGACAGCGACCGCAACAGCATCACCGTCTACTACGGCCTGTACGAGATTGCGCCCTACGCCTGCGGAATCCAGGAGGTCACACTGCCCATTTTCTGGCTGTCCAAACACGTCGCTCTCACCCCCTACGCCAAACAACTCTTCGGCCCGGGATGTTCGTTGTAGCCAATAATACGTGACCAGCGGTTAGTACAAAAAAGTAAAAAGTAAAAAGTAAAAACTCAAAAAACAGCTAGCGGTTAGCAGTTAGACATAAATTGTGTAGACGTTTAGATGTTAAGATGATAAGTTCACAACTTCACACTTCCACAACTTCACGACTTCACGACTTCACGACTTCACGATTCACCATTTACCATTCACCATGATAAACCAAATTGTAGCCTACAACAAGGAATTCGTGGCCAATAAGGGCTACGAACAGTATCGCACAGACAAATACCCCGACAAGAAGTTGGCGGTGCTGTCGTGTATGGACACACGACTTACCGAGTTGCTGCCGGCGGCGCTGGGACTGCGCAACGGCGATGCCAAAATCATCAAGAACGCCGGCGGACTGGTTATCTCGGCCTTCGACTCCGCCATGCGCAGCCTCATCGTGGCCATCTACGAGCTGGGAGTGAAGCACGTGATGGTGGTGGCGCACTCGCACTGCGGTGCCTGTCACATGAGCTACAGCCACTTCCACGACGAGATGCTGGCACGCGGCGTGACGGAGCAGACGCTCGACACCATCCGCAAGTGTGGCATCGACCTCAACCACTGGCTCGAAGGCTTCAAGGACACCCCCGAGTCCGTCCGCCGCACGGTGGAGACCATCCGCACCCACCCGCTGGTACCCAAAGACATCGAAGTGCGCGGCTTCATCATCGACTCCGAGACCGGCGCCCTGGAAGAGATACAATAAACGCCTTGTCGCTCCGCGACAGAAATCATGTAAATCTATCCTACCGAGGTCGGAGGCGGAATTTAAAACTGAAAAGGGATGCGGCGGATTTATTAAATCCGCCGCATCCCTTTTTAATAAATCACAAATAACCTCTAATAATTAGTTGTGAACACGAATCTAACGAATTACTATTCGTGTTATTCGTGCAATTCGTGTTCAAATAAAACGAATAATTAGTGGTTACCCACAATAATAGATACACTACGCGCCTTCGCGCTTTTTGCTTTTGTTGACGATGGCGACGCCGGTGAAGACCAAGGCGGCGGCGAGGGCTTTAGCGAAAGTAATTCTGTCGGTGCCTGCGGCGATGGAGAGCAGGATAGCGATGATGGGCTGCAGGTAGCCGTACATACTCACCAACGTGGGACGGATGCGTGCCTGTCCGACGGGTAACAGCACGTAGGCCACAAAGGTGGCGAAGAATATCAGGAACCCTATCTCCCACCACACCGTGGGCGTGATATTGGCAAAATGGCACGCCGGCAGCAGCGGCAGCGCCAACGGTATGGACAAGATGAAGGAGAAGAGAAACACCCAGCGCATGAGCGTGACCACCGAATAGCGCGCAATCAGCGGACGGCAGGTGCCGAGGTAGAGCGCGAAGCAGGTGCAGTTGAGTACACAGTACATAAGTCCCAGGGGCGTGGTCTCGGAGGCGCCGCCCACGTTGAAATTGCTCTGCAGGATAATCCACACCACGCCGACAAAGCTGACCAACACACCCAGCACCTTCTTCCACGTGATAGGCTCACGCAGGAAGATGGCGGCGGTGAACATGGTGAGGATGGGCGTGATGGTGGTGATAATGGAGACATCGACCGGCGTAGTACGTGCCACGGCGTTGAGAAAGGTAATCTGTGGCAGCACGATGCCGATGACAGCAGCACCCAGCATCTTCAGCAGGTCGAGCTTCGGCACCCGCTCACGCGGTGTGAAGATAGAGACCAACCAGAACAGGGCCGCCGCCACGAGCACCCGCATGGCAAGGAGTACTACCGGCGCCAAATCGGTCTTGACAGCGATGTCACGACAGACAACGATGTTGAGGCCGAAGATGATGTAGGTGCCCGCAACGGCAAGATGACCAACTGTGGTTCGCAAGGGTGGAGGGTTGGAAGGGTTAAAATGAGTTGACTGGACAAATCAGACTAATTGATCCAATGGGTCTAATTAAATAACCTCTAATAATTAGTTGTGAACACGAATCTAACGAATTACTATTCGTGTTATTCGTGCAATTCGTGTTCAAATAAAACGAATAATTAGTGGTTACCATTAGTCGAATCACTAATCACTACTTCAAACTGCGGAGGATTTCCAGGGTCTGGTTCCAGAACATCTGGACGGTCTTGATCTCGATGCGCTCGTCGGGGCTGTGGACGCCGCGCAGCGTGGGACCGTAGGAGATCATATCCATACGCGGGTACTTTTCGCCAATGAGGCCGCACTCCAAGCCGGCGTGGATGGCACGCACCACAGGCTCCTTGCCATACATGCGGCGATAGACCTCCACCGCCACCTGCAGCACACGGCTGTCGGGGTTGGGCGTCCAGCCCGGGTAGCCGTCGCCATGCGACACATGGGCACCAATCATGCGGAAGGTCGCCTCAATCTTCTGTGCGGCGGCATACTTGGCGCTCTCCACGGAGCTACGCTGACTGGTGGCGATATGGATCTGCTTGTCATCCATCTTGATGGATGCCAGGTTGGTCGACGTCTCAACAAAGTTGGGTATCTCGCGGCTCATAGCCAGCACACCGTGTGCGCAAGCAAAGAGGCTGTTGAGCAGGTTGTATTGCGTCTGACGGTCGATGAGACAGGTCGGCATGGCGATGGGTTCGAGGGTCACCTGCAGCCCCGGCTCGGTGCTGCGGAACTCGAACTTCAGATGCTCGGCGAAATCAGCCACCAGCGACTGCCACTCCTTGTCGGAAGCCTCGGCCACCACGATGTCGGCCCACGCCTCACGGGCGATAGCGTTGCGCAGGTTGCCGCCGTCGATGCGGGCAATGCCAATCTGGCACTTCTCGGTACCGTTCCAGAGGATGCGCGTGAGCATTTTATTGGCGTTGCCGAGACCTTTGTTGATATCGTCGCCGCTGTGGCCACCACGCAGGCCGCTCACTTTGACACGGTAGGCCTTCTCGCCTGCCGGCACGGGACGCGTGGTATAGTCGATGGCCACCGTGGTGTCGATGCCACCGGCACAGCCGATGCAGTACTCGCCCTCGTCCTCGTCGTCGAAATTGAGCAGGATATCGCTCTGCAGCCAATCCGTAGAGAGACCGCCGGCACCGGTCAGACCCGTCTCCTCGTCCACCGTGAAGAGCGCCTCCAGCGGACCGTGCTCCAGCGTGTTATCGTCGAGGATAGCCAGAATGGCTGCCACGCCGATGCCGTCGTCGGCACCCAGCGTGGTACCGTTGGCGGTGAGCCATTCGCCGTCTAGCTGCGGCTCGATGGGGTCGGTCATAAAGTCAAACACCTTGTCGCCGTTCTTCTCGCACACCATGTCCATGTGCGCCTGGAGACAGACACGCGCCGACTGCTCGAAGCCCTTGCTGGCAGGCTTGCGGATGAGGACATTGCCCAGCGCGTCGCTGAGGGTCTCGAGACCACGGGAGCGGCCAAACTCTTGAAGATAGGCCGAGATGCGTTCCTCGTGTTTCGACGGACGCGGTATCTGCATAATTTCACCAAAGAAGCGCCACACAGGGGCAGGCTGAAGGTTGGAAAGAAGTGGGTTCATAATATTGGGAATGCGTTAATGTGTTAATACGTTAGTGGGAAGTTTTGAAAAACGGAAGTACAAAGATACGCATTTTAGTGGAATATATTATTATAATCTGTTTTCAAGATTATTTGTATCTTTGACTTTTGAAAACGAAGAGACAGTTTCATGGAACAACAAGAACAAAACATTGGCGGGGTGCCGCCGACAAGCAATAAGGAGAAGTGGCTGAAGGGTTTGACCATTGCCGGATATGCCTGTAGCGGACTGACGGTGGTGGGTTTCATCGTACTGGTGTGCGCGGTCGTCGGGGATTGGAGCAAAGCCGTCGAAATCATCACGCTGCCGATTGTCTTCTTTTCCCTGCTGATGAGCGTGGCTGGCATCGCCGCCTCGCTGATTGGCAAACGGTGGCTGCTGGCTGGCGGAGGCTGCGGTTGCCTTGTGCTGACGCTGATTATCGGATTCCTTGCCGCCATCCTCGTCGGAGTGGGACAACACCACCCGCCAAAGCGGTTAGACCTCGACACCTGCATAGGGGAGGTGGAGGAATGGGACACCTGCATGGTGGTAAATGAAAATTGGGACCCTGAAGAACAAAATTAGTTTTTTCTTTCGCGGAAAGTTTGTATCTTTGCAAATCTATTAACCCCAAAAACACAAAAAAAATGGCTTACAAAATTACCGACACTTGCGTTGCTTGTGGTACTTGCGCTGGCGAATGCCCCGTTGGAGCTATCTCCGAAGGCGACATCTACAAGATTGATGCTGATCAGTGCGTGAGCTGCGGCACCTGCGCCGACGCTTGCCCCACGGGTGCTATCGTCGAAGGCTAATCGACAGCATATCCCAAAAGAAAAAAACGGCTGCTCCTCTCGGATGCAGCCGTTTTTCTTATCGGCACTGGTAGCCCACAATCTCAACCCGTCGTTCCCGTGCCATCTCGACACTGAAAACCGGGTCCACCCTACCCTTGAGCGCGGCGGCGGTCTGACTGCCATAGGGCAGCACCTGAACCTGCAGCTGACCGCTGTCCAGATAGCGCGACAACACGCCTCCCTTCCATTGACGCAACTGATTGACTACACTGGCGATGCGTCGCGCAGAAAGGTGCATATTGTAGGAACCCGTGTGGGGCGTACTGGCATAGCCTTGCAGCGTCACCTCCACCTTGCGACCCGCCTCCAGGTCGTCACGCATATACTCCATCAGCTGTTCGAAGCGGTCGCAGTTGTAGCGTGCCTCATCGAAAAACGACTCCACCTGCCAACGTGTCGCACTGTCGGCGGCAGCGATATATTCTTCGCGCCGAAACATATAGCGGTTGTAGGTCTGGAAATAAGTCTGCTCCGTCCTGTCGCTCCAACTGCCCGCATCGGGCTGGTCGTTGTGGAAGAAGAGAACGATTGATTGCGTGAATGAGGGTGTATGCGATTGTGTGGGTGGTGTGGGTTCAGGGTTAGAGGGTTGGAGGGTTAGAGTGTTGGAGGGTTCCGGGGTTGGAGGGTTAGCTTCTTCTTTTTTATCGGGTAGGAGACGCCAGCGATAGAGGTCGTTACAGCAGGAGCTGTCGGTCTCGAACATCGAATCCTCGCGGTTGGAGGAGAGGAAGCCCCAGCATCCGCAGGCGGTACCGACGGTGAAGTAGAGGTCGTTGTATTTGCTGTTTATCGGCGCTGGCAACGGCTTGGGTCGCTGCCAAGCGTCGCGGTCGCCGGTGGAACGGTAGATGTCGTAGCCGCCCAACCCATCAGTACGGTCACTGCTGAAATACAGGGTACGGCTGGTCGTGTCATAGAACGGCGTCAACTCGTCGGCGGCACTGTTGACCGGCGCGCCCAGGTTGACACAGCGTCCTGCGACCTCGTCGCGCACCACGACATACCAGATATCCAAGCCACCCAGACCACCAGGCCGGTCGGAGACAAAATAGAGCAATGTGCTGCCATCGGGCTGGTAGCCCACGGTGGGATGGGTGTTGGTATAGCCCGACAGATTCACGTCGCCACCCAGCCGACGACCGCGCTGCCAGCGACCGTTGCGTCGTTGCGCCATCCACACCGCGCACTGGATAGCACCCGTATCGTCAGCCTCGCACAACGTGTAGAAAAGACGGTCATGTTGGGCATCATAGGCGGCGTTGCCCGTGTGGGTACGCTTGTTGTTGATGGGCCAGGTACAATTGCGACCACGACCCGTGCGTCCCAACGAATCCACCGACGCCAAACGCAGCTGCATCAAATCCTTATCGCCGATGCCATGCGAAGAATAGAGCAGCAGCGCGTCGTCCAGCACCACCGCCCCCGTCTCGCTACCCACCGTATTGACCTTCGTGCTGAGGTGCGACACATCGTACCGCTGCGCGAAAGAGAGAATGGGCAAGAGGCAAAAAACAAAAATGAGAAGTGAGACGAAGCGAGACATAGGAAATAATGAGCGGTATATTATAGGTCTTATTGGACTTATTAGTCTAATTGGTCCAATTGGACTAATTGGTCTAATTGGTCTAATGGGTTTTATTGGTCAAAGTGGACTAATTGGTCTAATGGGTTTTATTGGTCAAATTGGACTAATGGGTCTAATGGGTCTAATGGGTTTTATTGGACTAATTTGTCTTATTTTATTGTACTACATGATTGGACAGGGAAGTGCCTTGCGGCGTTTCTTTTGTGATTTGACAAAGCGGTAGCCCACACCCAGTTCCACTGCGCCGTAGCCCGACGAAGCATCGGAGAGCGAAGAGGTGTTGGCATCGTAGCAGAAGATGACCTGCAGGGCGTTGTACTCCGCCATCACCGAGATGATGGCCGCGTCGGCATGGCGCAAAGCGAGGCCAGCCCCCAGCAGCAGATGGTGACGGTCGTCATCGCCAAGCAGCCAGCGCACATCGGCGCCGTAGCACAACTCGTTGTTGCCCTGCTGCCGTTGCACCTGCAGCACTGGCGACAACAGCCAGTGGTCGCCCAGCATACGTCCCCAGCGTGCCGACAGCAGCCAGCGCTGTGCCAGCCGACTGTCGTCGCCTTCGAGCAGCGCCAGCGACGGTTGATTGAGGTTGTGCGCCGCCAGTCCCACCCGCAGCCACCATCCGTCGTCGGGCTCACACGACCAGGCCACGCCGGCACCCACTGTTAGGTAGCGACGGTGTTGCTGATCCAACGTCTCCCCCTCGTCGTAGAGGGTGACCTGCGACACATCGTAGCCCAGCTGGTGGTAGCCCAGCGAGACACCCAGCGACAGATGGTGCACGCCACTCCAGTCGAGGGTGCGGTTGTAGGCCGCCATCGCCTCGACCGACGTGGTGCCGTAGTCCAACGTACCCGCCTTGTCGCGATAGAACCTGCCGCCCAGTCCCAGGCCGTTGCGACGGTAGCGGTCGCGCAGCACCAAACCGTCGGCGGTGAGGGCAAACGTCTGAAAGGGGTAACTCACCGACGCCCACTGAGTTCGATAAGCCGCCCCCACCCGCGCGCCGCCGTCAATAAAACCGGAATAGGCGGTGTTGAGCAGCAGCGGATTGAAGTCCAGCTGTGAGAAATGGACATCCTGGGCAGACGCCGTGGCCGTCGCCCACAAAAACAACAGTACCAAACACCGTCTACCGCGCATAGGGAGGAAGACTGATGTCGGCGAAATCGTTACGTAAGTATTTGTAGTAGCCAGCGATACCCACCATGGCCGCATTGTCGGTACAGAATTGGAACGGAGGGATGAAGACCTCCCAATGGTGCTTCTTGCCCAACCGTTGCAGCCCCTCACGCAGCCTTGAGTTGGCGCTGACGCCGCCCGCTATGGCCACCTGACGCACGCCGCTGGCGATAACGGCACGTTCCAGCTTGCGCAGCAGGAAATCGACGATGCAAGCCTGTATGGAGGCACAGAGGTCGGCACGGTGATGTTCAATAAACTGCGGATCCTCCTTGAGGTGGTCGCGGAGGAAGTAGAGAAACGAGGTCTTGACACCGCTGAAGCTGTAGTCGTAGCCCGGAATGGCGGGGGTGGCAAAATGGTATGCGTCGTCGCGACCTTCCTTCGCCAGCCGGTCGATGACAGGGCCTCCCGGGTAGCCAAGGTCCATGATTTTCGCCGCCTTGTCTATGGCCTCGCCCGCCGCGTCGTCGATGGTCTGACCCAGCACCTCCATGTCGAAATAGTCGCGCAGCAGCAGTATCTGGGTGTGACCGCCCGACACCAGCAGACAGATGAACGGAAACTGGGGCAACGTGTTGTCGTCGCGACGGATAAAGTGCGACAGCACATGCGCCTGCAGGTGGTTCACCTCCACCAGCGGGATGTTGCGCGCCTGGGCGAAGCCCTTGGCAAACGAGACACCCACCATCAACGAACCCAGCAGTCCGGGGCCGCGGGTGAACGCCACGGCGTCGATGGACTGACTGGATACATCGGCCTGCCGCAAAGCGGCGTCGACCACAGGGATAATGTTCTGCTGGTGGGCACGCGACGCCAGTTCGGGCACCACGCCACCGTATTGCTCGTGAACCTTCTGCGAGGCAATCACATTGGAAAGTATGCGGTCGTCGCGCAGCACGGCAGCCGATGTGTCGTCACACGACGACTCGATAGCAAGAATCGTAGTCATAACCTCTGCAAAGATACGAAAAATTGAAAATTGAAAGTTGAAATTTGAAATAGAGTGGTCAATGGGCAGTGGTTAGTGGGCAGCGGGCAGTGATCAGTTAAAAATTGAAAAAAATAACAATAGGTAACCACTAATTATTCGTTTTATTTGAACACGAATTGTACGAATAACACGAATAGTAATTCGTTAGATTCGTTAGATTCGTGTTCACAACTAATTATTAGAGGTTATTAATAACTATTAAACAATATTTATAATAAAAATACGTTAATACGTTATAACGTAATTGCGTTATAACGTAGTTCGAGATTTGAAAAGGGTACTGAAAATAGTTGGCAAAGTGATGCTTGCGTTACTGGTGGTGGTCTACATCACCGTGGCGTTGTTCAACCTTTCCATCGTCCAATCCTATCTGGGCGCCGCCGTCAGCCGTCATTTCAGCCAGGAATGGGGCGGCACAGTACGGGTCGCATCACTGCACGTCACTCCGCTGGGTCACGTCAAACTGCGCAGCATCCTGCTGGTCAGTCCCACCAACGACACCATCTTCCGCGGCGACGTGATCGACTGCCACTTCGACCACTTCCCCATCACTGACGAAGGGCTGACACTCAGTCGAGTGCGCCTGAGCAACGTCTACTACCACCTCCAGATCGACAGTGCCGGCATCAACCTCAAATACATCTTCGACTACTTCGCCTCGCCGGAAACACCCGAGGACACCACACCGTCGAAACCTTTTGTCGTCAACATCAAACGACTCATCCTCGACGACATACACTATAAGCAAGACCTTAAGCATCAAAGCGAGTACTTCGCTCGCTACGGTCACGGCGTCAACGTCTCGCACATGGAATTCCGTCATATCCACGGCAATTTCAAAGACGTGCGCGTACAAGAGGCCAATGTGGACTGCCGCATGGTGCATTTTGAATGCGTGGAGCGGTCGGGCTTCCGACTGCGCGACATGTCGGCCGACGTGAAAGTGTCGGAACAGACCATCCAGACGCACAACATGGAGCTGACCACCGACAACACACACATGCTCTGCGACATAGAACTGAACTACGACAACTGGGGCTTCTTCTCGGGCGACAATGTCTTCGACAGCGTCATCTTCGGCGTCACGCTACACGAGGGTACCACCATCGGACTGCGCGACGCCACCTATTGGGCACCCAGCCTGTGGGGCATGGACGACTCCGTCCAGATTTCCGGTGAAGTCAACGGACCGCTGTCAAACCTGCAAGTCGACGGCATGTCGGTCGCCGTCGGCAACCGCACCCGTATGCAATTCGACGGCTCCATCATCGGACTGCCGCACATCGAGCGCACCGCCTTCAACCTCGACCTGCATGCTCCCTGCATCGCCACCGCCGACGTGGCTGCTTTCCACCAGCCGCTGCTGCAGCCTTTCTTCACCGTTCCCAAACCGGTGCTTCAGCTGGGCGACATCGCATTGGATGCCGTGTTGCGCGGATCGCTGCAGAATGGCACCGCAAACCTGACGATGGGCAGCGACGTCGGTCCCATCACAGCACTTGCCACGGTGGCCTATGACAACAGTCCACGCAATCTGCGCTACCAGCTGCAGCTGCAATCCGACCGACTGCATATTGCCAAACTGATTAACGACAACCGGTTTTCCTCGACGGCACTGCAACTCGACATCAAGGGACATGGGATTTCGGCCGATGAATTGACGCTCGATGGCGACATTGCCTTGCGCAACACCGTGGTGCAGCAATACCGACTGGCGCCGCTAAACGCACAGCTGCAGATAGACCACCGCCAAATCAGCCTCCAGGGCGACATCGACGACCCGCTGGCGGCATTGCAGATTGAGGGTTCCGGCCATCTCGACGGCGACAGTACCACCTACCAGGCCCATCTGATTTTGCAGCACTGCCAGTTGTCACAACTGCTGGGGGCGACCGACAGCAGTCGCGCCGTCACCCTCGCCACCACCGCCGACATTGACTTGCAAGGCTTCGACATTGACCGGATGCGCGGCACCATCGCGTTGCGCGACAACTACCTCACCATAGGCAAAGAGCAGGGACAGGTGGACGACATTGTGGTCACCCTTGACGAAAACAACCAGTACAAAACCCTGCGGCTGCAGAGCGACATCGTAGAAATCACCCTGAACGGCTACATCGACTACAGCCGCATACCGCAACTGGGACAGCTATTCCTGCAACGCTACCTGCCCATCGACATAGCGGCTGATCCGCTCACCACCGCAGACAACAACGCACTGGTGGCCCACGCCTTCAACATCGACATCGTGTGGAACGACCCACACCAAAACCTCAACCTGCTGCTGCCCGGCCTGTATATCGCCCCCGGCACACAGATTCACGGCTCCTACAACCACACCGAGTCGATGAAGTTGGTGGCACGCTCCGACTCGATACGCTATGGCTCGTTGCGGATGCAATATCTGGCGCTGTCAGGCCACCCCGTGGGCGAGAACTACGACGCCCTCTGCGACATCGAGCAGTTGGACATGGGCGGACTGCCCCTGTTCAACAACCTGCGCCTGACCACCAGCAACAACAACCGCACCGGCCGGCTGCGGCTCAACTGGGACGATGACGAGGGCAGCATACGCGACCAAGGCGACATCGGCATTCTAGTACAACATGAAGTCGGCAGCCATCACCTGATACAGATCACCGACCCCACTTTCTATGTGCGCGGGAAACGCTGGGACATTGACTGCGACGACATCTTACTGGCACATAAGACACTCATTATGCCACATCTGTCCATCCACAGCGATATCGGCGCAATCAACGCCACCGCCGAGGTGACACCCGACGGGGAGTTTTCGGCCACCGCCAACTTCGACCACTTCTCCATCGACCTGCTCGACAGCCTGCTGCTGGCCAACTCACATTTCTTGATTGACGGCGTCGTTGACGGACAAATACAGGCCTACAGTACCACGACCTCCACCACGCCCTACCTGCTGGCCGACCTGACCGTCGACAACTGCTCGGTCAACGGACAAACACTCGGCGACGTCAGCGTGAAATCGGCGCTCGACCTCGACCGGCAGTGGCTCGACATCAATGCCACCTCCCACCTCCAGCGCGAGACAGGCACCCTGCACCCCGTCGCCGCCAACGGACACATCACGCTGGACAAAAACCCGCAGATCGACCTCGACGTACAGTTCGACAACTTCGCGCTGGCCACGGCGGCACCGCTACTGCGCAGCTTCGCCTCGCGCGTCGACGGCACCCTGTCGGCCGATATGGCGATTGACGGCGACCTGTCGCGACCCAAAGTGGAGGGTATCGCACACCTGCACAACGGATTGCTGGACATCGACTATACCGGCGTCACCTACCGTTGCACCGACAGCGTGACCTTTACCAACGGCCGCATTTCGGTCAACAACTTCCACATCTACGACCCGCAGGACAACCTCCTCGTGGCCAACGGCGGCATCGACTACAGCGACCCCGACGACCTGCACATCGACCTGGCGCTACAGTCCGACCGCATCACCGTTATCAACACCAAGGCGCAGGGCAACAATCCCTACGGCACATTGGTGGCGGCACTCAACGGCACCGTCACCGGACGCAAAGGCGTCATCACTATCGACGCCTCCGCACAGACCCGTTCCGGCAGCGATATCACCTTCCCCGTGGACAACAAACTCAGCACCACGGAACAGGACTACATCCATTTCGTCACACAGAACACCCACTACAACGAGACGGTGAGCAAGAGTGGCGGCTCCTCCAATATCCCCGCTATCAATCTGGCCATCACCATCACGCCCGACCTCTCGCTGCATGTACCGATGGATTTCAACCAGTTGGATGCCAATATCCGCGCGGCGGGCGCCGGCAACCTGCAACTCAAGACCGGCAACGGCAACCGCACCAACATCGTCGGTAACTATGAATTCACCTCCGGTACACTGGCGCTGTCCATGTTGTCGCTGGTAGAAAAGAACTTTACCATTGAGCCAGGCAGCAGCCTGCTCTTCCCCGGCGACATCAACCAGATACAATTTGACGTCAGCGCTGTCTACGCCCTGCGCGCCAGCATCGCCTCGCTCACCAGCAACGAGACCGACAACAACCAGCGCAACATCCCCGTGCAGAGCATCATCAACCTGGCGGGCAACCTGCAAGAACCCAATATCACCTTCGACATCCGGCTGCCCAACGTCGATGCCTCCACCTCCGAAGAAATCTTCACCTATATCGACCGCAGCAACCAGCGCGACATGCTCAACCAGACGGTCTCGCTGCTGGCCATGGGACAATTCTATAGCAACACCAGCAACCAGTCCTCCTCTGCAGCCTCCTCCAGCGGCTACAACGCCATGGTCAAATCGGCGAGCTACATCGTCTCGCAGATGGTGACCGTGGTCGACATCGACTTCGGCTACACAGCGGCCACCGACCTCAGCACCGAGCAATTCGACATCGACATCAGCAAGTCATGGGACCGCTTCTACTTTGAATCCACGCTGGGCTACGGCGGCGAGTCGCGCAGCCTCAGCAAGGACGCCGACGCCCACGCCATCAACAACCTGGTGGGCGACATCCTGGTGGGCTACCGACTCAACCCGCGCCTGCACCTCTTCGTGTTCAACCGCACCAACACCAACGACTACACCCGTATCGAGCTACCCTACAAGCAAGGATTCGGACTCAAATACACACGCGACTTCAACCGATGGGGCGACCTGTTCCACCGCGTCAAAAAAGAATAAGACTAACGCATTCCCACTAACGCAATCACAAGGATTTCCGAATTCATGATAACTCATCCCAACTGTAAAATCAACTTAGGTCTGCAGATTCTGTCGCAGCGTCCCGACGGCTACCACGACATCGCTTCTATCATGGTTCCCGTCGACACGATGCACGACACTCTCGACATCGAGCCGCTGACTGACCCCGCAGCGGAGACCCGCTTCGAGTTGGTCGGTGCCACGCTCGACTGCACGGACGACAAGAACACCTGTCTGCGTGCCTACCGACTGCTGCGCGACACCTATCCCGACCAGGTTAGACCCGTACAGATACGTCTGACCAAAGGCATCCCCCACGGTGCCGGACTGGGCGGTGGCAGCAGCGACGCCGCCTTCACGTTGCGCATGCTCAACAAGCTCTTTCAGCTGCATCTCGACGACGAGACACTCTGCCGACTGGCGGTGAAGATTGGCGCCGACTGCCCCTTTTTCATCCACAACCGACCTGCCTATATCACCGGCATCGGCGACAAGATTGAGCCCATCGACTTGGACTTAGCCCAGCTCGGGCTGCGCATAGCGGTGGTCAAGCCCGAAGTGAGCGTCAGCACCCGCGAAGCCTACGCCGGCACCACACCCCATGCCGCCACCGTCGACCTGCGCGAAGCGGTGCGACAGCCTGTTGAGGGTTGGCGCAACACCATCGTCAACGACTTTGAGGAGAGCATCTTAACCCAACATCCAACCATAGCGGAATGCAAAGCCGCATTCTACCGAAGGGGGGCGGTGTACGCCTCCATGTCGGGCAGCGGCAGCGCCGTCTACGGATTCTTTAGAAACAAATAAAACAACAAAACCTTATAACGATGAAGAAGCACAGTATTCTCTTCTTGCTTGTCGGTATCGCCATGTTGACACAGGCGCAAACCTCATACAACGACACCGTACGCACCGACCGTTGGTCCACCCATCTGCACCTGGGTTTCAGCAACCACACCGGCATGCGTGGCAAGCAGTATGTCGGCAGCCACAAAACGGCACCGTTATTCAGTCTCGGCGTGGCCTACAACCTCACCGCCGCCTGGCGATTTGACTTCAATATAGGGTACAGCAATTTCCGCTATTCCGCTGACGACCAGCTGGCCAAGCCGCCACAGAGCAGTGCCCTGGGACTCCTTCCCTACACCGATCGCAACATCACCCATCTGCTGTTCTCCGACCTCAACTTCTCCTACAACCTGATGGAGATCAACCACACACGGAATCTCCAAAAACTCAACGTATGGCTGGGTGTCGGCCTCGGACTGATGCATGGCTGGAACACCCATGAGCAGACATGGGAGATTGAGACCGAAACCGACGCGTGGACGGAAGTCAGAACCCGCGACCGGCAGCCCAACACCATCTATTTCCCCGTCACCCTTGCCGCGGAATACGATGTGATGCCCGAACTGACGTTGGGACTGACCACACAGCTCAGCGCATTCCCCCTCTCCCGCAACCATACGCCCAAAAGCATGTGGTTCATGGCACTGACGGTACGTTACAACTGGGGCATCAAACGCGCCGACAATAACAGCATGGTCATGCAGAAACTGCTCGAGTCGTATCGCGACCAGGCGCAATACCGCGACCTGCTGCGGCAGGCTGCCGACGACAACAACGCACTGATTGACCAACAGATGGCGCTGCGCGACAGCAACGAGCTGCTGATGCGGGAAAACGACAGTCTGATTGACCTTATCATCGACCTGCGCGACGAGCGTTCGCGTCTGCGCCAGCAGGTCAGCGAGATGACTGCCGCGCCCGCCCCCACACCGGCTGCAACGGTCGAGACAACGACAAACGAAACGACCCTCGCCGCAGCCACAACGGCATCCGTGGAGACACCCGCCACTGAATCAAAAAAAAAAGAGACACCTACCGCTAGACTGGGCGACACGTGCATCTACTTTGGAGTAAGCTCGTCGGAGATATCGTCGGAAGGCATGGAAACCATACGTGCCGTGGGCAGTCTGCTCAAGGCCAATCCTAAAAAAAAAGTGTTTATCATAGGATATGCCTCCTCAACGGGTAATGTCGACTACAACCATCGTCTCTCCGAAGACCGCATCTACGCTGTGCGTAAAGCGCTGCTGCGTGCGGGAGCTCGCCCGGGACAGTTCATCGGAGACCGTGCCAACGGGAAAGACAACATGGGGGCCTCTGCCAACAACCGCAAGGTGAAGATTCTGATTAAGAACTAACGGTATTGCGAAAAGAAATACTTGACGAGTTAAAAAATAGATTTGTTAATGTCAGCGAAAATTGGCATCTTTGTAAATTGAAAACCGAAAATAGATTAACGAATTCACTTAATACATACAATTATGGTAGACTACAAAAAAATAGGACTGGTGAACACCCGTGCGATGTTTGCCAAAGCCGTTGATGGCGGCTACGCCATTCCGGCCTTCAACTTCAACAACATGGAGCAGATGCAGGCCATCATCCAGGCTGCAGTCGAGACCAAGAGTCCCGTCATCCTTCAGGTCAGCAAGGGTGCCCGCGACTATGCGAACCCGACCCTGCTGCGCTACATGGCCGAGGGTGCTGTGGAGTACGCCAAGGAGCTTGGCTGCCCCAATCCGCAGATTGTGCTGCACCTCGACCACGGCGACAGCTTCGAGACCTGCAAGAGCTGCATCGACATGGGCTTCAGCAGCGTGATGTATGACGGTAGCGCACTGCCCTACGAGGAGAACATCAAGATTTCGCGTCAGGTGGTGGAATATGCCCACCAGTACGATGTCACCGTCGAATGTGAGCTCGGCGTGCTGGCCGGCGTAGAGGACGAAGTGGCCTCTGAGGTGAGCCACTACACCAAACCCGAAGAGGTGATTGACTTTGCCACCCGTACCGGCTGCGACTCGCTGGCTATCAGCATCGGCACCAGCCACGGCGCCTATAAGTTCAAACCCGAGCAGTGCACCGTCGACCCGCAGACGGGTCGCCTCGTGCCTCCTCCCCTGGCATTCGACGTCCTCGAGGCTGTCGAAAAGAAGCTCCCCGGCTTCCCCATCGTGCTCCACGGCTCGAGCTCGGTGCCGCAGGACGAAGTCGACACCATCAACGCCAACGGTGGTGCGCTGAAAGCCGCCGTCGGTATTCCCGAGGAGCAGCTGCGCAAAGCTGCCAAGAGTGCTGTCTGCAAGATCAACATCGACAGCGACAGCCGTCTGGCTATGACTGCCGCCATCCGCAAGCATATGGCTGAGCATCCCGACCACTTCGACCCGCGCCAGTATCTGAAACCGGCCCGCGAGAGCATGAAGAAGATGTACATCCACAAGATTGTGAACGTGCTGGGTAGCAACGATAAACTCTAACACATGACAGGCGGTGCAACAGATGTGTTGCACCGCCTTTTTCTTTTTTTATGAAGCGGACGGACAACGAGGCGGAACTGATTACTATTAAAGGGGCGCGGGTCAACAACCTGCAGAATATCGACGTCACCATACCCCGCAACAAGCTGGTGGTGGTCACCGGCGTGAGCGGCAGCGGTAAGTCGAGCCTGGTTTTCGACACCCTCTATGCCGAAGGCCAGCGACGCTATGTGGAGAGCCTGAGCAGCTATGCGCGCCAGTTCATGGGACGCATGGCCAAGCCCGAGGTGGACTACATCCACGGCATCGCCCCTGCCGTGGCCATAGAACAGAAAGTCAACACCGGCAACCCCCGATCGACGGTGGGCACCAGCACCGAGATATACGAATACCTCAAGCTGCTCTTCGCCCGCATAGGACGCACCTTCTCCCCCATATCGGGCTGCGAGGTGCGGCGCCATTCGGTGAGCGATGTCGTCGACCATATCTACAGTCTGCCGCCCGACACGGCGGTCATGATATTGGCCCCGCTGAAGGCCGACACCAGCGACCAGCTCGACGGCCAGCTGTCGATGCTGCAACAGGAGGGCTTTGTGCGCATCAGCGTCAAAGGCACCGTGGTACGCATCGAAGACTATCTGGCAACGCCCCACGACAAATGTGTCAGTCTTGACCTTGTGGTCGACCGCGTACACACCGATGCCGCCAACGACGACCAGCGGTCGCGTGTGGCCGAATCGGTGCAGAGTGCTTTCTTCGAAGGCCGTGGCGCCTGCAGCATCACCAGTCAGCCTGCCGACAGCGATACGATGCAACGTGCCGACTTCTCCAACCGCTTCGAGGCCGACGGCATCACGTTCGAGAAACCCAACCCCAACTTTTTCAGCTTCAACAACCCCTACGGCGCCTGCCCCACCTGCCAAGGCTACGGCAGCACCATCGGCATCGACGAAAACATCGTGGTGCCCAACAAGAGCCTGTCCATCTATGAAGATGCGGTGGTCTGTTGGCGCGGCGAGAAGATGAACGAATGGAAGCAGATGCTCATCCAGCTGGCGTCGCGCATGGACTTCCCCATCCACAAGCCCTACAACCAGCTCACCAAACGGGAGCACGACATCCTGTGGCACGGCTACGGCAACTGGGAAGGCATCGACGGCTTCTTCAAATGGGTGGAGTCGCAGAACTACAAGATACAATACCGTGTGATGCTGGCACGCTTCCGCGGCAAGACCGTCTGTCCCGACTGCCACGGCAGCCGGCTGCGCAAAGATGCCGACTACGTCAAAGTCGGCGGGAAAAATATCTCCGAACTGGTACGCATGCCCATCAGCGACTTTGCGCAATGGGTCGAGACGCTGCAGCTGACCGACAATGAGCAAGCCATCTCGGCGCGCCTGATGAAAGAGTTGCGCACCCGTTCCGACTATCTTATCCGCGTGGGACTAGGGTACCTCTCGCTGGATCGACCCTCCAACACGCTGAGTGGCGGCGAGGCACAGCGCATCAACCTGGCCACCTCGCTGGGCAGCTCGCTCATCGGATCGCTCTACATACTTGACGAGCCCTCCATTGGACTGCATCCGCGCGACACGCAGCGTCTTATCGACGTACTGTGCCAGTTGCGCGACCTGGGCAACACCGTCATCGTGGTCGAGCACGACGAAGAAATCATGCGTGCCGCCGACTACATCATCGACATCGGACCGGGAGCCGGACGCCTCGGCGGACAAGTCGTTTTCGCAGGCCCCCTCCCCTCCCCCAAGGCAAAAACCCTCAAACCCTCCGCTACCAAGACTAACACAATCTCTCAATCTCTAACGCTTGACTATCTGAACGGACGACTGCGCATCGACATGCCCGACCACCATCGGGTGTGGCGCGACCGCATCCGCATCCACGGCGCATACCTCAACAACCTGAAACATATCGACGTGGAGATTCCGCTCCACGTGCTCACCGTAGTCACCGGTGTCAGCGGCAGCGGCAAGACCAGCCTAATCAAGGGGGTGCTGTACGACGTGCTGCAGAAACGCTTCGACGGCAACAACGGCTATATCGGTGCCTGCGACGCCATCGACGGCGACCTGAGTCGCATCAGCGGCATTGAGCTGGTGGACCAGAACCCCATCGGACGTTCGAGCCGCAGCAACCCCGCCACCTACATGAAAGCCTACGACGAGATACGAGCCCTCTACGCCCAGCAGCCGCTGGCCAAAACCAGAGGCTACAAGGCCGGCTATTTCTCGTTCAACACCGAAGGCGGCCGCTGCGACGCCTGCGAGGGCGAAGGCTACGTCACCATCGGCATGCAGTTTATGGCCGACGTGCACCTAATCTGCGACGAATGCCACGGCACCCGCTTCAAAGAAGAGACGCTGGAGGTGACGTACCGCGACAAGAACATCAGCCAAGTGCTGGAGATGACCGTCGACCAGGCTGTCGACTTCTTTGGTGGCGAAGATGGGAAGGACAACCCCGCCATCATCAATCGACTGACGCCGCTGCAAGAGGTCGGACTGGGTTATCTGACGCTGGGTCAGAGCAGCAGCTCGCTCAGCGGCGGCGAAGCACAGCGCATCAAGCTAGCTTCGTTCCTCAGCAAAGGCAACGGCGACGGGTCCAAGCTGTTCATCTTCGACGAGCCGTCGACAGGTCTGCATTTCCACGACATACAGAAACTGCTCCACGCATTCGACCGACTCATTGAGAAAGGGCACAGCATCGTCGTCATCGAGCACCACCCCGACATCTTCAAGACCGCCGACTGGATTATCGACATCGGTCCCGAAGGCGGCAACGGCGGCGGTCAGATAGTATTCGCCGGCACACCCGAGGCGCTGGCGGAATGCAAAGCCTCCTATACGGGAAAAGTGATAAAGGAAGTACGCAGTAAAACTAAAAAGTAAAAACTAAAAACTAAAAAGAAAAAGCTAAAAAGTAAAAACTAAGAAGCTGTTTAAATTTGATTGATGAGTTTTATTATGGACATGGGCGAGCAGGTTTTTTGCCTTTCCGATGGAACAATGGGGTTCCATTGTGACTGAGGAAAGGTGAAAAAGATGCCGTTCAGGTACTTTAAGAAAAACATTGAATTAAATTTAAACAGCTTCTAAAAGTAAAGAATACGAATATATGCCAGAATTCTCAACTCTCAATACTCAGTCCGCAATTAAAAAAATACAACGCCGAGCCAATATCGGCCTCTACGGGTCGCTGATTATCGGTGTCGCCACTTTGCTATTCCATCAGTTCTGCCACTATCGGTTTTATGTCAACGACTACGGCCATCGGCTGATGCTCATTGGCGGCAGCGTATTGACGGTACTCGTCGTTGCCACCATCCTGCTCACCGTGCGACGCAGCCTGCCACAGATACGACAGCTCGACAGCGTCGAAGAACGGCTGAAACGATACACCGACCTCGTCGCCAACCTCTACAACAGCACGCTCGCCGTGGTGTTTATCGACTGCTTGATTGTCGTCCTCGCCCACGAAAGCACCCTCTTCATGCTACTGCTGTTGCTCGTCATGTGCCTCGTCATGCTTTATCCCAGCAGTCTGAAGATGAAGGTAGACCTTGGACTGACCGATGAACAGTTCGACCAACTCTTCCCCCATGAATAGCACCATCGCCGCCATCGCCACTCCCGCAGGTCGCGGCGCCATCGCCGTGGTGCGGCTGTCGGGCCCCGACGCACTGGCCATCTGCCAGCGTCACATCCAGCCCACGCTGCAGCCGCGACATGCCAGCTTCGCCTCGTTTGTCGTCGACGGACAGATGCTCGACGAGGTGGTGGCCATCTACTTCCAGGCGCCGCACTCCTATACGGGAGAGGACGTGGTGGAGATCAGCTGCCACGGCTCCTCCTACATCCAACAGGCGCTATTGGCGACACTGCTCGCCGACGGCTGCCGCATGGCCGAGCCGGGCGAGTTCACACGGCGTGCTTTCCTCAACGGACGCCTCAACCTGTCGCAGGCCGAAGCCGTGGCAGACCTTATCGACGCCACCAACCGTGGCGCACAACGGATGGCCGTCAGCCAACTGCGCGGCGGCTATGCCGCCCTGCTGGGCGAACTGCGTGAACGTTTTGTGGAACTGACGGCACTGCTGGAATTGGAGCTGGACTTCAGCGAAGAAGAAGTTGAGTTTGCCGACCGCAGCCAGTTGCGCAACCTGCTCACCACCCTCATTGAGCGTTGCCGGAAGCTGGCCGACAGCTTCACGCTGGGCAACGCCATCCGCTGCGGCGTACCCGTCGCCATCATCGGACCGCCCAACGCGGGCAAGTCCACCCTGCTCAACCGTCTGGTCGGCGACGACCGGGCCATCGTCAGCGACCAACCCGGCACTACGCGCGACACCGTGGAAGAGACCGTGACCCTCGACGGCATCGGGTTCCGTTTCATCGACACAGCCGGACTGCGGCACAGCGACAACGAGATAGAACAGGTAGGCATCGAGCGCAGCTACCGCGCTGCCAGTCGCGCCACCGTCGTGGTCTATGTCGTCGACCGCAGCGATAGCGCCAGCCTGCCGCAGCAGCTCGCCGCACTGGCACAATCCGTAGCATTGGCCGACAAGCAACTTATCGTGGTCTGCAACAAGAGCGACCGCTACAACAACATGCCGCTACCCGTTGCCGAGAATCTGCCAACCGCCGTCGACGCCATCCTCCCCATCTCGGCACAGACTGGTGACGGCATCGATGCGCTCCAGCAGCGTCTGACCGACCGTTACCGTCAAGAGGGCGACGACCTTGAACCCACCGTCAGCAACCTGCGCCACTACGAGGCCTTGACACACATCGTCGAAGCCAGCCAGCGCGCCCTCGACGCCCTGCAGCAGAACATGCCCGCCGACCTCGTCGCCATCGACCTACGCGACGCCCTCTACCACCTCGGCACCATCACCGGAGAAGTAGCCCCCGACGAAATCCTCGGCACCATCTTCTCCCGCTTCTGCGTCGGAAAATAATCTTTGATAACTACCTGCACCTTGCCTTCGTCATCGGGCAACTAGTACAAAATAAACTGTATCTCTTTGTTCATATTACTTCTAAGTCTTTATTCAATTCGGTATTGTATTACAACCTGTTTCCGTTTATTTATGGTGAGCTTGTCGTGGTTTGCCGTCGGCTCGGCAGACAACCATCTTGTGATGAGCTTGTCGAATCATCGTTTTCGTTTCCTTACATCTTCCTTCTTCCATCATACATCTTCCATCTTATTCATATCCAAAAACCGGAAATGATACATCCACCCTGTACTTCAAATCTTGTTTCCTCGGAATATTATTCAGTTGGCAACACCTCCCAATGTCCACCATACGTACCTCCTACACGTCTGATGAAATTGTTCTTTTTCAATTTTTTGGTATTCCAGTAAACGCCATCCTCGGTAAGACAACAGGCTTCTGCCAATTCTTTATTGGTGATATGTGGGTTATATTTTATCAACCTAATGATTTTCTCCGTAGTTTTTTCTCTTTTCTCCGTAGTTGTTCCCGTAGTACTTTCCGTAGTAGTTTACGTAGTTTACTTGTGGGTATCAATAATCTTCCAGTGTCCACTGTAACCACTTCCTACATATTCTATATGAGAGAGTTTGCTAATATGTCTCTGAATGGTTTTTGAGTTCAAGCCACACAATCTTCCCAACTCCTTGGTTGTAATATTGGGGTTCTTCTGTATTTGTTCCGTTATCCAATCGTCGAGTTTGCCTTGAGGGACATCTTGAGGGACATCTTGAGGGACATCTTGAGTGCCACTTTGGGTGCCATTCAGCACCACCGTCTTCTCGCATCCCTCATGGATGGGGATGAATACATTGATGAAATTACGCTCATCGTTTGTTTCGATTGTGGCTCGCGGCGATCCGTTCTCCTGCATTTCCTCTTGTATTGTTGGTATGCCAGTCGAGCGACCTTCCGTCAAGTCAAGCTCTTTCAGGAAGTCTCCCAAACGACGGTTGCGGTATCTACGTGAAACAAGACGTTCCCCTCTTTCAATGGCAGTTTTTGAAATGGATCTGTCGGGACCTGGAAAACTAAGCACACTTATTCCTTCCGGTTCTACCGAAATCTCCACTGGCTCATATTGCTGATAATCGCGATGATACATAGCATTCACAATCACCTCTTCCAGAGCGGCAAGCGGGTAGTTCCAAAAACGATTGGCCTCTTCCTGATAACTCACTTTGAAAACATACTCCCGCAACACAGTGGTCTTCAGATAGTTCAATGCACCTTTTATAATCTGCGGCACACTGCCTCGTATTGTTGTCTCGCTGAAGTTGTTCGGCCCTTTGACGCGCCCTTCTGGGAAGATAACTATGTCTATCTGAGTGTATTTGAAGAACTTCTCCGGATGCTCGCAGAACATCATCGCTGCCACGTTCTTGATCATGCGGTTCTCCGTCGGTCCGGTCATCAGTTCCATCTGCTCCAATGTCTCTGCCAAAGGCTGGGTGAACAGCGAAGCCTCCAGCTTGCTACCGATAGTGGCCAGATAGTCGCGCAGCAATACCATCGAGATGTCGTTCAAGGTGATTTCGGGGTTCGGACGCTCGTCAAACGGCACACGGTTGGCCATCTCGCGCAGTTCGTCCAGCACCTCGCCCTTGGCCTCGATGCTGCTCGAGCAACTGCGGACGTAATACTTCATCTTCTTCTCCTTTGCCGTCACGTCCATCGGGATGGCATAGGGACGGTTCACGCCCGACGGTGCCCATATCACCAATACCTGCTGCCCGTCAACCTCTTCCAGTGAGGTACGCGGCAAATAGTAAGGGTCAAACATATTGTTATATCCCACCATCTTCTTCAATATACCATCTACAGCATCGATATTGATGCCTTTCACGGGACGCTTCGACAAACCGTTATCGTCCTGCTCCACACCCACGAGCACATAGCCGCCACCGAGATTGTCGAAGTCGTTGGCAAACGCGCAGAGGCTGTGATAGATGTCCGCAGGGTTCCATCCCTTCTTGAACTCAATCCTGTTTCCCTCAATCTTTCGCTTGTTCAGCAGGTCTTCTACGTTGATTGGTAGTGCCATATATTTATTTTTTTCTTTTTGCAAAAATACTCAAATCAGTTAATTTCCACACCTGTTTACTTGTGATGAGCTTGTCGAATCATCGTTTTCGTTTCCTTACATCTTCCTTCTTCCATCATACATCTTATCAGTATCCAAAAACCGAAAATGTTACATATAATTCACCCAAATTTCATCAACGTCATCTTCCTCACTCATGGCGCAGGAGGGACACCTATTCCCGCGCACCTCTTTTATACCTGTATTTCTTATTCTTGGTCACGCCCTCAGCTTCCAAAAATCCCAAATCCACAAGCCTGTTGAGGTATCGTCTGGCTTGCCTTTCATCCACAGATAGTAGAGAAAAGACATCTGATGCCGCAATGAGTTCCTGAGATTTTGCCATCATGATGATTTCGGACAATCTTTCAGACATCTTTTCGGACATTATTTCGGACAATCGCAACATAATATTCTGCTTTTCGGATATTTTTTCGGACAAACCAACATCATTTCGGACATCTTCCCCATTTCCGGACACATATTCGGACACCCCTTCCTCAGGGAAAGTCAGTTCCTCCGGATGGTCATACAGCTCCAGCATCGCCTTCACATCCTGCTCGTGGCCTCCATTAGGCAACGTGACCGTCACGCGGTCGACCCCCATATCCTCGTGGATTTCCGCAGGAGTGTGATAGACATGGTTCCATACATGGAAGATGCTGTTCAGGCCGCTGCCGGCACGCTCACCGTAGTTGATTAAAGAGAATATTTTCAGCATAACGCCGTTTCTCGGGTCGGACACGCCGCCCTCGATGGCCTCTTTCTTCGCCACGCGCATGCTGCCCGGATTTGCAAAACTGAAACCCACGCTGTTCTTGCTGATGACCAACCCCCTGCGTCCATAAAAATCAGCATGGGCACAGGCGTTAGTGATGGCCTCGCGCAATATCTTGTGTACAGGCGTATCATCCACTCTCTGCATACCCCTCATCACGAAAGGAACCTTCAATTCTGCCGTTAACTTCGGCACCACCTTATAGACAAAGTCGAACACATTGCCGCTCCAGTCGCCCGATGACGACACGATGCGGTCTGTCCATCGCGTGGTAGCCATCTGTCGGTTCTCTTGGTAATCAAGGAAATACTGCGGAAACTCCCTCACAATCTCATTTTCGTAGCCAAACACCAGCAATCCAGCTGCCGTGGGATGAAAACCGCCGTCGTCGCCCATGGCCGAAGCTCCAATACGCCGCAGGAATACCTCGTCCTCCAGACGGTTCCATGTATGGTTGGGGTGAATGTTTTGGAACACCTGACGATAGCCGCGTATGCTATCCTGACAGAACACCGTCAAGTCCATCTTCTTCAGCACCTTTGCGTCCTGTGAGTCCAGTGCCGCATCGCGAAACATGGCCGACACCTCTTCGAGCGAGCACAGATAGTCGCCCTCATGGTTGCGGCGATAAGTGCCTTTGCGAGGATCCATGCCCTTGAATACCGGACGCGAAGTCCTTTCGGCACGGGGCACTTCAAGCACGATGATATCCTTGCCATCCACATTCTCGATGCGCACCCTACGTTCTGTCATCAGGTTCACGCTGATTTTCTGCCGGTTGTTCACCCCGTTCCAGAAGTCCTTTTTCATCTTTTCAGCGTCCTTCAGGCCTATCACATGGAGTGAGTGGTCGTCATATTCCTTCACGCCCAGCAGGATGCATCCCCCGTCGGTGTTGGCGAAAGCCGAATAGCTGTCCCACAGCGTATCGGGCATACCCCCTTGAGCCGCCTTAGCCTCCAGTTGGTTCCCCTCGCGGTATTCCTCCAATTTGTTTAGTTCCAAAATGTTCTCTTTTTTCATCATCTCTTGTTTCTATTTCTTTTGCAAAGTTATTCAAATCAGTTCACATCCTTACCTGTTTTCGTTTCCTTGTGGTGAGCTTGTCGAATCATCGTTTTCGTTTCTCCACATTTTCCTTCTTCCATCATACATCTTCCATCTTATTAGTATCCAAAAACCGAAAATGCTACACATCATCTAATCCTTCTCTATTTCTCATCAATCTTCTCCTGCTTGAATATCGCCTCATTATTGTGTATAAAAGTTCCTGTCCCACTGATTGCATTGGCCTATTTCTCCTCCCTTATCTCCCATATCTTCTCCAACTTAGCCTTATCCAACAGGTCAAAACGTTCTTTATGGATTGCATAAGCCAGCATATATTTCGGTCTGCTCATGGCTACGTAGGCAACTTTGAGGGCTGGGAGCACATGCGAATCCCCCTTTCGTGGTTTGTATGCTTCGCCACATAGTTGGGCACCGAAATGTTCACTTTCAAACTTATAGTATTTGGTTTCAAGAAACAATGTCGCTGCATGGGTCTCGCCTTTTACAGAATGAACTGTTGCCACTTCTATATCCAAATCTCTGTCGTGATATATATTCTCACTTTGTTGTTCCTTTTTTGCCTCATAATAAGCCGCATCTTCTTTTTTCAAGAACGTTTTCACAACTCCAATATTAGCCCTAAACCCAAACACTGAAGCGAAATCAACAGTAATAAACGACTTCACACTATCAAACACCTCGGAATCTACGCTGAACTCTGATTTACATATCTTCAGTACCCATTCCGACAGTTTTCCTTTCAAGAGTTCATACACTTCCGGTGTATCTCCTTCAAGACGCTCCAGCATCGTAGTTTTGTTGTATCGTCTGCCATTCTCTCTTTTTATATCCGCCCTTTCCAGCACTGTCACCAACGCATCTAAAAGATGACTCCGGTATTCCTGCGGATTATTTTGAAGGGAGTTCTTCTGCAAAAAAGTATTCAGCGTTACTGTTTCACCGAAAGGTTTCTTTGCGGTCGTTTGATTCTCGAACTGCGGGAAATATCTGTGCAGTGACAGCCATTCGCCATCAACCTCTTTGGGCTTTCCCACAAAACCTACTGCCTTAACATTAACTCGGTTCAAAGGGTCTTTCTTTCGCTCTCCTAAAGCAATATCCGCCACAGTATATGCACCTATTTTCTTTTCTCTCAGCAATTTAGCAAAGTCAGGCAACACTTTCTGCGCATCAGTATATACTAACATAACAGGCTTTACAGAGGCCACAGCGTTATTTCCTTGCAACTCATTATTGTCATTGATGCATATGGTACGCAATACCTTGGCAATGTTTTCGCCAAATCGCTTGCTCTCGTTCAATGGCAAAGGATTGTTTGGTTCCCATGCACAAGCCTCATCAATGTTATAAATGGCTTGGTTTTCATCACCGAACCGCTGAACTACAGTTTTTTCACTATCAAAGACAGCTTCCAACAAATCCAATTGCAATTGGCTCGAATCCTGAACTTCATCAATAAAAACGTACTTGAAACGTTTCGAAAGCGATTCTCTAATCTCTGGCTTCATTGCATAGTAAGCCAATCCTACTGAGTACGCATCATCGTATTTCAAAACACCTTCTCTAAAGGCACATGCACGCACATTTTGTAGAAATGTATATGTGGGGGATGGCTTTTTCGGATTGAGAGAAGCTATAGAAGGAGACGTACCATATTTCTTGTAATATTTGCCTTCTAAAACATCTAAATACACTTTGGTAACAAAGTCCGCCTTCATTCTCTTTACGTCTTCCCACCTTTTTTCTTCGCAAGCCTTTTTATACTCACTGTTTTCCCTAAACAGGTGATTCAAGGCCGTTTGGTCATCCCAGGACGTTTTATAGAACTCTTTTTTTATAAGTGATACGGCTCTATCGTCATCAACGGTCACCAATGATTTAGTCCTTATAGAATTAAACCACGGAATCGTTAAGAATCTGTCAACAAATACCTGTATTGTACCACAAAAGTTAGGATAGCCAAACAGCAAATCTGCCTTTCCACCAAATCTGGCCTTAATTTCATCTATGGCCACGTTGGTATGAGTAAGTACACATATCCCCGTACCATCAGCAGAGGGCATTCTATTGGAGAGAATGGATAACTTTGCCAGCAGCACGGTTGTCTTACCGCTACCAGGACAGGCTTTAATGTCACGCGACACGTTCGACTCTATTACCTTCAACTTGTCATCTTCAAAGTCAGGCATACCTGGTAATAGAATATCATGCGCAGCCTTTATCTCTTCTATAGTAGCAAACGGTTCTTTCATTTTCTAGTGGTAACGTAGTTGATGGCTTTTGTCAGATACTCAAGGCTCTCATCCGTTTCAAATAAGCTTTTATAGTCCTTGTCTCCTCTTTCAATGATAGCAGCCAAATATTGTGCAACAATAGCTTTCGAAACCGTACCGTCATTGATAGGTTTGAATATCTCGTATGCTATTGCGTCATTGGTGCCGTCATTGTATTTTGATTCAGCTTCCTTTTTGGCTTCTTCTACTGTCAACTCCTTTCCGACTTGTTCAGCCTTAGCCAGAACCACTGCTGTAGCCAATTCTTGATAAAGACCGCTTTGGGCTATCTCATATTCAAGCGTCCAGTGTTTTGCTGCATATAGTTTTATGTCTCCTTCTGGATAAAAGGCAGACAATTTATTGGTCTTCACCAGCCTTTCGTGTGCTATAGCCTCTGCTGAAATTGCAATCGCTTTTTCGTCAAAGATGGCGATTGCCACCTCCCTTTCTTCCTTCTTGATACCTTTACCCCTAACGCCCGCCTTTTTATGAGGAGACAGATAGTCATTAAGTTCTGCCTTTGTCCTTATATAGTTTGGTAGTTCTGCGAAATCAACCGAAGGGCATTTCTCTGCAAGCTCGCTCTTAACGTCTTCTGTGCAGTGAAGGATTTTCTTGATTCTTTTCTCGTCAGGGTCATCTTGATAGTACTCTATACTTCTCACATCAAGGTCTGTAACTATCGCCACAGGTATCCCCATCTGCTGTCCATCTGTCCTTTGGAATATCTTTGCATATCGTTTATATGCCGTACTTCCCACGTTCACAATTGAAACGCCATACTCATGCAAAGGTTTACCCAATACTCTTGCCACGGCTGGCAGCAGTAGGTTTTCTGCATCACCTTCCACCATCAGCACACCTCTCGCAAAGAAGAGGTTAGCCTTAGTGGCATCCAGAAAACGATGCAGGAAGTTGTAGTCTCCATCTGTACTTTGCGTGTATGCCCTCCCCATCGGAAACACTTTGTCTTCTTTCAATACAATAAGGTTCTCCAAAGGGATGTTTGCAGCAAGTGTGATACTATGTGTCGTAAGGACAAACTGACCAAAGTCTTCTTGGCTTCTTATGTAGTCCAACAGCCTAAGCTGGTATTGAGGATGCAGGTGAGCCTCCAACTCTTCAATCAAAGTCAGTTTCAAACCTTGTTTTTCTTCAAGGAACAATAGGAGTTCCGCAGCCACACAGAGCAAGTTCAATGAACCGAGACCACTTTTGTTGTTCTCCAGAATCAAGTCCAGTTGGCGAAGTATGTCTATCAGCTCACTCCCAGTTAAGGACAGCTGTGCCTCACGGCTTTCACCCGCCATCAAGAAGTTCTTCACCAATATATCATTGATGTTCTTCGTGATGACTTTCCCATCTTCTTCCTGCTTCAAGTCAAAGTATTTATCGATCTCCGCTTTTAAATCTGCATATAGTTTTTCTAATTTGTGTCTTCCCTCTTCATCTCTTTTACTATCTCCAAAAATACTATGGGCCTGAAGGATCTGGGCGATTCTCGACTTATGTCCATGCGTCATGTCTTGGAGGGCATCACGAAGCGGCTTAAGATACACCACCCGAAGCAAATCCCTAGCTTTCCCGTCCATAGGTGTCCCTTCATTGCCCATACCTGCTTTCACCACGGGGTAAATACGACCGTCTTCAAGCATTGTTGCATTAAGCGTCATTCGCAGACAATATGCTACTCCCTTGTCATTTTTTGTTAGCCCAATCCATTCCAGAAAAGGAGCCGCTTCCGTCTCATTTATACCCTCAAAAATGCACTCAATCTTCAAACTTTTGACACGCATCTTCTTGTTGTCCATATAGAAGTCTTTCTCATCCATATAGATAGGTTCACCGCTTTTGGTGCGGAGAACATAGCGAATAGCATCCACAATGGCGGTCTTACCAGAGTCATTTTCTCCAATAAGAATATTCACGCCTTCATGAAAACGCACTTCCAATCCCGGCTTTCCGTCAAGACCTTCTCCGTATTTTCGAAAATTCCAAATCTTTAGGGTGGACAAATACATACATCAACTGATTTATTCTTTTTGATAATTCATCTACTTGCTATACTTCCTTTTCATCAATTTATCCCACTCTTCATAGAAAATTCTCTCCACTTCTTCATAGGCAAAATATCGCTCTAGTAGATTCCATTTATTTCCAGATTCATATTGACCTTCATAGCATTCTTTCGGAAACAGAACTGGGTCTGGCTCAAGATCATCAGCTTGTGTGTCGCCAATAAGTGATTCTGATATCTGATCATGTATACCGTCATACAACCATTCCGGTTTTGGTCGCCCATCCTCCATCAAATAATCTGCAGGAATATCTTCATTATTTTCCACATTTGCTTCATAAAATTCCTTTGCCACTTTTTTAGCCGCTTCGTGAATCGAAGCAAGCAACGATTGTCTTTTTATATCTTCCAATTTGTTCTTGTTTTGTAAAACGTCTGTTTCACTTCTTGTCATAGTCGCTCTCCCATTATCTTTTTTAATGCAGAAACTATTGTTTGCACTTCTTGTTCGGTATTATGATGACTTAATGTTATTCTAATTGTTCCTTTTGCATATGTCTCTTCCAAACCAATAGCTTTTAGCACATGGGATATTTGATTTCTGGTACTATCACATGCAGAACCTGTAGAAACACTGATTCCCATAAGGTCAAGACGATGGAGAATGGCTTCACCATCATTTTTCGGAAAAGAAATACTAATATTCCCAGGGATGTGTTTTTGACAACCGTTTCGCCTAAACCGAATTCCTGAATCCTTTAAACTGATTAGCAACAAATCTTCAAGATGACTAATATGCTTTGTGTTATTATCAAGAGATTTTACGTTCTCTTGTAGAGCGATCGCCATACCCACAATTGATGCCACATTTTCTGTACCTGCTCTATGGTTGGATTCTTGCGATCCGCCCAACAACAACGACGGCCATTGTGTTCCTTTCTTGATATATAAAAACCCAATTCCTTTAGGGCCATTGAACTTGTGCGCTGAAGCAGATAGCATATCAACGTCTATTTCGTGAACATCAATGGGAACATGTCCAATGGCTTGCACTGCATCGGTGTGAAAAAGCCAATTGTGTTGATGTGCAATTGAAGTCAATTCATCAATGGGTTCAATTGTCCCGATCTCGTTGTTGGCAAACATCACAGATGTAATACCGTATTTATTATCACCCAATATGTTTTCAAGTTGCTTTGATTGAACAACACCTTCTTTGTCAACTGGTAAAAATACAACATTATCAGTCAGAGCGCATGGCTCCAAAACGGAATGATGCTCAATTGCAGAAGTGACGATGGGCTTATCTTGTTTAATTGCTCCTTGAATGACCCAGTTATTGCTTTCTGTTCCACCTGAAGTGAAGAAGATTTCTTCTGGTAAAGCCCCTATGCATTCAGCAATTTCGGCACGAGCCTCTTTTAGTGCTTTCTTGGGATTCCTTGCAAAAGCATAAGGTTGAGAAGCATTACCATAATCAACCATTAAATACGGCAACATGGCCTCATAAGCTTTGCTATTTAATGGGGTCGTTGCGGCATTGTCTGCATATATATGTTGTGTTATGTTACTCATTTAAACAATTTACATCCTTCTTCTTTAAATTCTTCTATTTTGTCAACAATATCTTGTACTGAACATCCAAGATAGTCAGCAAGACAGTCCATGCAATAGAAGGTCTTGACATCCATGCCTAACAATTTCTTGTTAATTCCAATCGTGTCTTTGTCCAGACCTTTTTCACCACAAGCAATGCAACATACATTATTCGCCATACTCTCTAATAGTAAAAGTTGGGACATTCTTTCCTTTATACTGTAAATCAATCATACCCATCTGCTTTACAATTATTTGTCGCATTTTCTTTGCGGGGATTAGGCAATAGGTGTTGAACTCGTGCGCATTGATGTCTCTTTCCGAGCGTACATGAGGAAACAGTAACTTCAGATATGCAGTAGCTATACGTTTCACGGCCTCAGTATCGCGTGTATCAGCATTTGCAGGATATTCAACAAGTCGATCAACGATTGCTCTATAAGAAACGTCATCACGCAATAAATGCATAATGGTCGAATAGTATTCTGAATTTAGTGCCCATCCGCATATCTTGAGACCTTCATTCATTCGAGGAATGTCCCATCCTTTGATGAAACCGTGAATACGGTCCATCAATGCACTCGTACGGAATATGGATGGGAGACCTTCAAACATGTTTTGATATTCATCCATTTTCTCCTCATCAATATTCCCAAGCATTACAAAACCAGCATCTGCCACATCATCTTTATCTCCAATTTTCACCGTACCCTGCTCCATATACCCTTGCAAGGTCTGTGTCATTTCATTGGGATTATCAAATTCCACTTTCTGAATTTCGTCAAAAGCAATATAGTCATGGAAAAACACTAGTCCTTCTTCCCTGCGTGCCAAATCATAAAATAACTTGGCTCGGGTCATCTTGCCAGCAGAAAGATAACCATAACGACTAACACCTCCAAACAAATATGATTTTCCTGTTCCTTTGGGAGCCAATTCAATAAGGTTTAATCTTTTTTCCACGAATGGCAAAAGACGGGTTAACATGGAGAGCTTCTGATGCTCATTTTCATAACCCTCAGCATTATAATCAATTGCTCCCAAAAGAACATCTATCCATTCATGTACGGAAAATTCCTTACGAACATCCTTAAAATAGTCCAAATCAATATCGTAAGGGCAGAAATCCTGGAAGCTCAGTAATTTGATTTTACCTTTTGCCTTTCCTTCTGGATAGCGATAACCCAGTTCAACAACGCCCCATGTTTCTTTTGCTTTTACCAACTCATCCTTACATTCATCCCATACATTAGGTTCAATTATGGTTTCTCTATTAGGCAAACCAAAATCTGGGAGAGAAAAAGAAACCTCATGAGTTGTGATATTAATATCGACAGAAACACGAGTAAGTAGTTTAACACGTTCATTCTCTACAACAATGCGGTTTTTTATGGCTATCCAATCAAGTTTTGAGGGAATGTATGATTTGACAAAAGCGGACAGTTCTTCAACGTCAAACCTTCCGTCTTCGTCCTCAAACGTCTTCAATAACCAGTCACGAAGAAAAGATGGCAATTTTAAATCCTTGAAGAAATTACTCTCCTTAAGGTTTTTGAATACGACCATGTCGTCGAAATATTCTTTCAATTTTTCTTTCATACATGTAATAATTTAAAAGAATTTACGCTCTGAAGCTCCTTCCTTTTTTACCTCAAACATGAGATTTTTGGCTATTATCATATCATTAAGCAATACATCAAAATAATATACTCCTGCATTTTTAATATCAGGCATTTCTATTGTGTAATTGTATGGTGTTTCCGTAATAGTTGCACGATAGTTTTTATTGTTAACTATTATAGAAAGATTGTCTGATTGGCTGTCAACAAATAAGTTGAGCAACGCTTTCTTTTTAAAGCTTACGATGACGGGCTTCGTATCAGATACTTTACACACCCATTTTGTTTGTTGCTTACGAATTCTTATTATTGGAACAGTTACCTCTTCTATGGAAGCTCCTCCATGCACTTCCACTATAGACGCTCTTCCCCCCTTGAACCTATCATAATTGGCCAGACACCAGAAATCGTTCTCCTCGGTTGCAAATTCCGGTTTTTCATTTAGGTCTGTTTTAGGGCAACAACGACCTGAATGTTTTCCCTTTTCTGCAACTTCCCACTTGTTTACCTTCTCATAAATTACGGCAAGTCTTGAAGAACCATGATCTGCAATTATATAGGCAGTTTGGTTATTGTTTATCGTTTTAAGTTGAGACAACAAATTGTTGATAATATTCAACTCCTCAACGATATGAATAGGAAGTTTGTTGTTTTCGTAGTTGTAAGTACTGTTACCCTCATGTTTCAGTGTATCCAAATCCCTGTTTTCGTATACCCTACATCCGTTCTTTTTAAAATCAGGAATAAATTCCTTATTTATGCATGTAATTGATGGTAGTTCACAGAGGGCCACATCCGAATGGAATTCGAATCCCAAATCATAACACTTATTTTGTATATAACCCAGATATTCTGCACCCATTGCGTCCATAAAGTATAGTACAGACAGTTCCTTATCTTTTGGAATATTATCAACATAAGAGGTACGTGGATGAAGCCATGTGTTATATTTTCTCCGTGTTGCTTGTTCCTCAACCATTACTAATTGTTCTGGAAGAATGGTGTTGGTAACCTTACACCACTTGTAGATTTGAAAATAGCGATTCAGATAGTCATTTTTGAAATCATAAGGTTTGAGATATGTGGCCAAATCCGGATAAGTTAATTCGAGAATAAACAACAATTCTGTTCGCGAATATTCAGCAGCATACTTATCCAATAGCTCTATTGTCATTTCTTTTTCCTGATTGGATATGTCGGTTAGGTAAAAAAACGACTCCTTCCCTTTAGAGTAAACCTGTTTGCAGAACAAACTGATTTCATCTGTTTGACCTACCATTTGAGACACAACAATCTTTCTTTGCTGATAAATAGTATTAAACGCAATGTCTTTCGGTGAATACTCTAAAATATCACAAAAAGAATTATTAATGAATTCAGTATAGGTTTTGGATCTGGATACTACTTTTGAAAGATAATCATTTCCACTCACTCCATAAACTCGTAATGCAATAAAATACAACCATTTTTTAAAAGCATCATAAGTGGAAAAGCCATATATGGCATTAACTAAAGAATGTGTGCCTCCGAATGATTGATTGACATAATCACCAAACGTCTCATACTTTTCCAATTCATAGTGTAACCTTCTCCATTGGTCATTCGTACCGGATATTGAACCAATGTTATCCAGTTCTCTAAATGAACTTGCCAATGTTTGGTAGTCCGATGAATATTCAGCAATGCAGTATAGCGAATTAGGGAAATCAGCTTTCCGCTTTTCTGTCAAGACAGGGATGTCTTTCTGCCCTGTTTCCCAAAGAGCTGTAATTTGACTTAAATCGCCTAATCCGTTTATGTGTACTTCCGGTTGTGCTATATGTTTTGACCAAAAATACAAGGAGGGGAGTTCTTCGGGGTGTCCACCCTCGACAATGATTTTGGACGAATCCATAAGCCTTTTATCAAAGTCTGACAAAAAGCGTTCACAACCAGTAGTAAGTATTACAAGTTTGCCCTTCACCTGCATATCAAGAAGAGAACGTAACTCTTGTTTTAACTTTTCATCACCATATAGGAAGAGATAATAAAACAATCCATCAAGGAACACAACACCATCGTGTTGGGACAAAGTGTTTTTTAGTTTGTCCATCAATGGCATTCCGTCATCTTCACAAAAACGTTTGGCTTTTATAACAATATTGCTTCCAATACTATAGTGCAGTATAATTTGCTTCATCGCACAAACAGTAGGAACATCGACTATTATAGGGCGATGCTTATCTGAATGCAGATACTTATCAATTTTGTTTATAACATCCTCGTGAGTCATATGCCAGTTACTAATACTAATTGTTCTTGATAATCTGAATGCCAACACTCATGTTATTCTTGATGAGGTCTTTCAGATATTTTTTCACAGATTCAGCATCCATGTTATCTATCTTCTTCATAGCCTCTTCATAACCTTTAGTGATATATTTTGATTGGGCATATTCTCTTATGAGTTTCATTACTTCAGCATTACCCATCCAATGATAAGGGGCATCTGAGACATGATTGATGAGATATTTCTGAACTTCTTCCACATCGCCAATCATAACAGCATTGTCGCCAAGCATCTTTTGACAGAATGCTTTCTTACGAGTTTTTTCATCGTTCAACTCTCCCCAATGGTCAAATGTCTCCAAATATAGTAGTGCCTTTTCAATATCTTTGTCTGTTGGATTTTGGTTGTTTAAGACACCAAATACGGGTCTACATTCAGGCCATTCCTTATCAGGTATCATCAGTTGGATGGGCATCATATATTGCCCACTCCATTGCAATGGCGATTCTGTACCTGTTTGTTCTTTCCACAATGACTTTAATTTGGTAGAACCAAGTGCTTTTTTGTGTTCTGCCACAAGGCTTTCTACTTTTTGTTTATATGTGACAGTATCCATCGTGAAGCAGCCGCTTTGCATCTTTGCGAATATCTTCTCTTTATCGCTGTCACTCAAATCTTGTAATTCGAATGAACAGGCTTGTTCGAAAACTGCAAACTGATCTGTATAGAAAGCATTGAAGTGTGCACCATAACCTTGTAGTATATCTAAGAAAGCCTGCTTTTTGTTCTCTGCCAAAGCGCCATTTTGTTTTATTTCCTTCAGTTTGGAAAGGAGAGGCTGAATATCTGGGACGAATTGCTTAATAGCCTCGTATGCCACCTTCATGTTTCCACATTTTTCATTCCATAAAGCGATGGCATCTCTATATTGTGTACAACTTCCCAACAAGTTAAATGTCTCCACAGTTATTTCATACTCCAAAATAACTGCATCAATCTGTTGATCCACTGTTTGAGATTTCCAAACCCAATTAGCGTCTCCTGCATCTATCTTATGACGTAGCTCGTTGATGTATTGTCCTCCATCGCCTACTTGCTTGGCAAGGCGAGGCAACTTCCCATCACAATATTCTTCCAGATACTTTAACATACCCTTCCGACAGTTCTCCTCTGTCAAGAGACTCTTTAGATCTGACGCGGCATTTTTGTTGGCAATATAGATTTTGCCAATTTCATTTGCTATGTCGGTATCAGTTTTGTTATCAGAGATGTTATTCGTCAGTTCCATATAATTACCAAGAAGAGTGCGAATCACATCTGTCGGTGTTTGCATAACTTCTCCATCCAATATGTATGTTATTGTCCATATTGGGAATGACAAACCATCCTTCATCTTCATACCAAGCCTTGTTCTTACACTCTCTATAGAAGAACAATACTCCTTTGAGATTCCAAATGAAGTAGAAGTTCCTTCCATGAATGACTTTTCCTCAGGTGTCATAGTAACAAGGTATTTGGGACGATAGCGATTGATGGGGGTGACGTCATTCTTGATTATCTCCTCCACCATCTCTTTCATACGGGTTGAATTCATACTATCACTGGTAATGTCATCACTCCATGAGTATTTGTCATTGACATACTCCTTTAGTAGAAATCCAATAAAGAATGCGGTCATGTTGCAAGGAAGGAAACCGTAAGGCTTTTCTTTAAGAAAGTCATAGATAGCACCAACAGCTATTCGTCCATGTTCCTTCAGCTCCTTACCAATGAAATCATCCAGTTGAACTTTTATTCGCGATATGGGATCTGAAGGATGCATTTCCCAGTACTTCTCAACATTCCATGCATTGGAGAGGGATATACTTAATTTTGCATTGTTATTGTTGTACGTTCCTTTTTCGGTTTGTGTGATGCCACATTCAACGCCAACTTGCAAGCTATTCGCAATCCACCAGTTATTTATTGATTTGTAATTACACTCCAGAGCAAGTGGGTATCTCTTTCTGTCAATATTACGAAACTCTTCTTTCAGTATTTCTATGCTATTTACATTATCTCCAAGGGGGGTATTACTTGTATAGAGTACAAACTGACCTTCCTTAATACGAAGCCTCCAATTTGTCAATTCATCTTTTGCATATCTACTATATTGGACAGCCTCGTTGTTGTCCTTGCCTGTATAATATGCTGATGTGGCCATATTTTCCACCCATTTCAGAAAGGACTCTTTGCCCAAAGGTGTTTTCCCACAGTCAACGAACACGGCTTTACTTTCTGGGTACTCATCTATGACAGCCCGAATCTTTTTTGTCAGAGCGATGCTCTCGCTGACATCTTTCGATAATCCCACAACAACGTATATGTGCCGCTCGTCATCAGCAGCATCATTTATTGCCTTCTTTGCCAGTTGGTCAAAATCCGTTACTCCTGCAAACAACAACTTATAGCGCATCTTCAAATCGTGAGGCAATTCTATTGATTCGTTTAGCTCTCCATCACGTATAAGAGTGCTTGTTGTTCTGTTTTCGAATTCTGCTTTTTTCTTCTCAATTTGATCGGTGTCCAGTTCGCCCGTCAATACAGAATAGAGCGATGTTCCATCCTTTAGATTTTTCTTATAGATAATTTTATCTCGTATTAGCTTTTCAGCACACTTCACAGCCTGTCCCTGATCTAGGCTTGACCCCTCAAAGGCATAGTTCAAGTTCTGTTCGTTTGGAAGAAAAATTTCAACGGTATCGCCCGATTGCTGAGAGATGGCTTGAAACAACAGGATGGTTTTTAGCACTTTTTGCTCATCTGAATCCAAATGTTTTGAAAGACTTGGGTAGCGATCCAGAATCTGCCTGATGCTTTGTGACAAATCGTCTCTTCCTGTTTCATAAAAGAAGCCCCACAGGAGATCTATGGTTAGAAATGGATTCTCGTCATAGAAACCGAAATTATCAATGTACCATTGGAATCCCTTTTGATCTTCATTGCCGTTATTTTTAATGAAGTCAAACATACTTCTCTGGTTTGATGCGAAAGACGCAGATATATGTTTGAGCAAACAAGCTGCATAAGGGTGGATGGGCAGGATTCCTCGCAAATGCTTGTCATCGATACCAGCATGTTTTTTGATGCGTGTCCTCGAATCGTTAGTGCGTTCTTCCAAATCTGGCAATATGTCATTCTCCCATTCGCCACGAATCATCCCATCTCCTTTTTTGCGCATAGCAGCTCCCATCAATTGAAATGCCATGTTTTCAGGCAGATCAATGATGCACGTAGGTTTAATGAAACGGTCAAGAATCTTCTTCTTGTCGCTGTCTGCATCATCAAGACCAGCTTCACTACGGTGCGTCACTGGAATAAAACAAAATGGTTGTGTCTGGCTCAATTGTAACACATGTTGGAATCCAGTCAGGCGATGAGCATTGTTGCTGAAATATTCAGTGAATTCATCCCAAATAAAAACAATGGCTTTCAATTTGTTAGCCTCTATTACTTCAGTTATCCACTGACACATCGCAGCATCATCTAATATGAATGCCTTAATATTCTTCTCGTTCGCCACCTTGAAAATTTTGTTCATCAGTGTCTGCAAAGCTTGGTCTGTGTATTCTCCAAGATGCTTTATGATGTCATCAACATTTTCATTACCAAAGGATTCTTTATAGCTTCCTTTGACATAGACTTCGAAACTTTGCTTGTTTTCGTTGTCCGACAAGTATCTTACAATTCCATCCTTCATGGCATTTGGACCAGCATTTTCTATCCCAGCATCTTTCAAGGCCTTCTCGATGCTCTCTTGCATAGCGAGGAATAGATCATTATCGCTATGTATGGACGAAGAACCATAGCGGTGTGCGGTAATTATCTTCCCTTGAGATTTTGCAGCAACAAATTTGTTGCACAAATCTTGGTCAATACTGAACTGAGTGAAATAATCACGGGTCTCCTGCTCAGATGCATCCAGCAGGTGTTTCAAAGTTAGTACGGCATGACTTTTGCCTGTACCGTAGGCTCCTTCCACCCAGATGTTCAACTTTTGTTTGCGTTCCAGTACATTGACTGTATTTCTGAGCAATTTGATGAAGGTCTCGTGTGGAAAGAATTTCTTCCACAAGTCAGGCTCCTTTTTTATCACATCACTATCGACCGCTGGAAAGAAGTCGGGGTCTATGTCGAAATATTTGCGATATGTATCCATTTCACTAATGATTTATGCAATTAGAACAAGTCAAGAACATCTTTTGAAGTCTTTGACTCTTTAAGATTGATGTTGTCCAAATCGTGGGTAAATGTGGTAGATATAAAATCAGGGTGATTCATGCTGAGTCCGTTCAATATTTTTATTAGTTCATCTCTCTCTATGCCAAAGATGCGATAAGGTCCCACACCGTCACTTTCTATATGCTCATCATATAATCGCGAAACAGTGAATTGATAGTAGCCGTCACATGCTTCCGCGAACTTGTAGAGACTATAGAGAATGACTCTGGAGTCAGGACTGTTCCAAGAAGTACGAATGAATCTTGTTCCCCCATCTTCCTTGGTTGATTTCTCTGCGAAGCCAAATCCCACATGCTGCAACGGTAATGCTGCGATACGTTTAAGGGCAGCCGGTATTGACTTCTGTGCACTTGGACTAACACCTTCTGTTGTACTAAGCTTATTAACGATAGAGCTTTGTCCGAAAATGTCATTGATATTGAAATTGTGGACATACCATCCGACTTCTGGAGTGTACACAAGATTTACCATCATTATCGCCCACACTAACTCATCTTCGAGATTGCTCTTCCGAAGCCATTTTCCCAAAGAAGTCTCCGTGTCACCGTCAATAATGCCAGCATCACGAAGGAATCTATTAAAATTAGGTATTTGTTTGTTACCTAGCGTGTTCTCAGATTTAAATCTGTCACTTAATTCAATCCACTGTTTGAACCACTCAATTTTCGGGCCATGAGCGTCATAACAATCAATGGATCTAGTTTTGTTATTCTTCATATTGCCTAAACCTTTTGATAATCTTAATGAATTATAAACATAGCATCCAGCATCAACATCCAAGCATTGACCACATTTGATGCAACTATCTGATATTGACAAAGAACCTTTTTCATCAAAATGCAAGTTTCCGTACTTACAATTAGCCATACACACCCTACATCCTATACAGTAATGGCTTTTTCTACAGATTATTCTAATCTTCTTTATGAACAAAGAATCCGTCGGTGAACTTCCATTTAAAGTTTGTAGTTTCATGCGTCCTTCAGACAGTTTTGTTAATAAAATCATATAGCTTCCGCCACCACATTCAATGATATACTTATCCTTTGTATCTGAAGAGACAACATTCCCTATTGTTTTCAACCACTGATGCCATTGATCATGATAATCATTGAAAGTTATTTCTAAATTATCACCACATATTGATTCATCGTAGTCTTTGGGAGCAATAGATAGATCACGGCCACTTTTTCTTGCTTTCCAACCATTGTTCTCAATGTAACTTTTCATACGCACATCATCTCCCTTTTCAGAAATGTTAAGAGTTTGAATGACATCAAGCAATGCATTTGTTTGCTCATGATAACATACATTATTGAGGAAGTCGTTTCTGTTTGTTGACATTGGACAAACCAAACACCCCGCACGCGTATTTCCTCGTTTGTAGGCCTCATTCAAATGCAATTTATTGGCGAAAATATACATGTATACTTCTGCTGAGTTCCAGGAGAGTATGGGATAGTAACTGTATTGTCCACGATGTTTCTTCCCATATGCAATAGTGTCATAACCACTTCTTCTTACACTCTCATCCGCTCTTACTCCAACAAATGCCATTTCTGTTACAGAATGTTTGCCTACGATATCGTTGATAAGAAGAAGTTGAGGCGTCGTTTTGTGAACACTACAACACCAGCGAACTGTTGCTGTCGGTGGGCCAAATAACCTCCATGATTCAGATGGCTTTAAATGGGATTTTGCCACATAGAAACGGATATTATCCGCCTCACACTTCTGCTTGGCCAATTCTACAGAAGAATAAGTATCTGGGAATTCCATGCCTGTATCACCAAATATTACCACAAAAGCATTGTGTGGTAGTGCGCGTTGAACTATATCCAACGTCACTTCACTGTCTTTACCACCGCTATACGATACATGAAAAATATCCACTTTGTTCTTGAATTTCATGTAGGTGTTGTAGGCATTTTTGACGGTATCAGCCACAAGGCTATCCATAATGTCCTTGTTGTGCAAGACCATTGCGTCAATGTCAACTGGATGCAATTTACGTCCAGTTGGTTCAGGGTCCTCAATTATCTCTATGGTCGGTGCTGTGAAAAAGCCACCGCCTTTTACTGTTGCAACATGCCGCCCTCGATAGTAATAATTATTGGCTTCAGCCCACATAAATGGCGCATCGGTTTTACTGTCGTATTTCCAATACTTGTCAAATCCAAGGATGTCTAGTTCCTTGCTATATACCGGCCTTGGCTCCTTGCTGAAATGCAGGGGCGAATTGTTGAGTAGCAAGCCTCCAGTTTTGTCATCCCAAGTATATGAGTACATATTATTTCAATTTATTTTTATTAGATTCATCTATGGCTCTCGCTTTTGCAAGAACTTGTTCAATTTGTGAATAACGTCGTTGCACAATATAACCATCTCTTGCTAGAAAATCAAGAGCCTTTTCCTTAACAAGGGGTATGTGTTCACGAATTAATGCAAAGCTGAGAATGGTATCAAATGGTTTTTGTGACGAATTGATATCAGACAATTCTTTCATGTTGCTTCTGACCACAACTCCACAAACATTGTTCTTGTTCAAACAATCTCCACGCAGTAGTTTGAATCGATTACTTGATGTCAACAAGAAACTTTCTAACAGTCGCTGCGTCCAAGGGAATTCACCTTCCGGAAATGTTACAAAATCAGAAATGCTTTTCAAAGGAATGAATGGCTGTGATTCGGTACACCATAAACCTATCGCATAATCTATAGCATCAACATCATAATGCACTTTTGATTTTCTTATAAACATATCATGATTAATCCGAACACTGTATTCTAACAATGTTTCCAGGTGATAGTTAAGCACTGTACCTAAACTCTCGGCAAGGGCATCTACCTCAGCAAGAGTATATGTTTCATGAAGCTTTGCAAAAGATAGCAATGCGTCTTTAGCAGAAAGATTGTTGCCATACTTGCTGACAATAGCATTGTTGAATGAGTATCTGCCTTCAAGTTTACAAGATAAAGCTTTGCGAATACCATAATCCGACAACGCACCGTTATTCTTTATCAATGATGGAACTTCCTTACGAATATCATCAAACAATTCATTGTGCCCGATGAACTCATATTGTTCTATCGATCTGTCAATTATCCTTGACACAGCATCCAATTCGTCATTAGTTGCAATAAACAGGTCTATGTGGAAACGCTGATTGCGTCCTGAGGAAACAAGCTCTACCGGATGAGAGTTGAAACATCTGTGAACATCATCTGCAGGCAGGTATTCCAATGCTTCTACTGTTTCATCTTCTGTCACTACACATCCTTGACTTTTCACAAATTCCAGAACCTCTGCATCAATATCTGGTTCCACATTGCGAGAACATGTCATATAATCTTTGAAGAAAAACCACCTGTCGCCATAGTAGAAACTGACGTATGAACGAAGCATCCCTTCATTGACAATAATACTGTCAAGCAATTCATTCTCAAAATGATGAAACAATGTCTTGTAATATAGATATCCCCTCCTTGTATTAAAGGTTTCTTCAATGAAGGAGACGATGTCTCGTTTAACATCATTCGACAAGATACGTTCAGGAACAAATAATTTACTATCTGAAATTATGCCACACGCGTTAATGTCGTTAGTCAAACAATCATCGGATTTTTGATATTCTCTCCCGGTATAATCTAGATAAAAGTGACGAAAACGCTTTAGTTCAATGGATGACTCTATGCGAAATCCTTTTGCAAAACGTTGACTTAATATTTCCTTTATCTGTCCTAAAGTGTAATCATCGCTAATTTCTGCTTCTCGCACGAAATCAAAGATCAGTTTTTGTTGGGGTTCGTACACAACATGTGTAACAGGTTCGGGATATAGTTTTAGAGCTTCTTCAAGAAGTGATTTAAAAGAAACTCTGTCTTCCATAGCCAGATAAGCTATGTCAACAAACATCTTACTGGGATTTTCAAACCCTTTCTCACCATGTGTCATACAATACTCTATCGCAGACATTTGCATTGCTATACCGTTTTCATTCCGGTACTTGTCACTAACTTCAATCCCATTTAACAACATACGATTACGAAGACGATCGGACAATCTTTTTATTGCATCCTTTCGACTCTCCTCACCTGATGCAACCCTTTCGTATGCATCAATCAGTAAGGCTGTCTCATATTTATTCCATCCTATGCGTATAAATGGAGAACCCATAATTATTTCCTAAGTTGTCCTTGCCTATTTTTCAATTCTTACTAATTCACTTAATTCCACTTCCAGCAACTTCGCAACCTTGATGAAAGTCTCCATCGGTGGCTGACAGGCGTTGGTACACCACTTGGACACGGTGGTCGGTGCACAGCCTAATTGTTCTGCCAGCCACTTGTTGGTACGCTTCTTCTCAGCTAAAACCACTTTGATTCGATTAATGTCTTTATCCATTTTGACTTTTTCAAAAATTACGATGCAAAGATACTTTTTTTTATAATATACCGTTCAAAATATGTCAATTATTATCACTTTCGTTCACTAAATATCCATTTTCACCACTTCCATGTCAAAGAATTGCCGCTAAATGTTTTAGAAACACCATAATACAATGCTTATTAGTCACTTTCTGTTTTCGTTTTGGCAAGCTCTACCCAAGGTGCAGGCAAGGACTTGGCAAGCTGTTGGCATACTCTTAGCATACTCAAACCGGCCTTTTGAGTATGCCATCACTATGCGAACACGATGCGAAGTGCGAGAGAAGGGTATGGGATGCTTGTTCCGGCTGAAGTTGGTTGACAGATGTTTACCGTTACGACTGTTTTCTGTTGACAAGGAGGAACCAAAAGTCTCTAAAGGAACACTAAAGGAGGGGTAAAGGAGGATGTCAGTTCTATATCCAAAAATACTGAGTTTTTTCCAAAATTGAAGAAAAATATCGATTTTGGAAAAAACTCAACGTATTTTTCAAGATTTATTTCTTATCTTTGAAAACGGATTACACTACAAATGATATGGATAAACTGATTGGTAGAGAACAGGAAATCAGACTACTGAAGGAATACACCTCTTCAGAAAGGCCGGAGTTTGTGGCCATATATGGCAGAAGACGCGTCGGAAAAACGTTCCTCGTCAACCAATTGTTTGGCAGGAAGCTGTCTTTTTCGATGACAGGTGTCCTCGATGGCACCAAGGATGAGCAGATGGAGGCTTTCGTAGATGCCATGCAGGAATATAGCGGCGAGCTGGTTGAAAAGCCAAAGACATGGATGGAGGCTTTCCGTGTGCTGAAAGCGTTCTTGAAGAAAAAGGCAGAACTGAAGCAACGATGCATCGTGTTTCTCGACGAACTGCCTTCGATGGACACGCAGCGTTCAGGATTTGTCCGGGCACTGGGGTATTTCTGGAACAGTTGGGCCTCGCTGCAGGACAACTTGACGCTGATTGTATGCGGTTCGGCCACCTCGTGGATGATACGCCATATTGTGGATGACAAGGGAGGTCTGCACGACCGCATCACCCACGAGATTCACCTGCGTCCATTCACTTTGCAGGAGACAGAACTTTACCTGAAAAGTCACGGGTTCAAATGGGAACGGCTGTCGGTGATGCAATCCTATATGGCTCTAGGCGGAGTCCCATACTATCTTGGGCTGCTCAACAAACAGGAGAGTTTCGCAATGAATATCGACAGGCTGTTTTTTAGCGAGGACGAGGAGCTGCGACGTGAATACAAACGGCTTTACAGCACGCTGTTCAAGTCGCCCGACTCCTATACCGCCATTGTGACGGCACTCTACAAGGTGAGTTCCGGGTTGACTCGCAACGAACTGAGGAAAGCCCTCGGCAAAGACTCAAGCGGCTCGCTAAGTAAGAAATTGGAGGATCTCGTCAACTGCGACATCATCCGCAAATATGTGGTACGGAACAAAAACGTCAAGAAAAGTTCGGCCATCTACCAATTGATGGATTTCTATTCGATTTTCTACCTGACGTTTGTCGCAAGGGCCGAGGCCGAGACAAACTATTGGAGCCACCATATCGGGACATCGGAGGTGAACGCTTGGCTTGGGCTGAGCTTCGAGCGTCTCTGTATGGCACACGCTTCACAAATCAAACAAGCATTGCGGCTCGACCGCATCGCCACCAAAGTCTATTCGTGGAGAAGCAAGAGCGGAAAACCGAAGGCCCAGATTGACATGATTCTGGAACGTGCCGACGGCATCATCAACATTTTTGAGATGAAGTACAGCGATACAGAATACCTTTTGGATAAAGAGGAAAAAGAAAAGCTGCGCACCCGGATAGCAAGATTCCGCAAAGAGACAGAGGTCAAGGAGGCCCTATGGCCGACACTTGTGACAACTTACGGCCTGAAAAAAGGCATCCACTCGGACATTTTTGTCGCCACATTGACTATGGATGACTTGTTCCAATAGTACTGATTGAAGCGTTTCGAACGTCGTTGAGTTTTTTCCAAAATTGTTGTTTTTTGTCGATTTTGGAAAAAACTCAGCCGTTCCATAATGCTTCTTTCAGATTGGCCAAACGCCGGTTGTCCTCTTCTTCCGACTGAAATCGCTTGACAGGTGTTTACCGTTCCGACTGGTTTCTGTTGACAAGGAGCATAAAGGACTCCAAAGGAATACTAAAGGAGGGGTAAAGGAGGACATAAGGAGATGCATTAAATGGCGTGGTAGAAAAGGGGGCAAAAATGGTATGGAAAAGTGAAATAAAACCCTTGAATTTGTCTTGGAAAAGTGTATTATTTCTCATATAAACATATTGGAAAAGTGTATTTCTAATCGTGCTAAACATTTTATTTCAGTTGTTTATATAGAAACATTGTGATTATTCAAAAATAATTTGTATCTCTGCCGCCATCGGTATCGGGGAGGAGGTCATCGGCCATCTGCGCGAATGCTTTGAGGAGCGGCGTCCGGTCGACGAGTTCATCCATCAGCGGATGCTGGAGGCCATAAGGCTGTACCTGATTGTGGGCGGCATGCCCGCTGCCGTGCAGAAGTATCTCGACACAAACAACCTGCGCGATGTGTATCGCGAACAACGCGGCATCATCCGAACCTACAAAAAGGACATCACGCAGTACAACAAAGAGCACAAGCTGGAGATTGAGGAGATTTACGACCTCATCCCGTCGGAGCTGAATGCCAAAAACAAGCGCTTCATCCTGAAGAAGCTGAACGAGAAGGCCCGCTTCAGCAAGTACGAGGACAGTTTCCTGTGGCTGAAGGACGCGGGGGTGGCCATCCCGACGTACAATGTGGAGGAGCCCCAGCTGCCGTTGCCGCTGAACAAACAGCGCAACCTCTTCAAACTGTTCGCCAACGATGTGGGGTTGCTGGCGGCCATGTATGGCGGAAACATCCAGACGCGTCTGCTCGGCAAAGACCCCAACATCAACTTCGGAGCCATCTTCGAGAATCTTGTGGCACAGGAGCTCTACGCACACGGTTTTTCGGTGGAGCATTCGCTCTTCTACTTCAACAGCAAGAAGCAGGGCGAACTTGACTTTGTGGTGGAGTACGACAACCATGTGCTGCCAATCGAGGTTAAATCCGGCAAGGATTATGACCGGCACAACGCCCTCGCCAATGTGATGGGGAACGAAGACTATGCCATCCCGCAGGCCTTCGTGTTCTGTCAGGAAAACGTCTTTACAAAGCAGAATATCATCCATTTACCCATCTATCTGATTGCCTTCTTCGAGCAGATCAAGGTGGAGGATGCCACATTCAAGTTCGACCTGACGGGGTTGAGGGGGTGATGATGCCCCTGGTTTTGGTTTGCTTCATTGCGGTCGCAGGCCGTTCGCTGGTACTCAGGTAGGTCGGTTTTTGAACGTTACTTTCGGTGACGTTACTACATCTCGGCAAAACAAGCGAGCTTGCTCTGCACTCGACTTCCGTAACGTTCCCTTACGAGGATGATGGCAAAAATTTGGCAAGGTGTAGGCAAGGACTTGGCAAGGTGCAGGCATACTCTTCGCATACTCAGACAGGCCTTTTGAGTATGCTTTCCACGATATGGCAGTGACTGCCTACACTCCGTTGGTCGATGATCTATGCAGCCGAAAAGAGACTCAGAATGAAGTGGGGTGGATGCTCGACTGGCTACTGATGTACGCTTGTGACGAACGGATGTTGCTATTGTACAAACGAGTGTGCCGCGCATATTGGCAAATCTACCCTGACTCCATTGCTTTTTAGAAGCTGTTTAAGTTTGATTGATGAGTTTTATTATGGACATGGGCGAGCAGATTTTTTGCCTTTCCGATGGAACAATGGTGTGAACAAGTCCTGTGGACTTGTGAGCCGAGCCTCGAAAAGTTCCCACTTTTCGA
>JAFSYK010000092.1 GCA_017449975.1 Bacteroidales bacterium
CGCGTCTATATCGATCAGGGATTCATACCGCCCGACACATCGCGCACGTCGTACATCCGCTGGCTCTACACCGCCTTTACCCGTACCACCGACCGCGTGTATCTCGTCAACTGGCCCAAAGAGCAAACCATCAGAACAGACAACGAAGAAACCCAATAAGACAACCATAACCGACATGCAAACAAAATTCCTTATAACAGCAGTCACCCTGATTTGCCTCGCTGCCTCAGCCAATGCCCAGGACTCGCGCATCGGCGTGAAGTATAACGATGCGCTTACCCACCCAAAGATTGGTACAACAGCACAGTCGGAAGATGGTGCCATAAAAATCCGCCTCATCGGCAAGAAGCAGAACTTCGGCGGCACAGCCGACACGCGCGACACAGACATCGACTCGCCCAAGTCAGTTCACATCACACCCGACGGCACAAAATACTACGTCAATTCACTCGAAGGGTGCGCCACCATTGCCTACGACTTCAAGACGAACAACAAGTTGAAAGTCATCAAATACGACCTCGACGAAACGCGCGACGGCGCACTCTGGGGAGAGGAGTCGGGGCTCTACAAGTGGCGAAAAATACATGACCACAAGAACACCTTTATGGGTAAACCCGTAGAGAGCACCTTTTCCCATCACGGGTGTTACCTCTGGGTACCCTTCTACCGCCGCACATTCGACACCAATGCTCAGGAGCCTTCTGCGCTCGCAGTTATAGACACCCGGACCGACGAAATCGTCCGCATGATGGAGACAGGACCGCTGCCCAAGATGATACGCACCTCGCCCGATGGCAAAACCATTGCCGTGTCGCACTGGGGCAACAATACCATAGGGCTCATTGACATATCGTCAAGCGACCCCATGACGTGGCGGCACAAGAAAGTGCTCGTGGTAGATAAGGAGTTGGAACTCAATTTCCCTGAGGGTGTGCATGTGGACCGCGACAACAGTAGCGGCTACTGCCTGCGCGGCACCGTGTTCTCGCCCGACGGGCTGTTCCTCTTCGTGGGCTGCATGGGTGGTGGCGGTGGCATTGCCGTGGTCAACACACAGACCGGCGAATATCTCGGACGCATACTCGGCATGATGAACAATGTACGCCACATCGTCATATCCAACGGCTGGATCTACCTCAGCATCAATGCCGGCGGCTACGTGCAGCGCATACGCCTCAGCAAATTCCTCGAAACGGCACGCGCCATGCAGGCTTCGGGAAGCAAAACCATACGCCTCGAAGGTTGGGAGAGTTGTAAGGTAGGCACTGGCGCGCGCACCATCTGCATATCGCCCGACGGACGCTATATCTTCGCAGCCTGCAACAACGTCAGCACCCTCGACGTGGTTGATACAAAAACATTCACCACAGTGTGCAACATCGACGTCGATTCCTATTCCGTGGGGCTCGACATCTCCAGCGACGGCAGGTACCTTCTCGTTACGTCTCAAGGGCGTAAGGCGGGCAGTGGCTGGGCTGGCGGCAACGCGGTGAACATCTACGAAGTGGAATAC
>JAFSYK010000093.1 GCA_017449975.1 Bacteroidales bacterium
AAAGTAATATTGCTGGTCAAGATATTTGTCTTGTAACAACAATGCGGCCTGTTCGGGAGAATAAATACCTTCACGATAATTGGTCAGTTGCAGCACAACACCATCATTAGCAATCGGGCCAATAACGATGTCGTAATCGTGGATGGGCGATATGTTCTTTCTGTCACGATTTGCATCCACAAACAAAAGCCACTCTACAGTAGCTTTTTCAGGAAATCGTTTTATCTTCAAATCTGATGGCAATATCGTTTCGTCAAATTCGTAGGTTATCAACGTAGCTTCCCCTCCAAAAAGTCGAGCTCGTTTTTGTGCCATACGTACAGCTGTTGTTCTGTCTGGTGTAGCATAGAATCCTTTGCCGAAGTCTTTGTGTCGCAAGCCTCGGGAGAGGTCTATCACCTCAATGTCAGTATTTGTACCGTGGTATAGTTTCATGCAAGTACACCTCCGTTTTGTTGGCAAATAATGAGCAGATCGTCTATAGTTTCATCCATCGACTGAAGATGTTCCACATCGTAAAACTCAATCAGGAAGGATAGTCCTTTATGCTTTTGCAAATAGTTGAATGCTGCTTGTCGGGTCATCGCGAAACGTTGTCCGAAAGCCTGCACCGCAGCTGTTAAAAAGGGTATCTCGTACTTGCTCATTTCTTGTAAAGGTCATTATTATTTCAGACTGCAAAAATACACATTATTTATTCAAATGAGAGCATTAGAGGAAAAACATTCGGACAACCGCACTAACATACGACATTGACAATGACTTGGGTCGTTGGTTGTTGGAGAATAAAGAAAGCCCCCATTCAATCGATATTCGATCCAAGGTAGATTCAAATGATAAGATTGATAAATCCTATTGACTTTTCGTGGTGCGAAATAGATGCAATACTATCCTCTCCTCTTGAACACCACCAGCTCGGCATCCGCACCGTCCTTCCCGTACTCGCTCACGAGGATGCAATGTTCGTCGCAGGCGATGCCGAAGCAGCGACCGTTTGCGCCTTGTTTTTCCACCTGATTGCCCCAATAGGTGGCATTGTCGTCGAGGAGTTTCACCATGTTGCCGTTGATGGTGTACTCCATATTGACGAACGAGCCTTGCAGCACAAAGAGGTTGTCGATGCGCGGCATGTCCTTGATGCCCAGTGTGTTGACCTCATCAATAAGCTGCTGCTTGATCGGCGAGGTGGCGTGCGGCAGCTGGTCGGCGGGCAGTTGCCAGCGTTTCAAGTTGGGGTAATACTGACGAAGCACGCCCTTGTACTCTTCGCGGGTGAGGTTTTGACCGGTATTTTTGTTGTACTCCTCCACAAACTGTGCGCAGAACTCCACCATCTCCTCCATAGTGAAGTCGCCGGTGAACGCACCGTCTTTGTAGCAGTAGATGCAGTATTCTTCGTTTCGGCTGCCGTCGGCATTGGTACCGAGGATCTCCGGGTTTAGCGGCATTCCGCAGCTCTGACAAAATTGTTGTTCTTTATCCATATTGATTCGTTCTTTGTTCTGTACTGTCCCCCACACTGAGGCTTCGCGCGTGTAGGGTAAATGATGAGGCCGCAAAAATACAATATTTGGCGGGATGGAATTTATATTTGGCGGAAAATGTTTTGGACATTATGATTTTTCCCGACAGCATCCGAAAATGTTGTATTTTTGCACTTTGTAATAATAGGGAAAACAACAGAAAAAACTATCATCATGAAGAAATCATTGTTTGTGGCCGCGCTGTTACTGCTGGCCGGAATGACACTGAATGCTCAGGAGAACAACTACGCAAAGAGCGATTTTGTTCCAGGCGACGAAATCATATTCGACGACAACTTTGAGCACGAGAAACTCGGGGAGTTCCCGCTGAGATGGGACCTGCTGGACGGCTATGCGGAGACCGCACAGCAGAAGGAACGCAATGTGCTGGCGTTCACCGACAACGGCCTGGGACAGGTGATGCCGCTGATGAAAGAGAAATGGGATTGGCTGCCTGAGGTGTTCACGGTGGAGTTTGACCTCTACGTGGCCCCGATGAATACGGGGGACGAAGAGGGAACATTGCTCGAAATGAACCTTTATTTCGGCGACCGCGGCGACGAAAGCTATTATAACGCTTCAAGCTATGTGCGTTTCTGGTACAGGGAAGACGGGTCGTGCAACTTGACGTGGTCTCTGCTGAAACCGGACGGGAGCAGCCAGTCGAGTGGAGAAAAGATGTTGGGGCTGACCCCGGGAACCAGCGACTATCTGGAGAAAGACAATCCGGTGGTTGCCGGCGAGTGGAACCACTTCGCCTTCTCGTTCAACAAGCGGGCTTTCAAAGGCTATGTAAACGGCGTGCGCATGATCAACGTGCCGGCCATGAAGGCTCCTGGTTACCTGTTCTTTGCCAGCGGAGCATACTATCGCTACACGGGGTTGAGCAATGTGCGCATCGCCCAGGGCGCCGTGCCGCTATATGACCGTTTGACCACCGACGGCAAGATTGTGACCTACGCCATCACCTTCGAGAGCGGCAAGGCCGACCTCAAGCCAGAATCCACCGTGGAGATCAACCGCGTGGCCAAACTGATGCAGGAGCACCCCGACCTCAACTTGGAGGTGCAGGGCCACTGCGACAACACCGGCACTGACGCCGTGAACGACCCGCTGAGCCAGAAGCGCGCCGAAGCCATTGTGGACGCCTTAGTGAAACTGGGTATCGACAAATCGCGCCTCACGGCCGTGGGCAAAGGTTCACACTCCCCTATAGCCCCCAACACCACCGAGGAAGGCCGCGCCAAGAACCGTCGGGTGGAATTTGTGAAGAAGTAAGAGACCAAGAACATATAGGGCTTTCGTAAGCACTGTCTGCCGCAGGCCGCCTTTCCTGCAAGTCACTTAAACGCTTTTCCCCATCTTATACGCCTCCTGCAGCTTGGCGTTGCCGGCAATCTCGTTCGGACCGCCCACGCCGCCGCAGAAGATATGGCCTTTGAGTGCGGACTTTTCGTAGCAGTCGATCCAGCCGGTGAGGCTACCCTCGGCGCGTTTCGGCACGAACTCTTCGGCTTCAGCAGCCGTGGTCAGCAGATAGACGTCGCGGAACTTGTAATCCTTGGGGTACATCGCGTTCATGCGGTCGATGAGGGTCTTCATCTGGCCGCTCATCTCGTAGTAGTAGATGGGCGTGGCCCAGCATACCACGTCGGCGTTGAGGACGCTCTCCATAATGGCCGGCACGTCGTCCTTGAT